>PMOY01000383.1 GCA_003165655.1 Solirubrobacterales bacterium
CCCAACGATCCCGCGCGCCTGAAGCGGCTCGCCGCGATGGCGCGCGCGGAAGGCGTCGAGGAAGTGGTGATCGGACTCACCTATTCCATCAGCGATGTCCACACCCACGCGTACTACGCCGAACGGGCTGCCGCGATGGCCACCTGCACGGACATGGATCGTCTCTATCTCAAGGATCCCGGCGGGCTGCTGACGGTCGACGCGGTGCGTGAGCTCGCCCCCCACTTCATCGCCGCGGCCGATGAGCGCACGGTCGAGCTGCACAGCCACTGCACGATCGGCCTGGCGCCGCAGGTCTACGTCGAAGGCGTCAAGGCCGGGTTCCCGGTGGTCCATACGGCGTCGGGTCCGCTATCGCGCGGCACCTCCCAACCGGAGGCGATCAGCACGGCGCGCAACCTCGAGGCGGCGGGTTTCGCGCACGCGCTCGACCTCGAGGCGCAGGAGGTGGTGTCCGAGCACTTCCACGAGCTCGCCCGGGCGAAAGGCCTGCGGGCGGGAACGCCACAGGAGTTCGACGTCGCGTATTACCGCCATCAGTTGCCCGGTGGGATGGTCAGCACGACGCGTCGCATGCTCGAGGAGCTGCGCCGTCCCGAGCTGTTCGCGGCGGTGCTGGAGGAGGTGACCCAGGTGCGCGCCGAGATGGGCTATCCGATCCTGGTCACGCCCGTCTCGCAGTTCGTGGCCAGCCAGGCGGCGCGGAACGTGATCGACAGCGAGCGCTGGGTCAATGTCTCCGACGAGACCGTGCGCTACTTTCTCGGGCATTACGGCGACGCCCCGGCGCCGGTGGACCCCGACGTTGCCGAGCGCGTCCTGTCTCGACCGCAGGCGCGCACGCTGGATCAGCTGCGGCCGCTCAGCCTGGAGGGCGCTCGCGCGCGGTTCGGCCGGCGGATCTCGGAGGAGGAGCTGCTGCTGCGCCTGACGATGCCCGCCGAGCAGGTCGACGCGATGGTTCAGGCACGCGGGCGGCCGGGCGACCCTGCCCTGGCGGCCGCGCGACCCGGGCGAGCGCCGGTGGTCACCCTGCTGCAGGAACTGTCTCGACGGCCCTCGATCTCCCACTTTTCGCTCGTCAAGGACGGCGACACGGTGGTCTGGCGCCGTGCCGGCTAACCCCGCGCAGCACGCTCTCAGGCTGGACGACGTCCGGGGCTTCGTGTTCGACGTGGACGGCACGCTCGTCCACCGCGGTCACGACGGGCGCGCGCGCCCCCAGCCCGGCGCGGCCGAGGTACTCGACCGCATCCGCGCCTCCGGCCGCCCGCTCGTCCTGTTCACCAACGGCAGCCACATCGGCCCGCAGGCGATCGCCCGCGGGCTGCGAGAGGACGGCTTGGAGGTGGCCGACGACGAGCTGCTGACGCCGGTCGAGAGCGCGATCTCCTACTTGCGCCGCCGCCACCCCGGCCGCCCCGCGCTCGTCTTCGCCACCGAGGTGACCCGCGACCGGATGGCGGCGGCCGGCATCAGCCTCGCCGCGGGTGAGGAGGCCGAGGTCGTGTTCGTCGCACACATCGACGAGCTCGACATGGCGTCATTGGAGCGCGCGGCGCGGGCGGTGAGGCGGGGTGCTCCGCTGCTCACCGGTAGCTACGCCCCCGCCTATGCCGGCGCCCACGGGCCGATCCTCAGCCGCGGCGCGATGGTCACGGCGGCGATCGCCAAGGTCGGCGGCGCGCGCCCGCGAGTGGTCGGCAAGCCCTCTCGCGCTGCCGTCGCCGAGGTCAGCGCGCGCCTGCGCCTGCCCGCATCCGAGCTGGCCGTGATCGGAGACGACGTCGGGATGGACATCGCGCTCGGCCGGCTCGGCGGTTCGCGCACGGTGCTCGTGCGCAGCGGAATCACCGGTACGGTTTCGCTCGAGCGTCTGCCTGCGCGCCAGCGCCCCGATGCCGTCGTCGATGGTGTCGCAGACCTGCTCGAGTGGCTGTGAGCGGACCGTCTAGATGGACGACGAGAGCAGCGTTGCGGGGCTGACGGTGCCCGACTCCGCGTCATCGATCGCGGACCCGGCACCGACGAGCGCCGCATGGCGGACCTCGCTCGGGGTGGCGCCGAACGCGCGCTTGAAGACCCGCGAGAAATGAGCCGCGTCGCAGAACCCCCAGCGAAAGGCGATGTCCGTTACCGATCCCGCGTTCGGCTGGCGCAGGTCCTCCAAGCAGCGGGCCAGTCGCTCGCTGCGCACCAGCCCGGCGACCGATTCGTCCGCGTCCTCGAACAGTGAGTGCAGAGCGCGCACCGACATTGCGTACGCGTGGGCGATCGAGCTCGGGTCGAGCCCGGGATCCTGCAGACGGGTGCGTATGTAGCGCCGAATCTCGGTCCGCATCGCGGCGCGCGCCGCAGATCGGCTCGTCGGGACGCTCGGCTCGATGGCGGCCCGCAGCAGCTCGAGCGCCGCGTTGCCGGCGGCGACCACGGCGGCGGGCTCGAGCCGGGGCACCTCGGCCGCGAGCGCGTTCATGTACCGAATGAGCAGCCTCGCGGGGCCGCTGCGATCGAGCGACGGCAGCGCGCGAAGATCCGCGAGGCGCGGGCAGACGGCCAGCACGCGTGCGCGCGGGAACAGCAGCGTCCGCTTGCAGAACGACTCGACGATCTCCACGTCGGTCGGCTGCAGACCGTCCCAGAGCACGACGTCGCCCGCCTTGAGCGCCACTTCGCGCGCGCCCTCGCGGACGAGCTCCACGCCCTTGCACACGAACTGGAACCCGAGGATGTCCTCGGACTGGGCGCCTTCTCGCTGCGCGCCCATCACTGCGCGGCTGCGATGGCCCAGGAACGGCGAGGCCGCGCAGTCGACGAGCATGAGGTCGCCGATCGCCCTCCTGGTGACCGCCCCGCGGAAGTCGCGCGGCGTCCGGAAAGTCGCGTGCACGTCGAACGCCAGGTGCGTCGCCGCGAGGATCTCGGCCCACGACTCGAGCCGCCGCGAGGTATCAGCACCGCGAACGCGCCAGCGCTCCGGCTCGCGGATCGCGGGGCGCAGCGGCACAATCGATGCAAGCCCGTCAGCCAGAGCCACTTTCCTCCGCCCTCTCCCACAACTCGCGGCCGCTGGACACAGACTCTATGTTAATGCGCGAGTTGCGAGGAGCAAGTTAGTGCCGCCGACGGTGACCGACCAGATCGAGCTGCTCGAGCAGGCCGGCCTCTCCGTCCCCGAGCTCTACGACGAGCTGACCGACGGCGCCACCCGGTCGCTGCGCCTCGAAGAGCTTCTCTACGCGGCCGCGGAGCGCGTTCCCGGTCTCGTGCCGACTCCCGCCGAGATGGAGGCCGAGCGCGCGCGGCCACTGGCGGAGAAGCATGGGATCGAGCTCGCTCAGGGACTGCTGCTCGCTCGCATCCTTGCCCTGCCGCGCGAGGGTCGCCACCTGATCGGCGCGATGCTCAGGCCAACGGCCGAGGCGCTCGAGCGGATCGAGGAATTCCGCGCGACCGGCCACGTCGACCTCGGCCCTGTCCGAGTCACCCGCCGTGGCAGCGCCGGAATCCTCGAGCTCAGCAACCCACGGCATCTCAACGCCGAGGACTGCGCGACGCTCGGCCCGACCGAATGCGGCGTCGACCTGATCCTGCTCGATCCGGCGATCGAGGTCGGCGTGATGCGCGGCGCCGTCGTCGACCACCCGCGTTACGCCGGCGAGCGGGTGTTCGGTTCGGGCATCAATCTCACCCACCTCTACCACGGCCAGGTCGACTTCCTCTTCTACATGACTCGGGACCTCGGGTACGTCAACAAGCTCTACCGTGGGATCTGGGAGCCCGACGTGGGTGCGGTGCAGTACAGCGGCGGCGCGCTGCAGGACACGGTCGAG
>PMOY01000082.1 GCA_003165655.1 Solirubrobacterales bacterium
TATGCGAGCAGCGGGTGTCAGCGTGTGTACCTCTGGTTGCTGGGCGACGAGCCGCGACAGATAGAGCTGGCAGCCGCCGAGATCGCCCCTCGCATCAAGTCCTGACGCAAACCGCGGTCGACGCTAGGCCACGCGCCGCCGCCCTGAGCGAACGAAGGCGTGCTGGCGCGCTGATCGACAGCACGGCAAGGTCGATGCCGGCCTCGTCTAGGTAAGCCAGATCGCCGGCGGCACTCCAGCGGGGCGGGGTGAGAGCCCCCGGGACCAGATCAGTCAAGCACCTCGAGGAGAACATCGCCGCGGGCGACATCGAGCTCGACGAACAGGACATGCGACGTCTGGACGGCGCCACCCAGCTCGCCAAGCTAGCGGCCCACGCGGAGGACTGAGGCGAGCCGGAGAGTCACGAGGACGGCGAGCGCCGGGCAGAACGGAAATCACCTCGATGCGGTGACGAGGCGGGTGACGGTCATCTCGGCGCCGGCGGGAAGTGGCAAGACCTCGCTGTTGCGTGCGTGGGCTGACCGTTCGACCAACGCGCGGGTCGCCTTCGTGTCCGTCGACCGCGACGAACAGAAAGCGCAGCGGTTCTGGTCCCGTGTTCTAGATGAGGCTTGGCGCCGGCGGGCAGGACGACCGTGCCCGGTGACGGTTACGCAGTCGCGCCTGACGGTCGCGCGCCGTGTGGAGCTCGAGCGGCCGGGGACTGGGCGCTGGTGCGCCGGTCGCTCGGTTGCCGGGCGTTCGGGCTGAACCTAGTCAGATCCCGCCGGCCGAGTCGAATCGCCAGGGGTGCGCAAGAGCCGACACCCGACGCGGCCGCTCGCGAGTCCGACGACGAGAAGCACTCTTGCGAGACAGCTCACGCGGGGAAACAGAGCGACCGGAGATCGGTCGGCCGCTGTCGGTTTCGGCAATCTCGGCAGTGTCGCGGAGCGTCAAGGCTCGCCAGATTGCGGCCGCCGCCTCCGCAGCCGCTCGTCCTTGATCGACACGATCGCTAGGGCGCCGGCGGTGCGCTCCGATGACCTCGCTGCACTCGCGCCGTCGGATCCGGCGGCGGCCAAGCCGGTCGAAGCATGCCCATGCAGATCCGTGATACTGGACATCGCGAGCATGACCGCTTCGGACCCGAGGGGGGTGTCCATCGCCGAGCCCGACGCCGGCAATTTCCGTAGCGCTGCTTGCAGCGCCGACAATGTGGTTAGCGTCCGCGTCGTACCTGCATGCCGGGCCTTTCGTGTATGTTCGTCTGCACTCGCCGGAGGGCACTCGGGCCACGAATCGAGGGAAGTGACGTGATCGACGCATCCGACTTGCTCGGCGCACCGCAGATCGCCGGTGTCGAGGTAAGCCCGGTCGGTTTCTTCAGAGCGGGAGAGGCCAGGGCCGCCCACTCGACGACGCGCGTTTTTGTACCGGGCACGATCCGCCCGACGATCGGCGAGAGGCTAGGCAGCGAGCGCGCCGCCGAGGAGCGCCGGCGGGACGCCGCGGCGAGCAAGAGCACACCCAACTATGGTTGCTGGGGGTACCTCGCCGTGACGGATACGGAGCTCGCCCTGACGACGACCGAACCAGGGAAAGGGGGGGTCGGCCGGCGGCTCGGACAGCTAGTCACAAGAGTTCCGCGCAGCACTGTCGCGCAAGTCGAGCTCGCCGGCGATTGGCGACACCCGACGTTCTATATCCTCAGCTCGGCTCCGCTGCGCCTCACCTTCACCGACGGCACCGCGTGGGCGTTCGAGGTCAAGCGGTTCAGTCGCGGCCGGGCCAAGCGTCTGGTGCGCACGCTGCAGAGTCGGTGAGTCAATCGTGTCACGGACGTGGTCGCGCCCACCATCAGCTGCCCCTCAGCGCGAACCCCAACTTCCGGAGGGTGTGGCGGTCGACCGCGCGGGCAACGTGTACATCGCCCACACTGTGCCAAGCGGCCACAGGGCGGATGTGACCCGTTCAGGCGTCAAGCAGCAGCGCCATGCCGCGCAGCGGGCTGGCCCTCGGGAGCCGGCGGACCGTAGGCTCGCCCGGCGCCGTTACCTAGGTGTAAGTCCCGTCGAGGTTGGTTCCGCTCGTGGAGGCGAGCGATGGGCGGTTGGTGGTTGAGGGCTGAGTGTTTGCGGTGATGGTTGTAGTGGTAGAGCCATCCGTCAAGCGCGGCGGTCCGTTCGGTGCTTGAGCGGTGGATCGCGCCGTAGGCCCAGCCGCCCGGGAGGGTGCGGATGAACCGTTCGGCTTTGCCGTTGGTTTGGGGTCGGTAGGCGCGGGTGCGTAGATGGCGGATCCCGAGGGTGCGGCAAGCGGCGGCGTGGATCGTGGAGCGGTACGCGCCGCCGTTGTCGGTCAGGACGCGCTCGACGGTGATGCCATGCCGGGCGTAGAACCCGACTGCGCGTCTGAGAAAGCCGATGACGGTGCGCCTTTGCTGGTCGGGGAGGACTTCGGCGTAGGCCAGGCGGGTGCAGTCATCGATGGCGATGTGCACGCACTCCCAGCCTGCGGTCTGGCGTGAGACGCCGAGCGCGTCCTTGCGAGTTGGCCGTTTGCTGCGGGCGGCGTCTCCGGTGAACCGGCAGCCGGCGCCGTGCTGGATCCGTCCGAGCCGCTTGATGTCGATGTGGATCAGCTCACCGGGCCGCTCGCGCTCCTATCGGACCGCGGGCTCGAGGCCGAGGCGTCCGAGCTTGCCCATCCCGATCCTCTTTAGGATCCCCGAGACGGTCGAGATCGGCATATCGAGGACCTCGGCGACCTCGGGGCCGGTGAACCGCACCCGTCTGAGCGCCGCGATCGCCTGAACCCGCCGCTCACCGGTCCGGTGCGGACACCCGTGCGGTGCCGAGGAGCGATCACGCAGCCCGAGCTCTCCCTCGGCGCGGAAGCGACCCACCCACTTGCGGGCGGGAGCGGACACTGATTCCGGCGGCCTCGGCCGCCGCCGTCACCGTCCGCTCCCGCTCAACCACAGCGCGGCAGAGCTCTCGACGGCCTTTCAGACTGAGCGCCGCGTTAGCGTCCAGATTCATCCGGTGTCCTCCTTGGTGGGACTGAGGTGCTTGGCAGCTCTCAGCCTCCAAGGAGGCCCGGATGAACCAACCTACTCAGGAACTACACCTATGCAGATCGGCGATTCTGCACGCCGCCGGGAAGCACCGCTTACGGCGAAAGGTGGTCACGCCCAACGTCCGGCCCGTTGCGGGAGCTGGCGTGCAGCCACTGCCAGGTGTTTGGGGTCAGGTCTGGAGGTCGAGGATTGTGTCGGCCAGCCATTCGGACTCGTCGATCCATGATTCAACGGCAGCACTGGGTCGGATCACGAACTTGGACAGGCCCGCCGCAACGTAGTCGTGGATGGCGGAGCGTAGGGCCGCCGCGCCGACCGGGAGGATCGTGAGCGGGTCGATGTCCGGTCGTCGTGCCGCCAGCGTGCGGAGCAGCTCTGGATCAGGAGACCCACGGGTATAGGCGATGCTGAGACCGAAGTGTTCGGGGTCGATCTCGCGGCCGGCGTACTCAGCACTGGCCTGGATTCGCTCCCTTGCCGCGTGCGCTTCGTCCGCCGTTACCTGCGCGCCAAGCCAGCCGTCCGCGACCCGGCCTACACGGTCAAGCGCCTTCGGCCCGCGACCCCCGAGCCAGACCTCGAGCGGATCCTGGACGGGCCGCGCGACGGCCGCCAGCCCAGTGAAGGACCAACGCTCGGACGTGTGCTCGACGGTTTCGCCGGCCCACCAATGCCGAAGCAGTCCGAGCACTTCCTCGAGTACCTCACCCCGTCCTGCGTCTCCGAGCCCGAGCGCCTCGCGCTCCCCCGCCGCCCCGATCCCAGTCACGAAACTCAGCAACAGCCGGCCGTTCGAGATGCGGTCGAGTTGCGCCAGTTGCTTCGCAAGCAGAAACGGGTTGCGCCCCAATGGGACCACGTTCGCCCCCAACCTCAGGCGCGTCGTCCGTCCCGCAACGAGCGCCAGGCCGAGCAGCGGATCGATCACCGGCGCGAGCGGGACGTCAGACAGCCAGATCCCATCAAAGCCGCTGGCCTCGATCGCGTCGGAGAACGCCACGAGCTCACCGTCTGCCAACGCGGCGCTACCCGGGGCGACGGCGAACCGAATCTTCATCTCATCATCGTGACACGCCAGCACCCGCAAATCCGAATTGCCCGAGTCGCCGACGCCCCGCCACAGCCGGCGTGTAAGCACGATCGACGCTTCCTACGCAACACACCGATCCTGCACGCCTCCGTGCTGGCCCTGGAATCGGCGATCCCCGTGCCTGGCGCTGCGTGTCGGACCGAGCGCGTGCGGGCTGGAGGACCCTGCTTTGGAGTCGGCTAATTGCGGGTGTGGTGGTCTGTTACCTCGAGGACCCCGGCGCGGTCCTTGTGCTGGCGCTCTCGGAGCGCACCTTTCGGGCGGTGTCGGCGTTGTCGGCTGCCAGGGCGGTGGTGATCGCGCCGACGTTTTGCTCGTTGTAGCCTGACCAGGGCTCCTCGGTGGTGAGCTTGGCGATCTTGTTGGTGACGATCGTCCCAAACGTGAGACAAGCAGCGCCAGCGACCAGGCGCACGTCTCCTCGTGACGCGGACAGTCGCGCAAGTGGCGACGAGCAGGTTCCGCGGCCCGTTGGGGCAGCCACCCGCTTTCCCACCTCGACTCGACGCAACTCTCGACCCTCGTCGGCGGCGCTGCGCCGTTCCTTGGTCCAGAGGAGCAGCGTCGGGCAGCCCGAGCGTTCGATTGAGACGTGCCGCAAGAGGCCCGACGCAGCCGTCTGATGAACCCGTCTCAGAGTGCCGCTATTCGCGCGGCCCGACAGCGCAGCATCTCTCGGTCGCGGCGCTCCCCGCACGTCGGGGCGATGGTGGCGGCCGAGGACGACCTCAGGCCGATTCCGCGGATTTGGGCGAGGTCTCCAACCGGTGGGCTGCGGTCACCCAACCGGCGCGCCAGCTATAGAGGCCGACGAGCGTGATGAGGAGGACGAATGCGGCGTAGAGCCAGCCTCCCGCGGCGTTGAAGTCGACCGAGCCGCTGTAGCGCGCGAGCGCGATGCCCTGAAGAACGCCGAGTAACACGAATGTTCCTGAAGCGGCGCGCACGCGTAGCCAGTCCGCCTCGAAGACGGCCAGCGCTGCGCCCGCGCCGAGGCCGATCAGCCAGGCGCCGATTGCTTGGGCGGTGAGCGGGGTGACCGCCCAGGGCCACATCGCCTGCGCGCCGTGTCCCAGGGCGAAGAGCGCGACTCCGAACGAAAGCGTCACCGCCGCCTGGAACGCGAACACGCAGCGCGCTACGGGCGACATCGGCGCTAAGCGTCTCGGCGCGACGCCGGGCGCACGGATCTGGCGGGGTAGCAGGATTGCCAGGGCGATCGGCGTGGCGACGTAGACGACGATCCATACGATGCCGGTGGCGTCGTGGGTGTGGAACTTGTCCAGGTGGATCAGCGTCGCTACCAGCATCAGGCAAGTGAAGAGACTCGCGGCGAGCAGCCCCAGCCGCGCGTACGCCCAGGCTCGCTCCCTGCTCGACTGGATCACGAGCAGGCATGAGGCCCAGTAGTTAGCTCCCATGAAGGCGGCCGTCAGCGGCGGCTTGATCGTCCAGGCGAACTCGGTCGCCGTCTGGGAGCTGAGCAGGTAGAGCTGGATCCCGACGAGGAAGACCAGCAGCGCCACGATCCGCAGGAACCACCTGGTCGCCGGCAGAAGCGCCTGCGGCTCAGATACCAAGCCGATGTCCCCTACGGTGTTCACGACTACGGGCGTAATGGTAGGCGCTCTCACCGGAGGCTGCCGCTCCCGCGTGAACTCGGCACTCTTCGAGCCCAGAGGTCGCTTCCCCAACGATCGATCTGCAGCGGTCTCGGCAAGACTTCTGTGCAGAGGCGGCGGCCGCGCCGCTCCCGCTTCCATTTCGGGACGGGTATCTCGGCGCCAGTCGGCGCCAGCGCAGACAGTCTCGGAATGCGAGGGTTGCGAGACGCGAAATTGGCGACTAGGAGCGCTCGCGTGTCGAGCTGAGCCGGACCCGCTTCGGTATCAGCGCGTTACTTGGTGCCGGCCGCGGGCGCGTTGGTTCGCTCCGCGCCGGAGCGGCGAGCCTTGACGGGCGGTGAAGGTGGCCGGGCGCCGTTCGCGGCACGGGTCTCGTGTCAGGTGTCGACGCGGGTCGCCAAGTCGAAGGTGGTGGCGATCTCACGGGCGTAGTTGTCGATGTCGAACTCTGGCTCCGGGGCGAGCCGGGACGGTACGGCGTCGATCGCGGCGCGAATCGCGATTGCCATGACGCGGGGGTCGAAGTCAGCGCGGAACTGGCCGGCTGTTTGGAAGCCAGACAACAGGTGCTCAAGGGCACGGACCGCGTCGACCACGTCGCTGTCGCCGTAGAAGAGGCGTCGCCCGTCCGCGCTACGTGCGATCTCGAGGACGGCGATCAGGTCTTTGCGGTTCTCGCGCATGAACACGAGGTTCGATTCGATGTAGGCCCGCAGCATTCCCGGGCCGGTTGACCCGGCGAGGATCCGCGGACGCATGTAGGCCATGCCCTTCTCGATCACGTCGCGAACGACCTGCTTCATGAGGTCGTCCTTGCCGGCGAAGTGGTAGCTGATCAAGCCTCGGCTGATCCCCAATCTTTCAGCGATGCGGGCGAAGGACGCTCCCGCATATCCGAACTCGGCGATCGTGTCGATCGCCGCCGCCACGATCTGCGCGCGTCGGGCGGTCTCGATGAAGGTCCGGTTCTCATCGCCGGCCGCGGCTCCTGGCTGCACGACCAGTAAACTAGCAATCTGCCCAGTCGGTCTGCTACCGTCGAGCTATGCGCGCTACCGAATTGGCGTACGTTCGCGATGGTGGGTCGAGGTCGATGGCGACGAGGCGACGATGTGCCACTGGGCATCGGACCCCTCGGGACTCGTCGATGCGCCCGCTCGTACCGGAGTCCCGGCGCGTTGCGGCGGCCCGGCGAGATGCCCGTCACCTCCGAGCCGGCACCTGAAGTGACCAGTCGCGCTGAACCGATCACCGATGCGTCGACCCTCGACGGCGCGAAGGGCGAGTGCGCCGTGGTGGTCGAGCACTTGACCAAGCACTTCGGCGAGCGCGTCGCGTTCGATGACGTTTCGTTCGAAGTTGGCTACGGCGAGGTGTTCGGCTTCCTCGGTCCCAACGGGGCGGGGAAGACCACGACAGTGCGGACGCTCGGCACGCTGCTCGCGCCGACCTCGGGGTCCGCGACAGTGGCCGGCATCGAGTTGTGCCCCGAGAACGGACCGGCCATCCGGTCGCGGATCTCGATCATGCCCGAGTCCCCAGGTCTGTATCTGCGCCTCACGGTGATGGAGAACCTGGAGTGCTTCGCCGGGCTCTACGAGCTAGACGATATTCGCGGGCGTATCGACCGGGCTCTGCGGGCGGTCAACCTCGCCGACCGTGGAACCGATCAGTGTGGGGCGCTGTCGAAGGGGTTGCGCCAGCGGGTCGCGCTCGCGCGGGCGCTGCTCAACGACCCGGCCGTGCTGTTCCTTGACGAGCCGACCTCCGGTCTTGATCCCGTGGCCACGCATGAGGTTCACGAGCTGATCGGCTCATTACGCGAGAAGGGGGTGACGATCTTCCTCACCACGCACCGGCTGCAGGAGGCCGAGCGGCTGTGCCACCGAGTGGCGATCCTGAGTACGACCTTACGGCTGATCGGCCGGCCCCACGACCTGCGCGACCAACTGTTCAGCCGATCTCTGGACGTGCGAGTCCGCACGCGGCTGGAGGATCCCGACGCGGTGCTCGGCGGTTTGCCCGGAGTCGAAGGATGGGAGCAGGCGCCATCCGGCTACACACTCGCCGTCTCAGACCCTGAGATTGCGGCCCCGCAGGTGGCACGAGCGCTGGTCGGCGCCGGCGCCGACATCCTCTCGCTCGCCGAGTCCCGCCACTCACTGGAGGACGTCTACCTCGAACTGATCAACGAGGACGTGGAGGCCAAGAACCGATGAGCTTCAGCTGGACCCGCGTCCGGGCGATCACCGTCAAGGAACTGCGGGACTATCGCCGCAACCGCTTCGTGATCGGCACGATGACGGTGTTGCCACTGCTCTTCATCATCCTGCCGATGATCCAGTTGTTCAACGCCAATGCGAAGACGGACACCACCAACCTCAACTTGCATATCGGACTCTCGCTCTTGTACATGCTGGTGATCCCGGCGTTCCTGCCCTCCAGCCTATCCGCCTACTCGATCGTCGGAGAGCGCGAGCAGGGCACCCTTGAGCCCGTCCTGATCACCCCGATCCGCCGCGAGGAGTTCCTCATCGGCAAAGCGCTGGCCGCTTTCGCTCCGACCATCGTCATCGCATACATCGTCTTTGGCATCTTCCTCGCCGCCGCGGCCCTTTTTGCTCACCCTGCGATCACCACGGCGATCTACGCACGCACGCACGTGCTGGTCCAGCTGCTGTTCACCCCGTTGCTTGCGGGCTGGGCGATCTGGGTCGGGATCGCGGTCTCCGCCCGCTCCACGGACATGCGCGTCGCCCAGCAGTTGAGCGTGCTCGGCACCCTGCCGCTACTGGCCATCCTGGCGCTGATATCGCTGAACGTGATCACCGTGTCGACCGCCCTCGCGGTCGGCCTCGCCGCCGCCCTGCTGGCCATCGACCTGCTCGCCTGGCGAGCCGTCGCAGCCGTATTCGACCGCGAACGACTCATCACCGGAACGCGGACGTGACCGCCGGTCCCGGCGCGAAATTCTTCGACAAGGCAGACAACAATTCAGACACAGAGGAGAACAGCAATGCCCGCGACCCTGCGACTGACGCGCAACGTCGGCTCCTCCGCCCCCGAGCTTCGACGCGGGCGGTTTGAGATCTCAGTCGACGGCACACCTGTCGGCTCGCTCGCGAACCACGACACGGTAGAGACCCCGATCGAACCCGGACGCCACAACCTCGTCTTGCGCAAGGGCAGGTACTCGAGCCGAACCCTCACCTTCGACGCCGCCGACGGTGAGGTCGTCAACTTCCGCTGCAACGGCGCCAGGATCTGGCCGACCTACGTCGCCTCCATCGTCAAGCCCGATCTCGGGATCAGCCTGAGGCCGGAGTGAACACCCGCGGAGCCGGCCCAGTCCGTCGACGCCGGGGTCGAGTTCCTCGAGCACAACTACGGGTGCGCGATCACCGCGCGCCCCGGTCGACCTGATCGTCGACCGAGCGACCCTGCACTTCGAAGCGCCGTCACCAGAGGCCTTCATCGATCTGATGGCCGACTACTATGGCCCCCTACTACAAGCGCGCCAGAAGCTCCTCACCGACCAGCGCTGGCCGGCACTGCGCCAGGAGCTCATCGCTCTCAGCGCCGAAGCCAACATCGCCTCCGACGAGCACTTCCGAGCACCGAGCGACTACCTGATCATCATCGCTCATAAACGACCCTAGTCCTTCTCGTCCCGTGCAACCGCGCCGCCGTGCAGCGGATGGCAGAACGCGTCTCCAACCGCGGCTGCGCCGACGCTGAACGGTGCGCAGCGGGTCTGCGCCGCATCTATCAAGCGTGTGCGGGCGCCGTCGGCACCGCCGCCGCGGACGGTCCCCGACAGCGGGGAAACGCGGCGGGCGGCTGCTGCATCCACGGCGAGCGCCTGTCTGCAGCCGGCGCGAACACCGGATCTCATCGGCGGTGAAGAGATCCCGCTGAGCGAGCTTCGCGAGCGCCCGGCGACCTCGGGGACCATCGGAACGCTCCGGACACCAGCGGCTGGCGGCCTGGCGGGCGCTGGCGCTCGCACCTTGAGAGGACGGGCCACCGCCACCATTAGCTCGGCCTCCACGGCGTCGACGATGAACACGAGGCCGGCGTCGCCTGACGTGCGTGGATCAGTCCTCGTCGAGGAAGGCGCTGATCACGCCCACGACTGTCTCGGGCTCATCGAGGAGGAATAGGTGTCCGCCTCCCTTGACGACGTGCAGGCGCGCATCGGGCAGGCGAGAGGCGAGCAGGCGGCCGTTCCGGACGGGGACGCTCGGATCGTCTTCCCCGGCCACGACCAGGGTTCGCTGTGACACCCGGTGCAGCCACGGGAGGCTGGACCAGCCGGCGACCGCGTAGAGCTGGTAGGCATAGCCGACAGCGCTGGGGGGGCGGAGCAGTCGCGCCGCGGACTGCTCGGAGAACGCGTCGGGTTCGCGGGCGGTGCGCCCGCCCGCGATATGCGGGAGCGTGAGCGCAAGCAGGCGGGGGTGGTAATAACGCGCCGGCGTGGCCAACATCAGCGCGGCGACGGGGCGCGGCGGGATCCCCCCCAGGCCTGGCGCGCTCGCGCACAGCACAAGCCGGCGGACCCGGTTTGGCGCACGCCGGGCGAGCTCCTGCGCGAG
>PMOY01000018.1 GCA_003165655.1 Solirubrobacterales bacterium
AGCGCGGTAGCCGCGTCGCCGACGAGAGCCTGTCGTTCACGGTGCCGTATCTCGGCAACACGGAACAATCCCAGAAGTACAGCCTCGCCAGCACGATCTTCACGCAGCGGCAGACCAATTATTATCCCGTCTACGACGACTGCGTCGGCACCGCCGCCGGCAACATGATCGGCGCGCCGATCCCGACACCGATCGGACCGCCCACCAGTTCCCCGACGCTCGGATGTCCGACGAGCGGGCCGTTCCCCGTGTCGCTGCTCTCGACCGTGTCGACGAACATCGTCAACGGTATCGATGCGACATACGCGTCGCGTTCGGCCGGCCTCTCGACCACCATCGGACGCCGTTTGAACGACATCTTCACCGTGCAGGCCGGAGCGAACATTCAGACCGTGGCTGCCGGAGCGTCGCTCCCCTCCGGCTATTATTTCCCGCTCGCCACCAACGTCGTCTCGCAGTCAGCGTGCGCGGCCGATCCGCTCGATCCGTCGTGCAACTCGCTGGAGAACGCGTACGGCATCACCGCGCCTTCGATCGCGCAGGTGAACAACAACCAGTCCTACCGGCTCCACAGTATCGTGCTCGGCCTGCGCGCCGACACGCGCGATGACGTGCTCAACCCGCGGCGCGGTCTGCTCGCGACGATCAGCGACGAAATCAGCGACCGCGCGTTGGCGTCGGACTTCCAGTATCAGATCTACACGCTCGACGTGGCGAAGTTCTATCCGCTGCCGCACAACATCACGCTCGGCCTCCACGGCGTGGTCGGCGATTCGGTCGGCTCCATTCCGACCAACAAGCTGTTCGTGTTCTCGGATCAGCAGCTGCGCGGCTACTCAGACCCATACTACGGCACCAACGAACTGCTGGGCCAGATCGAGATCCGCATCCCGCTGACGCCCGACCGGAAGTTCTCGATCGTCACCTTCGAGGACACGGGCGGCGTGCGGATCCGCGGCGGTATCTCCAACACCGGCACCGCGACGTACGACCTCAACGCCTATCAGTTCCACTCGGATTACGGTGTCGGCGTGCGCTTCGACGTGCCGCAGCTCGGGCTGCACACGCTGCGGCTCGACTTCGCCAAGGGTACTCTCGGCACGCACACCTCGTTCGGAATCGGGCAGACCTTCTAGTGTCACGTATGCACGTTCGGAATTCGCGCCGTCGCGCCGTCGCGCTGGCCTGCGCGCTTGGGGCCGCACTCTTCGCGCTGCCGGCGGTGGGCGCGACCGACATCACCGACATCGGTTCGATCGATCAAGGCGCGATCGCTTCGCTGCCGGCGTTCCAGGTGGCGAACAGACAGCTCCAGCAGTACGGACAGGGGCTCGAGCGGCAGTTCAGCAAGCGCGCCGCCCACGCTTCGCGGGCACAGCAGCAGCAGCTCGGCGCGGAATTCCAGCACCGCATGGCCGATAAACAGCGCCAGGTGCTCGGGCCGCTGCTGCAGCGTGCGCAGGTCGCGATCGCGTCCGTCGCGTCGTCGAAAAATTTGAGCGTCGTCGTCGACCGCCGCATCGTCGTCTACGGGGGCACCGACATCACCGGCAACGTTCGGGATCTGCTGACCGGCGTCGGCGCGCCCGTCCCACCCGTGTCGACGCCGCCGCCGTCGAAAGTCGGCTACGTCGATCAGCAGGCGATCGATCAGACGCCGAAAGTCAAAGCCGCAAGCGACGACTTCCTGGCGTTCAAAGCGACGCAGGACAAGCTCTACGGGCAGAAGTTCAAAGACGCCAAGACGGACNNGACCGCGACGCCGTCCTGAAGGACTATCACAAGACGCTCGACGACCGCCAGACCTCCACCCTCAAGCCCGTCGTCGACGCGACGCGCAGTGCGATCGCCGACGTCGCGCGGTCGAAGGGGCTGATCCTGGTCATCGACCGCGGGAACATCGTGTTCGGGGGAACGGACATCACGAGCGACGTGACCGCCAAGCTGAAATGACCGGACCGCGGATCGCGGGAGCCGGGAGGCTCGCGTTGATCGCGCTGGCCGGCCTGACGGCGTGCTCGCACGGGCTCTCGAACGACGCGGGTTCGAACGCCGGCGGCGGCACGATCGGCTACGTACAGATGGATCAGCTGGTGCAGAAACATCCGCTCTACGATCAGCTGGCGCGCTACGACCGCAGCATCGCCGCCTTCGATCTCACCTCGACCGCTCCGCGCGCGGTCGGCGCCGATCCGCAGATGCGGGCACGCGAGGCCGAACTGCAACGGGAACTGACCGCGGCCGCCGACCGCACGCGCAAACTGCTCGATCAAAAACAGCGTCAGTATCAGGCCCAAGAATCGCAGGCCATCGCCGCAGCGCTGCGAGGCGCGAACATCGGCGGCGCCAGCGCGGCGCAGATCGCCGGCAACGTCAACCTGACGGCACGGCAGCAGCAAGGGTTCGTCGCGCAGCAGGCGCAGCGCGACCTGCAGTCCTACCGCAGCTCGCTGCAGCATCACAACCAATCGCAGATCTCCGCCGCGCAGAAGGCGCTCAACGACCGCGCCTCCCGCACCTACCGCGCGAAGGCCGAAGAACTCCAATCGAAAGAAGCCGCGCTGTCGTTGTCGCTCGCTAACGAAGACGCGTCCCAGCGCCTCGCGCTCCACACGAAGCTGAGTTCGCTCGCGCTCGACGACGCCGCCCGCGAGGACGCACAGAACCAGCTCAAGGCACTCGATCGCAAGGAGAGCGATGCGCTCGCCGCGCAGCGCAATCGCGATCAGCAGACGCTGGCAAATCTGCAGGCGCAGCTGCACACGCAAGTCCAGCAGGAGCTCAACGCCGAGGTCAGCTCGATCGAGAAACGCTCCAGCGGTTCGCTCGCCGCGCGCCAGCAGATCGTGCAGCGCCAATCCGCCAGCGTCGGGGGGACGGTCATCGCGACGAGTGCCGGCGGCCGGGCGCAGCCGCAAGCGAATCCGAACCTCTCGCCGCAGCTGCGGGCCAAGATCCAGCAGCTGCACGACGTCTATCAGAAGCGCTTCGAAGACGACGCGAAGACGACCATCGCGAGCTTCGAAGCGACGCGCGCCGACCTCTCCCGCCGGTATGCCGAACTCCACGGCGTGAACGACGCCTCGGTAGGCGGCGCGCAGGCGCAGATCGTCCAGCTGCGCAAGAAACGTGATGACCTGTACGACCAGATCGTGGCTCAGATCGAACGGGAAGTCCGGGTGCTGGCGCAGCAGCGCGGTATCTCGGTCGTGCTCAGCGACGTCGTCGCGCCCGTCGGCGGAGTCGACCTCACCCCCGACGCCCTCAAGGACATCGAAAGCCTCCACGAATAGCACATGAGACGAATTGTAATCGCCGCGGCGCTCGCTGCATCGCTCGCCGCCTGCGGGGCGCCCAAGAATTCCATCGGTCTGATCGACGAAGAACGGATCAAGGCCAACTGGCCGAAGTTCCTCAACTATCAGAACCAGCTTTCGTACGATGCGCAAGTGATCGAGCGTTCGCGCGATTCGGCGCGCCGCAAAGCGCAAGAGCGGCTGCAGCTGCAGCAGCGCTTCGTACGCGAGCAGAACGAACTGACCGGTGACGTGACCGACGCGGCACGGCAGGTTGCCGCTGACAAGCACCTCACCTACGTCTTCACGCGCCAGTTCGTCGGCTACGGCGGCGTCGACATCACGCCCGAGATCGAGAAGATCTTGCAGATCGTGGAGAAGGCGTCGCCGACGCCGTGAGCGCGCCGCTCGGGACGCTGGCGGAACTTGCCGCGCGCACCGGCGGCCGGGTCGTCGGCGACCCGAGCATCGCGATCGAGCGCATCACCGCGGTCGACGACGCCGACGCGACCGCCGAAAGGGCAGCAAGTCTCGGCGGCCAGGTCCTCGTCCCGCCGCTCGATGCCCCCTGGGTCAGGATGACCGTCATCACCGATCCGCAAGGCGCGACGTTCACCGCGAGCAAGTTCGTCCCCGAGAACAGGGACCTCGGAAGCCATGCCGATACGACCCGCACGGCCGCATAGCAAATGTCTCCCGGATTGTCGATCCGCCCGTCTGCGGGCATCGTTAGTCGTATTCGACGTCGTCCTCGTGGGCGAGCCGCGGCAGCCGGTCGAACCATGGATCGACTCCGGGCTTGCCGATGTTGACTACGAGGATTGTCTTCCATGAGCGGCCGCCGAAGAACTCCATATCGATCCCGGGCCCGTCGAAGCCGAGCATCAGCCCGGCGGCCAGTCCGGCGGCGCGGACAGCGAGGATGAAGTAGCCGGCCTGGAGTGCCCCGTTGAACGTCGCGAGGCGTTCGCGATTGTCCGCATCGGCGACGAAGTTGTCCCGCAGTTCGGGCCGAAACGGAAACAGCTCGGGGATCTTGTCGTGGAAGTCGGTGTCGACGGAGAGCACGGCGACGGCGGGCGCTGAAACGGTCTTGGCGCGGTTGCCCTCGCTCATCAGCGATCGCGTCCCTGTCTCGAGCGGAGCATCGCTCGGGTCATGTGCCACGGAGGTCGTCCACCGGCCGAAGGACCGAGTCGCGCTCTCCGCGAACGAGATCAAGAACATGCGCTAGGCCATGGACCGAACCGGCGGGCGACATCGGTAGTAGCAGGGTTCTGATCCCCATGTTCGCGGCGCTACCGTCGGCGACCGGGTGATCCCCGACCATGAGCGTCTGCGCTGCTGTCGCTCCGACGCACGTCAGCGCGAGTGCGAACAGCGCGGGGTCAGGCTTTGTGAGCCCATGCTCAAATGAGAGCGTCGCGCGCTCGGCCAACGGTCTCACACCATGGCCAACGAGGATCGCGCGGAGGTCGAATCCGACGTTGCTGATCAGCCCCACCCGAACACGAGCACGCCAGAGCGCGCGCAGAACCGCAAGCGTGTCCAGGTACGGGACCCAGCCCTCCGGCCGCAGCGCCTGCTGATACAGAGCCTCCGCGAATCCGTCGCTCGGACCGGGGACCGTCGATAGCAGCGCCACATACGCGGCACGGTGCTGCTCAGGACCGAGGTCACGCTCGGCGTAGAGCGACTCAAGCTCTCCCGGGATCGACGCGGGATACGGACCGCCCGGCAACCCGGCCCGCGCATAGCTCTCGGCCAAGTCTCTCGCATCGCGATCATCGAGCCCTACTCCAAGTTGCTCCGCAGCGTCCGCGACCCTTTCCGCGGGGTCGCGGGGCGCGAACAACGTGCCAGCGAAATCAAACAGGACGGCGCGCGGTGCGGCCACGTCCTCAGGCTCTCATATCGCCGTAGCGAACCTGAGCGCAGCGTGCAGTAGGCCGACATACCCTACGGTGGGAAGTCCCTGGCCGGCGGGAAGAGTTCGCGGACACGCTATCTTCCGGGTCGCGATCGATGCCCACCCGAGCCTGCATCGTCGGAGTGATCTCGGCCACGTTGGCATTGCTGGTTGTCTCGGGTAGCGGCGCTGTGCTGGTTCCGGGATACAGCGCGAGCCCGGACTGGTCAGGCTACGTCGCCGGGGAGAAGGGCGTCCGGATGGACCAGGTTTCCGCGGGGTGGACCGTTCCCCGCGCGAGTTGCACTACCGCGGCGACGGCGTTCTCGGAAGCGTCGGCGTGGGTCGGGCTCGGTGACTCGACAGCGATCGAGCAGATCGGCACCGACACCAGCTGCGACACGGATAAGCACAAAGCCGCCTTCGGAAGCGCGTGGTGGGAGCTCTACCCTTCGCCGAGCCACGTGGTCGACCACCCGGTAGCCCCGGGCGACCGCATCCAGGCGTCCGTCAGCGTGACCGGTCACCTGGTCAGGCTGACCCTGACAGACGCCACCGAGCACTGGTCGTTCGTCAAGCGAACCAGTGCCAGATCAGTCGACGAGAGCTCCGCCGATTGGATCGTCGAGGATCCAGCGCTCAACTGCTGCCAATCGTTCCCCTTCGCGGACTTCTCACCGGTCAGCTTCACCGACGCGCAGGCGCGTTCGAGGACCGGGCACTCGGGAACGATCTCGGACAACGCCTGGGCGGCGAGCAAGTTCGGGTTGGTCAGCGGCAAGCCACGGCGCCTGCTCGCGTGGCCATCGCCGCTGCACACCGCCGGCAGCGCCTTCACGGTGTCACGTACCGATCGCTCGCCGCCGCCCGAGCCGCCGCCGCCGCCGGTCTAGCCAATCGCGCGGGTCCCGTCGCGCACCAGACCGAGAGCAGCTGAGGGCGGCCGCACCGGGCGCCTCAGGACCCCGCCTGACTATCGGGCGGCCGTGACGACCCGGAAGGCGAGCGTCGCGTTGTGCCGCACGTCGTCTCGTTAGAGGTCGGCGAGGTGGTCGTTGACCGCTGATTGGGATTGCGACCAAGCGCGTGAGAAGATCGACCGATGATGCTGATCGACCCGGCCGTCGCCTGAGTGCACACCACCCGAGGAGCAATCGACATGCAGATCACACGCACCAGCATCGAAACGGTGAAAGGGCCGGCCGACTGGTTCACCGGCGACGTCTACGTCGACGCGGTCGCGGCGCCCTCAGAACCCTCTCGCCTTGGCGCCGCCAGCGTTCACTTCACCCCCGGCGCGCGGACCGCCTGGCACACCCACCCCTTCGGGCAGACGATCTTCGTCACCGAGGGCGTCGGGCTCTGCCGGCGCCGCGGCGGCCCCGTCGAGGTCATCCGTCCCGGCGACCGCGTGTTCTTCGAGCCGAGTGAGGAACACTGGCACGGGGCCGCCCCCAACCGCTTCATGACCCACATCGCCATGCAGGAGGCCGACGACTCCGGCAGCCCCGTCACCTGGGGCGACCACGTCACCGACGAGGAATACAGCACGGCACCCGTGGCGTAGATCGGACGGCCCCGCGACCGCCCGCTGAGTCACGGGAGCTTCTGCAGCCCGGCCCCGGACAGCGGTCTCCTCCGCACGCAGCGTCCGGGGCTTGCCACGACGCAGCACTCTCGGGCCACATCCGTCAAAATGCTGAGTTCGACTCGCCGGTGTTGTCAGGTCGACTGCAGAGGGGTCGTGATGCGTCGATCGCCGGGTTTGGGAGGTTGCTTGTCGTGCATCCCGAGAGAAAGCTGCTCAATTTGCCGGAAACTGGCGGAAAACGAGTAGACTTCGTATCCGGGCTGATTGACCGCGCCTGCCGAACGATTCGCGCAGACGATCGCATATTGATGACCTCACCGCTCGTTTCTTCGGGCGATAGAACGCGTCAAATGAAAAGGACTTCCGTTTTGAGTGGCAGCGCCGGCACCGTGGCACGGACGCAAGATGGGATGCAGAGCTATGGCTCTTAGGATCCACGAAGCCGAGACCGAAAACCGAGGTCCCGCGCGGCGCGCACCCAACCGGCTATTCCAGGCGCCTGGACGCCGTCGGATCGTCGCGGGGGCTCTACTTGCCGTCGCGGCTGTGCTGCTGCTCATGGTCGGCCTGGGGTCGTTCTCGAGCGGCCGTGTGAGGGTGCCTGTGGTCGCCAAGGCCACGCACGTCCCCGCGACGCCGATTCAGGTGCCGGCGCAGGATCAGCTGGTCTCGGTCGACCGGGTCCTGATCGATCCGCCGACCGCGTCCGGCGCTGAACTGACCGGTGTCGGAACGAAGGCGAAGCTCAGCTTCACGCTGACCGCCGGCAAGGGTGCGGCCGCGATCGAGACCCTCATCGTCACGTTGCCGAGAGGGATGACATTCTCGAGGTCGAAGCAGCAACTGGCCAGGTGGATCGCCGTCGAGGCGAGCGGGAGACCGTTGAGGTTGACGAGCAAGGTCAGCGATGGCAAGCTCGCGATCAGGCTCCATGTCCCCGCACACCGAGTTCAGGTCACGATCGTACGACCTGCGATCAAAACCAGCACAGCGCTTGCCCACAAGATCAAGATGCGCCGGGTCACGACGCTCCAGATCCCGGTCACGGCGATCGATATG
>PMOY01000362.1 GCA_003165655.1 Solirubrobacterales bacterium
GGTCGCCTTTGCCAGGCCGAGCTCGCCGGCTATCTCTACCACTCCCATGCGACGAGCCGGGCCCGACAGCAGCGTGAGGATAGCCGCCGCCCGCTCGATGGACTGGATCGACTTCATGCTCGCGAGCGGTTGTGCATCAGCCCCTGGGCCGCCGCCCAGTCAATCGTCCGACGTAGAGTCTCCTCCACGGGCGTGTAGGTCAGTCCCAGCTCACGGGCCGCGCGCGAGCCGTCGTAGCGGTGCCCGTGCAGCATCGTCTCGACCATTTCGCGACAGATCGGCGGCGTGCGCCTGAGCAGCCGCGCGCCGAGCTCCACGATCACCGCCCCGCCCCGGGCCACGGCGGGGGGCACCACGAGCGGTCGCCCGGACACGCCGGCGATGCGACGAGCGAGCTCGAACGCCTCGGTGATCGCCAGCGTGGCGCCGCAGAGGAGGTAACGCGCCCCGGGCGCCCCTCGCTCGGCAGCGAGCACGTGGCCCTGCACGCAGTCCGACAGGTCGACGATGCTGATCGTCGTGTCGATGAACACGCGCAGGCGCCCGTCGAGGAAAGCGATCAGCAGCTTGCCCGTCCCGCTCGCGCGCCCGGGGCCCTGCACAGACGCGGGATTGACGAACACCACATCGAGGTCGGTGGCGCGGGCAGCGTCGAGCACGGCGCGCTCGGAGAGGTGCTTGGAGCGCTCGTAGACCGACAGGTAGGAGCCCCGATGCGGTGAGTCCTCGCGGCCCACGGTTCCCTGTGCCTCACCGACCGCGGCGGCCGAGGAGGTGTGGATCAGCCGTCGCACGCCGGCCTGCGCGGCGGCTCGGGTCACGATCGCGGCACCGTCGACATTCGTGCGTAGCATCAATGCCGGGTCGGGCGCGCACAGCGTGTTGATTCCCGCTACGTGGTAGACGAGCTCACAGCCCTGCGCCGCGTCGCTCACCGCGCGCTGATCGGACACGTCGCCGCGCGCCACCTGCGCGCCTCGCGCGCGGACCGCTTGCGCGGCTTGATCGGAGCGCGCGAGCGCAACGACCTCTTGCCGGTTGGCGATCAGCTCGGCAATCAGCGCCCCTCCGATCAGACCGCTGCCACCGGTGACCAGCGTACGTGTCATCGATCGGGCACGTTCTCCGTACGCAGCGCACCTGAGAAACGGATGAAGTAGTCCACTGCAGACACTACGGTGAGCAGCGCTGCGACGATCATCAGCCACTCGTCGGCATACAGCCCCCCCGCGCGGTGGCCGGGTCGCAGGATCGCGAGGAGGATCGCCAAGAACTGAACCGACGTCTTGAGCTTGCCCCACAGCGACGCCTCCACGACGGTGCCCCCGATCGCCACCACGCTGCGCAGGCCGAGCACCGCCAGCTCTCGGGACACGATAATCGCCGCGACCCACGCCGCCGCCCGTCCGACACTGACCAGCGCGAGCAGCGCACAGGCCACGAGCACCTTGTCGGCCGTCGTGTCCAGGAAGGCGCCGAGCGGCGACGCGAGCGCCCAGCGGCGGGCGAGCCGCCCATCGACGAAGTCGGTTAACGCGGCCGCGGCGAAGAGCACGGCAGCGACGCGGGTCGCCGTGCTCGTCGGATGCCGATCCCCAGCCAGGACGAGCGCCATCACCACCGGAGCGAGGATGATGCGCACGCCGGTGCTCGCGGTCAGGACGCGGGAGCTCAGAACTCCTCCCCGGCTGCGCTCAGCCGCCGGCGCGACGCTAGGAGTTGCCGTTGATTGCACTACCGTCGGGGACATTACTCAGTCCGTAGGCCCGATGGAGGATCTCCACCGGATGTACGGAGGGCACTCCCGACGCTTTCTCGATTTGCCAGCGGCACGTCTCACTGTCGCACACGACGAGTCCCGGTGAGACCGCCCGGATCTGCTTGAACAGAGGCTCGCCCACGGCCATCGCGATTTCGTACTTCTCGCGCTTGAGGCCGTAGGTGCCGGCGATCCCGCAGCAGCGCGCATCCATTTCGTCCACGTGCAGGCGCTCGATCAGCGCGAACAGATCGAGCGCCGGCTTGCCGATTCCGTGACCCTGCTGCTGACAGGGAGCGTGGTAGGCGACGCGGGCGTCGACGGGGCGGAAGTCGGTGCGCAGTCGGCCTTCGTCGTGGAGGTCCACGAGGAACTCACAGATGTCGCGCACGCGCCCGGACACCAATCGCAGCTCGGCGTCGTCCTCGAGGCCGAGGATCTCGATCGCCTCCCGTTTGAGCATCAGTGAGCAGCTGGTGGACACAGCGACGATCGTCGCACCGCCGCGCACCGCAGGCGCCAGGTTGTGGGCCAACCGGCGCACGTATCGGCGGGCGTCCTCGAACAGGCCGCTGCTTTGCAGGGGAAGTCCACAACAGCCCTGCTTGGGAGTGTCTACCGCGAAGCCGTTGTGCTCCAAGATCTCGACCGCCATCTCCCCCAGCCGCGGCTCGTAGTAGTCGGTGCCACAGCCGTAGAAGAAGACGACGCGATCGGACGTGGGGACGGCGGCAACGTGGTGCTTGGCCCAGGAGCGAAACGTCCGCCCAGCGAAGGCGGGCACAGGCGCATCGCGGTGGATTCCGAGCGCGCGCTCGCCGAGCACCCGCAGCGGGCGGTTGCGCAGGCTCGCGTTGGCGAGCGGCGCTACCGGCGTGCCGAGCTTGCCGAGGATCTCGGAGCGGGTGATGATCCGATCCCGCAGCGGGATGCCGGTGTCGTGCTTGAGCTTCGCGCGAGCGCGCGAGTTGATCTCGGCGATGTGCACGCCCTGGGGGCAGACCTGCGTGCAGATACCACAACCGGAGCAGTAGTCGACGGATCGATCGACCGATTCCTCGTCGGTCCGGAAGCGCTCGGACTGCGGACCGGCGTACTTGGGGCCCGGGAAGAGCGGAGTCGCGGCCGACACCGGGCAATACTGCTCGCAGATCGTGCACTTGACGCAGTGATCGAGCGACCCCCGCATCAGGTCGCCGAGCACGTCGTCATGGTCGTGGCCGGCCACGCTCACGCGATCGGCTCCGCGACGCCCTCGGGCACCGTCTCCTGGACACGCCGTTCTGCATTGAGAATCAGCTGCGCTGCGCGATGGCCGCTCGCCAGGGCGATGCCCTCCCCCGATTTCTCCCGCCACGGCTCGGCTCCGGCGAGCGCGGCCCCGACGACGAGCACGTTCTCCCATCGTCGAGCGCCGTCCGCATCGAGCGGTCGCAGGTCGCGGTCGGCGGCGATCCCCGCCCGGCTGAGTGGATGCGGATCGAGGTAGCGCGACGAGAAGCGCAGCTCCTCCGGCGCGGGAACACCGGCGACGTCGAGTCCGAGCGCCGTCTCCCACATCCGCCAGTCGGGGTCGAGCGTGAGGCCCCCGCTCGCGACGCCGCCCGTGGCCAGGACCACCCACCGCGTCGGATAGCTGCGCTCACCGCCGGACACGTGGACGCGCACCGCCTCGACGCGATCGCCGCTGCCCTTGGTGCCCACCACGTGCGAGCCGGTGACCAGCCGCCCGCCGGCCCGACGCAACAAGGCGCGCAGTGTGTCGAACAGGCGCAGTCCCGGTACCGAGGGTGGCAGCGTCGGAATCTCGCACACTGGCCGGCCGATAACGCGCTGAAGCGTCTCCCACACACCGTGGGGATCGCCGATCGAGAGCACAGCTGGTAGCGCGAGCACCTCGTCATCCTGCACGACGGCGGCCAGGCGCGCAGCCAGCGCGGCCGCCTCACCGGGACGGTCCAGCGACCGCGCCAGCCTGAACGTGCCCGGCTCGCCGTCCAGGCCGGAGGGCGGATCGATCTGCGTCGCGCGCACGCTCACCGCACCCCCGGTCGCGCGCATCAGGTTCTCGGCGATCAGAGACGGATAGAAGTCCTTCATGCCGCGGAAGCCCACGACGACGATCCGGTCGGCGTGCCGCAGGTCAGCGGCCGCCATCGTCTCGGGGACGAGGGCGGACGGGCGCAGCACGCCAAGCGCGGTCGGCAGCAGCATGTTCTGCTCTGGGCTTCCGACGTAGCGGTAGGGCGCCAGCGGTCCTTCGGCCACGCGAGAGGACAGCCAGCGCGCAGCGTCGGCGACGGCCTCCGCGCCGAGGAGCGCGTAGGGGTGACGCGGATCGCGGTCGGCGAGCTTCGCGATCGCGCTCAGCGGATCGGTGACCCGCTCACCGGCGTAGCCGAGCAGGTCGATCGTGCCCGGCGCGAGTTGCAGCGAACCGGCGCCCTTGGCGAGAACGAGCACACCGACACCCGCCTCGGCGAGGGCAACGCCCGCGGCCAGGCCGCTCATTCCGCTGCCCACGACGACGACCTCGGGCTTCATGTCGCCGACCAATCGGGCAGGTGCTCGACGTCGAGCAAGCCCTGGTAGATCCAGTCGTCCAGCCGCGCCTGTCGAAGCTGGTCG
>PMOY01000230.1:0-23649 GCA_003165655.1 Solirubrobacterales bacterium
AAGTGGGACGGGCGATGGCAATACGAGGTCAGTCAGGATGGCTTTCGACACCACGTCGGGACCGCGCTCGTGTTCGCCGTCCACCCAGCAAAAGTCCTTGCCTTCACCAAGGGCAGCTTCAGCCACACCCGACATCGCTTCTGAGACGCCGACGCCACACACGACGCATACCAGCTAGACGGCGACCGTGTGGGACGAGTAGCCGGACCAACCCCGTGGCGCGAGACCCGTGCCGGCGGCCAAGCGGGAGCCAACAAGATGTGACGGGCAGTCCTCCTCCTCGCCACTTGCGAGACCGGCCGCCTCGTCCGCTGACGCGGCGCCGAATATAACCGGTCGGAAGCCCTGCTCTTCCCCGAAGGGGCGAGCCGGTGCCAGCCGACTTGGGGTCGACGCCTATTACAGCAGCGCAACCTCCCGCCGCGAGTGGGAGGACTAGCCGGCGGTGGCCGAGTGGCGCAGGTGCCGGCTCACGTCGCCTACGAGGTCGGTTCGGACGCGCCGCTCGACGAAGCGCGACCGTCCGTCGCGTCGCTCGAAGCGATCGTGGTACCGACCGCTCACGATCGGTTGCAAAGCCAGGTCAGGCAGCGCTTGAAGCGCGGTGAAGTACGAACGAGCTGTCGCCGTGCCTGCCTGTTCGTCGATCTCGATTGCGATATTGGTCGTGACATGCTTGGTTCGCGGTGTGCCGTCGTCGTAGACGATCACGTTCTCCCGGAGCGTCTTCTCGATGGCCTCTCGGCCGCTCACCGACCCGGCGCCCCCAGTAAAGGTGGAGTCTGCGAGCAGGATGGCGACTCCCGCGAAATCGCCGTCGTCCACGAGTTCAGCGTAGGTTGCGATCAGGTTCTCGATGGCCCGACAGCTCGATCACGGATTTGTGCGCTCCATGCGATGCGAGGGTAGGCGAAACCAAGGCGCGATTGCGCCTCGAGAACATTGCGCGCCGCTCCGCCGGATCCACGCGATCGTGCACGGCAGCCGCTCGCCTCGATTACAGGAGACCGCAAGGCGCAGAGCTCTCGTGGAGCGTTGGAGGCCTCGCGGCGCCGCGCCGCCCGAGTAGGATGCCGGCGTGGTCCGTACGACGGCGCGCACGCTGGTTCTGATCGTCGGCCTGCTGCTGGGCGCCGCGACGCAGGCGCTCGCCGTCTCGCCGCCGCCCAACGACAACCGTGACTCGGCCCAGCCGCTGGGCGCGCTGCCGGCGGCCGCCACCGGTACTACAGTCGGCGCGACCGTCGAGACCAACGAGCCGCCCTCCGGCTGCGCCCAGACCGCTGGGTCGGTCTGGTACTCCATGTCGTTCGGCTCCTCGCCCCCGGGCGAGGTCGGCGTGAAGGTCCAGGCGAACGGCGACCTCGACGCCGCCGTCGACGTCTTCCAGCGCCAGCGGTCACAGAACATCCCGGTCGACTGCGCCCGCACCGATCAGAACGGTTTCGCCGGCAGCACCTTCCAGCCCTCGGCGAACGCCACCTACCTGATCCGGATCGCCCAGCGCGCGAACTCGACCTCCAGCACGTTCTCGCTGAAGGTGTTCGTCGTCCCGCCGCCACCGTCAGCTCCGGGACCGGCGCTGCCGGCCCGCGGCGGCCACGGCGTTCTCGACAGCACCTTCGACACCCAGGACGCCTACTCGCTCCAGCTCCAGGCGGGGACCACCTACAAGTTCAACCTCGTCAAGACGAACGACGGGTGCATGCGCCTCGGCATCTTCCCGCCGGGGACGAGCTCGTTCGGCGGGAGCGCTGTCGCTGGCCTACGCTGCGCCGGCTACCGGCTGTTCACCCCGACGGTCAGCGGCCTGTGGAGCTTCCTGGTCTCCGCCGCGCAACGCATCGACGGCTCGCAGCCGTACTGGCTGCACATCGCGCCCGCGACCTCGCTGGAGATGGCGCCCGGGATCTTCCTGCCGAACTTCGCCCACTACACGGCGAAGCTGCAGGGGAACATCGACACCGACGTCCGCCTGTTCCGGTTCGACGTCACCACCTTCAGCGATCTGACCCTGTTCCTTCAGGCAGCGTCGGCCGCGTCGTTCGACCTGAAGCTGCTCAATGACCAGGGCAAGTACCTGCAGTGCAACTGCGGGTCCGAGGGCGAGGAGACGATCCGGCGCCAGATGCGGCCGGGCCGGTATTTCGTCGTTGTGCAGGCGGAGAACTTCGAGTCCGGGCCGTTCACGCTCTACCGGGAGTCGCGCACGATCACCCACGTCCAGATCTCGTTCGATGGCTCGGGCTACGAGCAGATCAGCCCGGGCGCGTCGACCCGGGTCACCGCCACTGTCTCCCCCGCGGTCGACGGCCCGGTCACGTTCGAGCTGCAGTACTTCGACCCGGTCGAAGGCTGGCAGTTCCGCGGCAACTACCGCGCAGAGGCCGTGAACGGCGTGGCGGTCCTGCCGTTACCGGCGCCCGAGGTCGGACGGTGGCGGGCGAGCGTCGTCTACAACGGCACCCACAGCGCCGCGCCGGCGACGAGCGGCTGGGCGAACCTCCTGGTCGCCGGACCGCTCACTCAATAGCAGCCACGTCGAACTCCCACGAGATCGAGCTCTCGAAATCGACGTCCTTCCGAGCGCACGCTACCGGCTTGGCCCTGGAATTTCGGGACCGAACCGCAACTCACAACGCTCGGCAACGACCTCGTGGCCACACGGCCGGAGGACGAACGGGCCGCCAGGGAGAGACGGGCGGTTGCTATCAAAGCTCTCGCTCGTCGTCGCGGCACCGGTTGCTCTCCACGCCTGACAGACCGGGCACAACAGCTCCACCTCATGCCACTGACCCACGCGACGAATTTTATCGAGCTCTCGGTCGACGGCCAGGTCCCCGCAGTAGCCCGCGAGCGCGCCAAACGGGCTACTGCTTTGAGGGCAAGGGCCGTCGTCTCAGGTGATGCTTCTGACGTGATCGCTTGGCGCGACGAGGGATCACCCGGGTCACGGACAGTCGGTGGATTAGCCGCCGATTCGTGCGAGTTCGATCGATACGATGAGAAACCAGGCGATCGACGACACGTAGTAGGACCGTTCGATAAGCCCGAAGATGCGCTTCAGTCGTGGGCTGATGATCGCTGCGCCGGTGGCGATCGCGGTTCCGGTGATGACCCAGGGGAGCCACCCGTCGACGAGTCCCTTGACCGCGTGCCACGGATCCGACCGTGCGAGAGCGAGCGCAAGCCCGGACACCGCGCCGGATATGACAAACAGCCAGAACCCTGCACGATAACGGCCGATCGCGTAGTCGCTGACCGCGTCCCGGATCGGGTTGTAGCCCGTGGGAAGAACGTGCAGGAGAACGAGAGCGCTGGAGCTGATGACCATCGCGGCGGAGGCGACGATGCTCAGCGCCTCCACCATGTGCGCTCCCTCGCTTTGGGCCCGCCGTGCCGCCTTGGCCGCTCAGCGCACTTCCGATTCGCGCTCGTCCCGGGGGCGGAGCACGCCCGAACGTCGCTCCGCGCACGTACCGTCAGGAGGCGTCGCCAACGCGCATGCGTCACGTTGTCTTCGACCCCGCACACCGGACAATGATACGGCTTGAACTGCGCGGCTACCCGCCGTCCGAGGTAGGCCACGACGGGCCACGAGGCAGACGGGACGCTCTTGTCGCCTTGAAAATCGCCGTGGACCGGGCGACCACGAGCTCCCACGGCCCGGCGCGGATCCCGAGCTGCAGCCGGCACTCCCGCACAGCTGATCAACGCGCTGGTCATCGCGCTCGCCCCTCTCCTCTAGGAGGGCTCCGCGATGACGCTTAGCGATTACAGGGTCTGGGCAATCGTCGCTGTGTCGGACATGAACCTCGCTAAGCACTTCTACGAGGGCAAGCTTGGCCTGACGGCGCACGGTGATGATCCTGACGGCGGGCGCACATATCAGTGCGGCGAGCAGACAAGGCTCCATGTCTATCCCTCCCCCGGTGACGTTGGAAAGTCGCACGCGACGGTCGCGGGCTGGTACGTGAGTGATCTCGAGGAAGTTGTCGATGATCTGACCGCCAACGGCGTCGGGTTCGAGCACTACGACCAGGCGCAGATCGCGACCGACGAGAAGGGCATCGCGGTAGTGGGCTCCAGCAAGTTCGCGTGGTTCAAGGATCCCGACGGCAATACCCTCGGTCTACTCCAGGACTAGCGGCGAGGCCTGGCCAGGGCGTGGCTCCTCTCCAGATCACGATCAAGACTTGAGCTAATCCGGGGATCGCCCCAGCTCTGGCGGGGAGCATGAAGGCACTCGGCGCCGGCCCACACCACGTGCTCAGGGCTGCGGGGTTGCGGATAGTGTGAGCCTGGTTGACGTTCCGGAGACTCGTTACGCACGCAGCGGTGATCTGCAGATCGCCTACCAGATGGTGGGCGAGGGACCGCTCGACGTCGTTCTGGTTCCGCCGTAGCTGTCGAACATCGAGATGTACTGGGATCTGCCGTTCTTCTCGCGCTTCTTCGGCCGGCTCTCGTCGTTTTCTCGGCTGATCTTGTTCGACCGACGCGGGAGCGGGATGTCCGATGGGCTTGCTGGGGCGACCCCGCTGGAGGAGCAGATCGATGACGTCCAGGCAGTGATCGACGCGGTCGGCTCCGAGCAGCCGGCGCTGTTTTCGTACGCTGAGGGATGCGGTTTGACGGCGCTGTTCGCGGCCTCCCATCCGGACTTGGTGCGGGCAGTCGTCCTGGTGTCGCCGCAGCCCCGGCTGGTGGCAGGACCGGGGTACGAGTGGGCCCCGAGTGTCGAGCAGCGCGCTGCGTTCGTTCAGGCCATCGTTGAGTCTTGGGGCACCGACTCGCCCGCGAACCCTTTGGCTGTCCTTGTTGGCTGGCGGTCAGGACGAGCGGCTGCGACGTCGGATGGCGCGCTTACAGCGTTTTGCGATGAGTCCTGCTGCCGCTGCTGCGTCGCTGGCGATGATCGGCGAGACCGATGTGGGGCGGCCGGTCGTCAGCGACCGCGTGCTCGCGACGGTGCTGTTCACCGACATCGTCGGCTCGACCGAGCGTGCCGCCGAGCTCGGTGACAGCCAATGGCGGTCGCTGCTTGAGCGCCACGACGTCCAGGTGCGCGAGGAGGTCGAGCGCCACCGAGGGCGGTTCGTGAAGTCGCTCGGCGACGGAGCGCTCGCGGTGTTCGATGGTCCCAGCCGCGCGATCAGCAGCGCGATCGCGATCCGCGACGGGGTCCATGACCTGGGCCTGGAGATTCGCGCTGGTCTGCACACCGGCGAATGCGAGCTGCTCCCCGATGACGACGTCGGCGGGCTCGCAGTGCACATCGGCGCGCGCGTCAGCAGCCTCGCCGGACCCGGAGAGGTGCTCGTCAGCAAGCACAGTCCGCGATCTCATCGTCGGCTCGGCCCAAACACTGATCGACTGCGGCGACCACGACCTCAAAGGCGTCCCCGGGCCGTGGCGGATCTTCGCCGTTGAGACCTAGACAGTCCACTGTCTGCGGAACGACAGGAGACACGCCGACGACGCGGCAACGGCTACCTTCTGCCCTGCCGATTCCGCACTGAGAACGGCCGCGGGGCGTCCGACCTGCGCCTGTCATGTCTCGGGCATCCGGCATCGGCCCGCGGAGTCCGTCGCTTGCGCTGACCCGAGGTCCGCGGCGCGGCCCGCGTACCTGGGGCGGTCAGACTCTGATCACCGGGACCAAGGAGAACGCGCTGAAGTCCGCGTCCTGGGTCACGACTGCGGCCTTTTGCTGCAGCGCGGTTGCGGCGATCCAAGCGTCGTGGCGGCGGAGCTTTCGGCCAGCTCGTAGCTCCTCATCGGCGATCTGGGCGAAACACGACGCTGTCACGTCGTCGATCGGGAGCAATGGATATTCCGAGCGGACCCGTGAAAGGGTTCGTAGCCGGACCGCTCGTGCCGTTGGATCGCCCGCGCGCAGGACGCCAAGTTCGAGCTCAGCCGCGGTGACGACGGATACGGCGATCTCGTCGGGCAGGTCGCCGAGGGGACGACCGGCTTCGCGCGCGATGAATATCGAGGTGTCCGCGACTGCCCGGCTCATCATCCATCGACAAGCGCGCCGCGGACGTCCGCGAGGTCCGAAAGGAGCTCCGCGTCGGCCCCAGCTTCCTCAACGATCGACCGCAGCGTATGGGAGGGCACCCATGGACTTCGCTCGCGCGAGTGCGGAACGATGTCGGCGACCGGCAGCCGGTTGACGGTCAGCGACAGCGTCTCCCCCGACCGGACAGCGGCGACAACGTCCGCAGTGTGGTTCCTCAAGTCTCGGACGGATATCTGTCTTGCCATATCCTTCAGCGTAGCACGTGATGCTACACTGTGCTACGCGCCGAGCGGAAGCGTCAAGCGCTGAGGAGAGCGGGCGTCCGTCTTGGATTGCTCGACGATGAGCCGCTGATGCTGGACGTCTACCGAACGCCAGCGCAGCCTCTCAGGCGGTCGTCCTTGCACGGCGCGGTCGCAATGCCATGTTTTCGATCGCCCCGGCGTCCGGACCTCCTTTGATGCAAAACTGGTCGCTCATCGCCACCGTGGCGGCACGACGATGCCAACTTCAGATAACGACCCATTTCGCATAAAGCGCGATGCCGGTCACTGGGGCGGCTTCAAGCCCCGGTCACACACGTTCCACGGTGGAAGACCGTGACTGCTTCGCGGGCGTATCGGTCGATGTCGAAAGCTGGGTCGGCCAGTCGGCCGGGCGCCGCGTCGATGACCGCCCGGATCGCGATCGCCATCGCGTTCGGATCAAAGTCAGCTCGGAAATCGCCGGCGGCCTGGAAGCGCGCGAGCAGTTCGGCGAGGATGTGGACGGCTCCGTCGCGGTTGCCAGTGAATGGGCTCTTGGCGCCGGCGATCGTCGCGCGTACGATCTCTACGACGGCGCTGAGTTGGTTGGGGTTGTCGCGCATGAACTCGAGGTTGGACTCGATGTAGGCGCGCAGTATCTCTGGGCCGGTTGTTTGCGCTTCGATCCGAGGCTGCATGTAGGCCCTCGCCCGTTGAAGCACCTGGCGGACGATCTCGGCTATCAGGTCGTCTTTGCCGGAGAAGTGGTAGCTGATCACACCCTTGCTGATGCCGAGCCGTACCGCGATACGCGCGAGCGAGGCGTTCGCGTAGCCAACGTCGGCGACCGTCTCGATCGCGGCCTCAACGATCTGCGCCCGCCTGGCGTTACTCACAAACGAGCGGTTGTCGTCCGTGTCTTTTGACTGCATGGCCAAAAATTAGCACGCCAAGAAGTTTTCTCGACCATCAGGCCAACCGCTGTTAGCGTTGGCGAAGTGAACTCCGGGCAGGCTACGACACGGACACCGAAGAAACGATCCCGCTCGACAGCCGGCTCGCTCACCCCGGGGCCGGGCGATGCAGCTTACAGTTGAGCGTCTGAGTAGACGGCGCCCAGAGAAAACGACCTTGCAGAACAAGAGGAGATCAACAATGACGGCAACACTGAAGCTGACGCACAAAACCATNNCCAGTCGAACCCGGACATCACACCCTACAAGTCCGCAACGGCCGAAACTCCAGCCGAACCGAGACCTTCGACGCGGCCGAGGGCGAAACCGTCGCCTTCCGATGCGGCGGAAAGCGCATCTTGCCGATCTTCCTCCTGTCCTTCGTCGTTCCCAGCCTGGCACTCTCGCTCCATCGCGAGTAGGCGCGGCTCCGGAGTCAGAGCGCCATCGGACCGCCCGGCGCGTGCGCGTCAGGCGTCGGTTCGCGCCACACCAGCTGCGGCACGCCCACGCAATTGAGATGGCGCACGAGGGTGTTCCGCTCATGGGGGAAGCAGGTTGTCTCGAGAGGCCGGGCCCTTGGTGGTCCGTCCAGAGCAGGCTGTGCGGTCAAAGTCTGAGAACGCCGGCGGGCGGTCCTGCCTCGCTATCTGTCGTCGGATGAGTAGTCAAACGTGGTCTCGTAGGCGCATCGTCCCTGGACCGAGAACACGAGGGGCCCGGCGTTGATGTCGATCGAGTCGCTGAACAACTCGCGGCCGACGCGGTGATGGCCGGGAATCAGGCACGTCACGGTCTCCTGGTCGGGGACGGGCTCGCGCACGCGGACCTCGACTTTGCTGCCCGCCCGGAGCCAGCCGCGCCCCGGGGGGTGATCGATCTCGATCTCGAGCGCTTCCACTCCTTGGAGATCAGCGTCCTTGAAGACCCACGGGAACTGCTTGCGTGCGGTCCCGCCGAGGCGGCCGGTGAAGATGTCGGCCAGCGTCGAGCGCTGGGCCTCCGTGCCTCGGGCGTCCACGAACAGCGCGTAGGTCCATCGCGATCCGGGCTCGTCGTCGTGGTAGCGCATCACGAGCACGGCCCGCATGCCCGTGAGCTGGACGTCGCCCGCGTGGCCCGCCTCGACGATCCATGAGAGCGCTCCGAAGCACTCCCCGTATGTCGAGCGGCCGCCGGGTCGCCCGCCGATCCGTCGGCACGGGCAGATCGCCTCGCAGTTGCACGCCTCGAGGTAGCTGCCTGAGATCCGCCAGGGCAGCATCAGTGCATCGCTTTCATTGCGTGCATGGCGTTGTGGGAGCCCGGGACAACGAGTCCGGGGATGTCGTGTGGCGCCGCGACCACCGCGATCGCGAGCGCGAGCAGAACGGCTGCCGTGCCCCACGTGACGACCCGCCCCCAAGGAAGGGTCTTCTCAAGCGCGATTAGTGCCGCGACGAGCGCCATCCAGGTGAGGCTCATGATCCCGAGGGCAAATAGCGCGGCCATCAGCGCCCAGCAGCAGCCCAAGCACCAGCCTCCGTGCTTTGAGCCCATGTTCAGCGCGCCCAGCCGCCCGTCTCGCCAGGACCCGAGCAGGAATCCGATCGGACTGCGGCACTTCGCCAGGCAGACATCCTTGAGCGGCGTGATCTCGTACACCGCTGCGAGGGTCAGTACGCCTGCCGCGAACCATTGGCCGCCGGCGTGCCAGGCNNGGCGAAGATCAGCCCGCGGTCGAGCCCTTGGCGCCGCGTCATCGTCGCGTAGAGCGCGACCGTCGGCGCCAGCGACGGGAACATCATCGCCGCCATCATCACCACCCAGACACCCAAGAACCAACCGAGGGCACCGAGATCGGTTCCCGGCCCGGCATCCATCCCCGCCATCCTGTCGGCCGTCGACCACCATGCGACGGCGGCCAGTGCCAGTAGCAAAGCCACGAGACCCAGCCGTGCGCGAACGGCGGCGAACGCCGCAGCGAGCTCGCCGCGGTGCCCGCCCTCGATCGCCGGCGCCGAAGCCAGGCTCACGCCGCCCATGCAAAGTGCGATGTCGAGAAGGCTGCCTTTCCATCGTACTGGATCCCGAACGCGTCGATCCTCGAGCGGGTTGCGTGCGCCACGGTCAGCTCGGAGCCGGCAGGGTGAAAGATTCCGGTCAGTCTTGCCGGCTCGCCCGTCTCCACCCCGAACGGAACGACGTCCTCGATTTCGAAGTCGATCGCATCCCCGATCCGGATCGAGTGGCGCAAGCCACTCTCCTGCACCTCGATCGGCGCACGCTTGACCCCAAGGGTCTCTCCCACAAGCGGCCCCAGCGCCGCCATCGGACCGCCCAGCGCCCCGGAGAACACCCCGCCGAGCTTCTCCGCCTGCTCGTCGGATGCCGCCGCATCGATAAAGACACCGAGGCGCCAGTTGCCCTCACTCATCACCTTCGGCGTGTCCGCGACCGCCGCGACCGTCAGGCCACTCACATCGGTCCCGTCCACCTGTCCGTCCTTGACGTTGAAGACCAACGTCACTCGGCAACGTTCATGCGTGGCCCCGAGAGCCAACGACGCGGTGCACGGACACACCACATCACACGAACACGTCTCGAAATAGGATCCTTCGAGCTTCCAAGACATGCAGCCTCCTAACCGGCGAAAAGGGATGTGCCCCGATTCTCTGCCAGGACGCAGCCTCCTGTCAACCGCGCGTCGGACCCCTTCCTGTGGGCACCACCCTGGCAGGGAGGGCCGACTACGCGGGCTGATCGAAGTGCCTCCTGGCGGGATATAGTCGGTCCGTGGCTGCACAGCCGACTTTTCTCGCCGAGCCACCGCCGACGGAGTCGGCTGTGCGCATGTATGACGAGGATCGCTCCGAGGACGGGTACGTCTGGAACGTGACCCGGCTCTGGGCATGGCGTCCCGACGTCCAGCAAGCGTTCGTGGCGCTGCGTGCGGGGCTGATGGACGGCTCGTCGCTGGGCGAGCGCGACTGGGCCGTGCTCGTTGCGGCCACCGCCTCGCAGCGGAACGACTCGTACTGCTCGCTCGCGTGGGGAGCGAAGCTCGCCCGACTCGCGGACGCCGAGACCGCGGCCGATGTCATCAGCGGCCGGCCGACGCCGAGCCTCTCGCCACGCGAGGCCGCGCTCGCGGAGTGGGCGGGCAAGGTAGTAGACGACCCAAACGCAACCACCGAGGCAGATGTGAAAGGGCTACGCGACGCCGGTCTCGGTGACCGCGAGATCTTCGAGGCGACGACGTTCATCGCGTTCCGCCTCGCCTTCTCGACGATCAACGACGCGCTCGGCGCAGCTCCCGACCGCCAGCTCTCCGACGCTGCGCCCGAGCCCGTGCGGGCAGCCGTTACATGGGGCCGGCCGCCCGCGGCAACCGCCTCACAACCGTGATCGCGGTCGCTCGTCGACCGCGGGACGATCACTCACCCAGATGATGCGGAGCCAGCGCGGCGTGCCAGCCGAGCGCTACGAGCTGCGCTAAGCACTCGGAGCGGTCTCGACGCGGCTCGGGCTAGTCTCGCTCCTCTCGCACTCGCTGCGGGTGAAATAGTGGTCGACGGCGGCGCGGATGCCGCAATGAGCCCAGGCCGATCACACCCACGAACAGCCGATTAGGGCAACACAGACGCGCGGTGCGTGAAACCCCTTCGGACGATCGCATCGCCGTCTCGCACGACGCCAGCAGACGAAAGCATCGGCGACGTCTGGATCACGCCGGGGTTCCCGACGTCGGACGAGCGCTCTGCCCGCGAGCGATCGTGCCGAGTCCGGACCCGCTTTGATGTCCGGACGCGCCTGTCGGCGCACAGGCTGGCGCTCCCGCTATGCGCGGCTGGCTCGTCATTCGCAGCTACGTGCAGGGGTCCGCGAATAGCTCGACCACGGGCGAGCCACGCGCGAGGAGCTCCACGCGATGTTCACGCACGCCATGAACGCGCTCATTACCACGCCCTGCCGGGGCCGGGGGGGAGAGCTAGCTCCGTCTGGGCTAACGGCGGCGATGCCGGTGCTGGCTGGGGAAGCGAGCGAGCGGCCGGTGAGCCCACGAGCAAGTGTCCCCGGTCCGTTCGCACCTCGGCAGCGCACCCAGTTCTGACGTCCAGGACGTCACCACGGGATCACCGTTGTTGCCCGCGAATAGAGGGAAGATCTCGGTGTAGGCGGGGGAGCCGTGATAACCGGTAGGGCTGTCGGCGGCTCCCATCACGCATTCGAGCTGACAGCTGCCGAAGGGAGAGTCCTCGAGGACCGCTTCGCGGTGGCCCCAGCAATTCTGGGGATCCGCACGTGTGCAGTCAGCATCGCCGGTGCTGCCGTTGGGGTAGATCCCATCGGTGTAGACCCACGCGACCATCGCCTGGATCGCGTTGGACGTGCTCGGGTCCTCGATACCCAGCTCGCCGAATCCGCCCTGTGGACCGTCGATGGCGGGATCCGATGAGGTCCTGAACGGCGTCCAGGGCGCGACCCCGATCGGGTCCCGGCCGACGTTCGCGCCTTGCTGGGCAATGGCGTTCCAGTCCGCCGCGAGCCCCGAGATCGGCGGCAATCCGCGAGCCGTCCGTTCGAGGTCGGTGAGAACGAACAGCTGCGTGGGGATCGAGAGCTGCTTCCAGTTGCTGGGCAGCACGAGGGGCCCGAGCTTCTCGCTCTTGCGGCCCGCGTTGAGCACCGCCACCGAGCCGTTGAGGCATTCGTTAGAGCGGTCCTTGATCCCGGAGCAGCTCGGGTAGGGTAGCCGGTAGGTGGCCAGAGCATGCTGTGGATTCTCGAGCGCCTTCAGCGAGCCTACGACATCTCCATTGACGATGGTCGTGGCTCCGTCGAAGCTGGCCTGCAGCGAGAACGGTCCGTCCGTCACCCCACCCGTGATGATCGGGACAGTGACGACCCCCTCGTCGTTGCCGTTCATCACGTCTCCCGCCGTGTCGGAGCCGGCGAGGTCGTAAACCCCCCCGAGAAACATCTGGCCCGAGGCCGATGTCAGTGTCACGGTCACCTGTGGCTCGGCCAACGGGACACCTCCGCACGTCGCCTCGATCGACGGGGCGAGGGCGCTTCCCGCTCCGACCGGCACCGTGATCGGGGGGCCCGAGCTGAACGCGACTGCCGGAGCCCCGCTGGAACATGCAGTCGTCTGTGCGCCGGCACTCACGGGTGCAAGCTCGAGGACGAGAAGGGACAGGACGGCTGGACCCCACCCGCGGAGGATGACGCGTGCCCCGTAGTCACCAAACGCCCCCAACACTTTCATCTAACAGCCCCAATCCGCGATTACCGACCCGCGCCGACTCTACACCCCTTTGGCGAGAGTGAACGCTTGAGCGACGGTGAAGGAGCCCCATGACGCCCGGAAGGACTTCGCCGCCGAGGCCGCGGCACAGCTGTCGCGAGAGGCACGCTCGGATCGACCTTCGCCGCAGGATGCCCGTCGCGCCCGCCCCTATGACAATGAATGAGGCGACTCCTGCGAGTAGACCCTTGGTTCGCGCCCGGGCACTCCCGGGCCATGACCCCTGGTCAACGCGCGCTTCGACCGGTTCCTTGTCGACCAGTGAGGCGACCCGGAAGGCTACGGGCGCGAACGCGAGCGTCGGGAGCGATGGTTCTCGTACCGCACCCGATGACCGGACTACATCGATGTCGACTTATAGAGATCACCAGGGCAGGAGCCATGAGCGAGCACGCGATCGATGAGTGGCTCATCGACCAGGTCATCGCTGCTTACGTGATGCGGCGCGAGGAGCGAGGGGCCGTATGCACACGCATACGCAGCCTTTCTGTCGCTCTTGGCAGCTGGCGGTTGGGGTCAATTCTCCTCGCGCTGCGGAGAGCCCGGAACGCGAGCGTGGTGGATCGCCTCGATCGGCCTGTCCGTTCTTGTCGCGGGTGTCATCGTGCTGATCTCCCTGGCCTTGGTGGCATCGGGCGATGATCCCGCTCTCACCGGGGGTCCTAGTGACTTCGCTGATCTAGAGGAACCATGACTACCGGACCTCCCGTCTCTCTCGTCCGCGATCCCAAGCCGAAGCGAGCTGACTCAAACCGGCCCGCCGCCCAGCCCGGTGGGACGTTGGTGTCGGTCAACGTCGGCTTGCCGAAGGACGTTTCCTGGCAAGGGAGGACCGTGTTTACCGGGGTTTTCAAGCACCCTGTGACTGGTTCCCGCCGGGTCGGCAGGCTCAACGTTGACGGCGACGGTCAAGGTGATCTGGCGGGGCACGGTGGCGAGCAGCGTGCGGTGTTCGTCTACCAGATGGACTCGTATCGGCACTGGGAGCGGGAGCTTGGACGAAACGACTTCGTGTACGGCCAGTTTGGTGAGAACTTCACCGTGGAAGGGCTCGGCGACGGGGAGGTCTGCATCGGCGATCGCTACCGGATCGGCAGCGCGATCTTCGAGGTGACGCAGCCTCGGGTCACCTGCTACCGCGTCGGGATTCGCATGAAAGATCCGCGGATTCCCGCGTTGCTCGTCTCCCACCACCGCCCTGGCTTCTACTTCCGCGTGCTTGAAGAGGGCGAAGTACAGGCTGGGGACGACATCATCAAGATTTCCTCGGGCCCCGAGCAGATGCCGGTCGCGGACGTCGACGCGCTGCTGTATCTTCCCGGGCACACGCGCCAGGGGCTGCTCCGAGCGCTCCGGATTCCCGCGCTGAGCCCCGGCTGGCAGGGCTCGTTCCGAGCTCTGCTCAATGAGGAACCAGGCAGTGGCAACGCCGGTCTCGCGGTCACGAGCCCACCTCCCGCCTGGCCCGGCTTCCGTCAGTTGACCGTCACGGCAATCACGCGCGAAAGCGACTCGGTGATCTCGATACGCCTCGAGGATCCCACGAGCGCTCCAATACCGGCGGCCCGGCCTGGTCAGTACCTCACGCTGCGAGTCCAGCCCGACGACCAGCAGCGTTCGGTGCTGCGCAATTACTCGCTGTCCGGACCGCCCGGAGCGGGCTATTACCGCATCGCCGTGAAGCGCGAACGCGGTGGCGTCGCCAGCGGCTATCTGCATACCCGTCTCGCCGTCGGCGACCAACTCGACATCGCAGCTCCCCGCGGCACGTTTATCCTCGACCGGACGCGCGCGCCCGTGCTGCTGATCAGCGCCGGGATCGGTGCCACCCCCGTCCTCGCCATGCTTCAGTCGCTGGCGCAGGAGCGCTCCGACCGAGAGATCTGGTGGCTGCACGGCGCACGCAACGGCCAGGAGCACGCGTTCGCCGCCGAGGCCCGGGTCCTCGTCGCTTCGATGCCGAACGTACGAGCCCGCGTGTACTACAGCCACCCCGACCCGGACGACGTCGAAGGCCGCGACTTCGACAGCGCGGGCCGTCTGACCGCGTCCCTGCTCGCCGAACTGGAGCCACCCTCCGATGGCGAGGCATACCTGTGTGGGCCCACAGCCTTCATGGACGACATCAGCGCGGGTCTGGCCGCCCTGGGGTTCGATGCGTCCGGCATCCACACCGAACCGTTCGGGCCGGCAGCGAGCGAGACGCCAGGGATCGCAGCGACGCCGGCGCGAGCGCCCCACCCACCCGCCGGCCAGCCCGGAAACGGCCCAACGATCGCGTTCGCCCGCAGCGACCTCACGATCCCATGGACCAGCGACTACGGCACCCTGCTCGAACTCGCGGAAGCCTGCGACGTACCTGTCCGCTGGTCATGCCGCACCGGCGTCTGCCACACCTGCGAGACGACGCTCATCGCGGGAAATGTCGATTACAACCCCGACCCGGTTGAACCTCCCACCGACGGAAGCGTGCTCATCTGCTGCTCACAGCCCCGCGACGACATAGTGCTCGATCTCTGACCCGCGGCACGGCCGCATGGCGCGGCACGATCAGCAGGGCGGTTGGGTTGTCTGGCCGACCTCGATCAGGTGGCCATCGGGGTCGCGGATGTAGAAGCGGATCTCGGGCTTCACGGCGTGCGGATCGAGCACCCCAGCGCAGCCGGGCCAGCGCGAGCGCCTGCAGCGTCGTCTCGGCGTGCTGCTGCTCGTGGCGGATCACCAGCTCGGCGATGAAGCCATCACTGGCGCCCCACTGCTCGAGCACCTCGACCGTCTACGACCCGGACCTCGGCCAGGTACTCGCGCGCCTATGCGTTGCGTATGGAAGGGCAGCGAGCCGCGGCCCGCGCGCGAGATCCCACACCAGCGGACTCATCAGCTTCGAGTGGACCCGCTCCAGATCCTCCTCGCCGACAGGCTCGACGAGCGCCAGGGTCCGCTCACGCCTCTAAGCCAGAGCACCGTGGACCTCCACTGTGGTCGGCGCGGCACCGGGGCGCCTAGTCTGGAAGTCGATCAGCTGTCTCATGCGAGGAGGTCCGGTTTAGAACGTGCTCGGCTAGGTCGAGACGAGTTGCTCGCCGCCGTCGATGTCGTAGGTAGCCCCGGTGAGCGCCGTGTTGGTCATGATGTGGACGGCGAGCGCGGCAACATCAGCTGGTCCGACGACTCGTCCGATCGGCAGCGTCGCGCGCAGTTGGTCACGCCGCTTTTCGAGGTCACTGCCGAGCAGCGATGCCGACAGCGGCGTGTCGACGAAGCCGGCGGCGATCAGGTTGACGCGGAGCGGCGCGAGCTCCAGTGCCAGGTTGGCTGTCAGCGCGGGAAGTGCGGCGGCGACCGTCGACACGCTCCCGGTGCCGAGGTCAGCCAGCGTTCCTGGCCAGCGTCCGAGTAGTCGGACACCAGGAAGTCGCGCCAGGCGAGTGCCGCGCCGACATCGACATGCGCGGAGGCCGCTGCCTCGCGCGCACCGTGGACCGCCTGACCGGGGCGCAGCAGCGTCTTCGACGGGATGCACGCCCAGTAGGAGCACTCACCTCCGACTAGGTCGCGTTCGACGAGCGCGACGCGTAGCCCGCGCTCGGCTAGCGCCCCGGCGCAGTGCTCACCCGGCGCACCACCACCGAGGACGATCACCTCAAAATCAGTTCCTGTACGGTCACTACTCATTTCGGCCTCGCTCAATCGGTTGCGGCCGCCATGGTCACGCTTCGGGTCACCCCGTCGCGTCCGTGCAACCCCCTGGTAGGTGCCCTGGCTGACCAACGCACGCAGAACGATCGCTCCCGCCCGGAGATTGGCGTCCGGCTGTTCATCAGCCACCGGACGGTGGAGTGGCATCTGCGAAAGGCGTTTCCCGAAGCTCGGGATCACGTTCCGCCGAGAGCTCCGTGCCGCACTGCTCGATGCCGGGCTGACGGTCTAGCAGGCGGGGCTGGGACGATGGAACTCCGCGGCGGCTGGGCTCAGAGCCGCTCGGCCCCGCCGGGCTGCGGGGCCATATCGGCTTATTGCTCGTGGGGCGGAATCGGCTCAGCGAGCGCAGCGCGCCCGGGAGCCGCGGTGAAGGGGTCGGCGAAGTACTGGGTCTCGTGCGTTACGAGGCCGTCGGTGATCTCCATNNAATCACGCACTCGCTCACCCAAACGTCGCCGCCGCCCAGGATCCGGCGGACGGTGAAGTGGCGTTCGGCCGGATGCCCGCCACGTTGCGCTTGGATTCTTGACCGGCCCCTGAAGCGCTCGCCGGACTGCGGATAGTCTAGGATCGCGTCGGCAGCGTAGATCGCGTGCTCGGCGTCGATGTCCCCGCGTTCGGAGGCCTCCCAGTGCTGCTGGATCCGGGCCCGGATGTCGGCTTCACGATCAATTACGGTGCTCACCGTTACCTCCGATCATGCGTTGGAATAGCGCTGACTCGCACGAGAGATACTCGCGACTGGTTCTCATGCGCCTCACGACCTTCGCGCTCGCCTTCGTCCGCCCTCCTCAAAAGCGGCTTTCTATGTACCCAGCCTAGGAGCCATCGAGTCAGGCGCTCGGAGAAAGCGCCGATATGTTCGACGTCATCGGGGAAGTACACGTCGTCCCCCGTCGATGTAACGGGATGCGGCAGCGGCGGCCTCCTCCGGAGTGCTCCCCTGCTCGCGTGCGCCCAGGTAGGGGGCATACCAGTCCCACCAGTCGTGCTTGGGATGGGTCTTCTCGTAGTGGTCGTGATGCTCGGCTGTCTCGTGCAGCAGATCAGCCAGTTCTGCGACGTCCACGGATCACCGCCCGCTTCTCACTGCGGTGCTGCTCATCTGGGCCTCCCTGGGTTGTTCTGTTGCGCGTCACCTTCGCCTTTGACCTAACCCGTCGCGCCCGTGGGCATCACTGGTTGGCCCCCTGGTGGACCTACCACCGCGTCGTCGCCGACCCGGCAGGCAACGGCGGCGGCCTCGCCTCAGTCGGTTCGAGCGGCAGACCAGGGGGACGACTAGGGCGTTACGCGGGCGCGACCGCGGGCTCAGAGCGCGAACGTCGCCGTAACGATCCAGGGAGGCGGAGAGGAGCAGCGTAGGTGGGAGTGCTCGCTATGATGGGATAGCCCTCGGCGGCAGAGCGTCGGCGACACACTCCCGGGCATGAGCGGTCACCTTCCTGATCCCCGCCTGACCAAGGTCTACCGCCTCGAGGCCATCCTCGGCGCCCCGCTTGAGCTCGGCGATATCGGCCACGGCGACCGGCGCATCGTGCCGCTCATCGGTGGCGCGTTCACCGGCTCCGAGCTCAACGGCACGCTCTTGCCGGGCGCCAGCGCCGATTGGCAAATCATCCTGCCGGACGGCACGGCGCTCGGAGACATCCGTTACACGCTGCAGACCGACAGCGGTGATCTCCTCTACGTCCAGTCGAGAAGCGTGCGGCACGGCAGCGCCGAGGTCCTTGCACGCCTCGGGCGCGGCGAGGATGTCGACGCCAGCGAGTACACCTTCCGCAGCTCGACCCAGATCGAGACCGCCGCACCCGATCTCGACTGGCTCAACAAAGGCATCTTTGTCGGTGTCGGCGGCCGTCAGGCCGCCAGCGTGATCTACGAGACTTACCTGGTCGGATGAGCCCGGAGCGTGTGGTCGTGATAACCGGCGCCTCGCAGGGTATCGGCGCGGGCTTGGCGGCCGCCTTCCACCGCGCGGGATACGCGGTCGTGGCGAACTCGCTCGAGATCGAACCGTCCGAGCAGCCAGGCTACGTCACCGTGCCTGGGGACATCGCTCGGGTCGAGACGGCCCAGCGCGTGGTGGAGCAGGCGCTGACTCGGTTCGGACGGATCGACAGCCTGATCAACAACGCGGGGATCTTCATCGGTAAGCCCTTCACCGAGTACCGGCCCGCGGACTATGACGCGATCACGTCTGTGAACCTGACCGGGTTCTTTCACATTACCCAGCGAGCAATCGGGCAGATGGTCGAGCAGGGCCGCGGCCACGTCGTCAACATCACCACCAGCCTCGTCGACCACGCCGACAGCGAGCGGCCCTCGGCTCTGGCATCCTTGACCAAGGGTGGACTAGCGTCGGTGACGCGCTCACTCGCCACCGAGTACGCGTCGCGTGGCGTGCGGGTCAACGCGGTCTCCCTCGGCGTGATCAAGACCGAGATGCAGGACGCCGCGTCCTACGCGGGGATGGCAGGTCCTCTCGGCCGGGTAGGTGAGGTCTCCGACGTCGTCGGCGGCGTCCTTTACCTGGAAGACGCCACCTTCGTCACTGGCGAGATCCTCCACATCGACGGCGGCCAGACCGCCGGTCACTGAGGTCGCCACCCTGGGGTTAACCTCGGCGGCTTGTGCAGGCTGCGGTATGGGCTGGTGGCTCGGACCGGAACAGACTGGTCCCCGTACATGCCACCGGACCGGGAGGCGCAGCATGAAGGACACTCATCAGGTGCCGGGAAGACGCGTTACGCTCCGCGGACGCGGAGCCGAGTGCGCAGTTCTCGAGGGCATGGTCGATGCGGTTCGAGCAGGTGGAAGTCGCGCCCTGGTGGTGCGAGGCGAGGCAGGGGTGGGGAAGTCGGCCCTCTTGGAACACCTGGTCGACGCTGCGTCAGATCTGAGGGTTGTGCGGGCGGTCGGGGCGGAGTCTGAGATGGAGCTCGCTTTCGCTGCCGTGCACCAGCTGTGTGCGCCCATGCTCGATCGTCTCGACGGTCTGCCGACTCCGCAGCGCGAGGCGCTGAGAATTGTGTTCGGGCTGAGCGGCGGAGTGGCTGCGCCGGATCGGTTTCTCGTCGGGCTGGCGGTGTCGAGTCTGCTCTCCGAGGTGGCGGAGGAGAGCCAGCTGGTGTGCGTGGTCGATGATGCTCAGTGGCTCGATCGGGCCTCTGCGCGGACGCTCGGGTTCGTGGCCCGGCGGCTGTGGGCCGGACCGGTCGGGATGGTGTTCGCATCGCGCGAGGCGTGCGAGGAGCTTCGAGGGCTACAGGCGCTCGAACTCGGTGGCTTGCGCGACGGGGATGCACATGCCTTGCTGAGCTCGACGACTCAGCTCTTCCTCGACAAGCGAGTCTGTGATCGAATCGTGGCCGAGACGAGGGGGAACCCGTTGGCGTTGCTGGAGCTACCGCGAGGATTGACCCAGGCGCAGCTGGCAGGCGGCGTTGGGCTGCTCGGGGCGCACGCCCTCTCGGGGCGTATCGAGGAAAGCTTCCGCCAGCGGCTCGCAAAGCTGCCGTGTGAGTCTCAGCGCCTGCTGCTGGTCGCAGCGGTGGAGCCGGTCGGCGACCCGCTGCTGGCGTGGGGCGCGGCCGAGCAGCTCGGTATCGGTGTCTCGGCGTCAGTCGCCGCCGAGACGGAAGGATTGCTGGCGGTCGGCGAACGGGTCACATTTCGTCATCCGCTGTTGCGATCGGCGGTCTACGGCGCGGCGTCGGTCGAGGACCGACGGGCCGCGCACCTGGCGCTGGCCGAGGTGACGGACTGCGAGCTCGATTCGGATCGTCGTGCCTGGCATCTCGCCGCAGCGGCGTCGGGACCCGATGAGGAGGTTGCCACCGAGCTCGAGCGGTCAGCCGGACGAGCGCAGGCCCGCGGTGGGTGGCCGCTGCGGCCGCATTTCTGCAGCGCTCGGTCGAGCTGACGCGAGAGCCCGGGCGGCGGGCGAACCGGGCTCTGGGGGCCGCCGAAGCCAACCTGCACGCCGGCGCGTTCGACGTGGCCCTCAGGCTGCTGGTCGCAGCGGAGGCTGGGGCGCTCGACGAGTTCCAGCGCGCCCGGGTGGACGCCTTGCGCGCCCAGATCACGTTCAGCTCAGGCTCGCCGAGCGACGCTCCCCTGATGCTGCTCAATGCCGCCCGGCGGGTCGAACGCCTGGACGTCGAGCTGGCGCGCCGGACCTACCTGGACGCTTGGGGCGCCGCCGTGCACGCGGGCGGTCTTGCCGACCGGGGCCTGATCTTCGATGTCTCGCGCGCTGCCCTGGCCGCCCCCCAGCCAACGCACCCTCCGCAGGCGCCCGATCTGCTACTCGATGGCCTGGCGCTGCTGATCACGGAGGGGCGTGCCGCAGCGGCACCGCTGCTCAGACGGGCGGTGAGTGCCGTTCGCGCTGGAGAGGTGAGTGTGGGAAAAGGCCTCCAATGGAGCTCGTTGGCGGCGACAGCCGCCGTCGTACTGTGGGACTTCGAGAGTTGGCGGGACATGGTCACCGTTTCGGTCGAGCTAGCGCGCGACGCAGGCGCGCTCGCTTTCCTGCCCCTCGCCCTGAGCGCTCAGGGCGTAGCTATCACGTTGCGCGGTGACTTTGCCACGGCCGCTTCGGTGAACGCCGAGTTCGACACGGTCACCGAGACGACGAGCAGCCGTTTCCCGCCCTACGGCTCCATCCTGCTCGCAGCATGCCGAGGACGGGAAGCCGAGGCCCGCGCGCTGATCGACGCCGCGATCACGGACGCCACCGCTGCAGGTGAGGGACCCGCGTTGCAGTACGCGCACCTGATGTCCGCCATCCTCTACGACGGCCTCGGTCGCTACCACGAGGCGCTGCCGGCGGCCCAGCAAGCGACCTCAGTCAAGCCTGAGATTCACGTCTCCGTGTGGGCACTGCCCGAGGAGATCGAGGCGGCCGCCAGGAGCGGAGAGGTGCGGCTGGCCGCCGACGGGCTCCAGCGACTCGCCGAGTTCACTCACGGCAGCGAATCTGACTGGGCGCTCGGAATCGAGGCACGCTGCCGAGCGCTCCTGAGCGAGGGCGAGGTCGCGGAGCAGCTCTATGGCGAGGCGATCGATCGGTTGAGCCGTACGCGTCTGCGGCCGGAACTGGCCCGCGCACATCTGCTCTACGGTGAGTGGCTGCGTCGCGAGGGGCGGCGGATCGACGCACGGGTCCAGCTACGCACCGCCCACGACATGCTCGGCATGATCGGCATGGAGGCATTCGCCGAGCGTGCCCGCCGCGAGCTACTGGCCACCGGCGAGAAGGTCCGCAAGCGCACCATCGAGACGCGCGACGACCTGACCTCACAGGAGGAGCAGATCGCCCGCATGGCCCGTGAGGGTCTGTCCAACCCGGAGATCGCAGCGCGGCTCTTCATCAGCCCACGAACGGTCGAATGGCACCTGCGAAAGGTGTTCACGAAGCAGGGGATCAGTTCCCGTAGAGGTCTCCGCGAGGCTCTGCCCGGTACACGCGTGGTGCCGGCCATCCGCTCGAGGCGGCCGATGCGGCCCGGGAGCGGGTGACGCGCGATATCCACGACGGGGCCCAGCAGCAGTTCGTGAACACGCTGATCAACCTTCAGCTCGCGCAGCAGAAGTTCGCGTCGAACCCGGGCCGGGCGCTCGAGCTGCTCGACGTCGCGGCAGCAGAGGCGGCGGCCGGGATCGAGAATCTGCGGGAGCTCGCGGCCGGGATCCATCCGGCGATCCTGACCGACAGGGGACTGGCGGCAGCGCTCGAGGCGCTCGCAGCCCGTATGCCGATTCCGGTCTCTCTTGATGTCGCCGCTCTCGAGCTCTTGCTGCCACTCGAGGCGAGCGTCTACTTCTTCTGCTCGGAGGCGCTGGCGAACGTCGCCAAGCACGCCGCGGCCTCTGCTGCCTGGGTCAGCGTGACCATGGCCGACCGCGAACTGACCGTCGAGGTTCGCGACGACGGCATCGGCGGCGCCACGCCGGGCTCCAGCGGTACCGGCCTGATCGGCTTGACCGATCGGATCAAGGCGCTCGAGGGGACGTGGAGGTGAATAGCCCTGGCGGCGGCGGCTCAGGCACGACGGTGACGGCTCGCATACCGCTGCCCGCGTGAGCGACGTGGAACGTTCACGCCTTGAGATAGTCGTCCAGGTCGCAGTGCGCGAGTTCGGTCTTGGGGACGAAGCCGCCGCTCCGCTCTGGCTCAAGGCTGCGGGCGAGACGGCCTTCCGGTCGGTTGACACGAGCAGGATCCTCGGCCGATCGAGGCCCGCACAGAGCGTCTCGGCGAGGGTCACGCCGTCGCCGTCGGGCAGTCTCACGTCGAGCAGCACCGCGTCCGGATCGAGCTGCTCGCACTTGGCCAGCGCCTCCGCCGCGGTGGTCACATGTGCGAGAACGCGATACCCGCGATCCGCCAGTATCTCGGCGGCCGCGCGACCGAAGCCCGGGTCGTCATCGACGATTAGGACCGACGTCGGCATCCCATCTGCGCTCGAACGTAGATTGACACCCGGTGAGCATCGAGCCTCGGTCGCTCGCGCACCATCGGGTTATCCCCACGCCCGGAACTCAGCCCTTCAAATACTTGAGCGCCGCGAGCACCCGGCGATGATCCTCGGGCAGAATCCGCAGCTCAAGCTTGTCGAAGATGCTGGTCACGTGGCGCTCGACCGCGCCCACCGTTACCACCAAGTGCTCGGGCGATGCCCACGTTTGACCGTCCCTCCGCCATCAGGGCGAGGACATCTCGCTCCCGTGGCGTCAGGTCATCCAGCGGGCCGGCGGTGCGAGGCCGCCCGATCATTGATCGAACCACGTCGGGATCGAGCGCCGAGCCACCGCGGGCCACGCGCCGGACCGCATCGGTGAACACCGACAGATCACCGACGCGCTCCTTGAGCAGGTACCCCGCGCCCTCGGCGCGGTCGCCGACAAGCTCGAGCGCGTAGTCCGCGTCGAGGTACTGCGAGAGGATCATCACGCCAACGTCGGGGAGGTCCAGGCGTATCTGCTGCGCCGCCCGGTACCCATCGTCGGTGTTCCCGGGTGGCATCTGGATGTCGGCGATGACCACGTCCGGTGTGTGCGCACCGGCTTTCCGGAGCAGGTCGGGCGCGTCAGCCGCCACGCCAACGTCGTCAAACCCCGCTTCCTCGAACACGCTGACAATCCCCTTACGCGTCAGGGGTTGATCTTCGCCCACCACTACGCGCACATGGTTAGCGACGACTCGCAGGGAGTGCCGCTCGCGATGATGAAGGATCTCGCGAGCTACTGGGGGTCGGACTATGACTGGCGCGCGTGCGAGGCGAAACTGAACGCGCTGCCGCAGTTCATCACCGAGATCGATGGGCTGGACATTCACTTCATTGACGTTCGCTCCCGGCATGAGGACGCGCTGCCGCTGATCGTGACGCATGGGTGGCCTGGCTCGATCATCGAGCAGCTGAA
>PMOY01000230.1:23689-50915 GCA_003165655.1 Solirubrobacterales bacterium
CGTGCTGATGAAGCGCCTGGGATACACCCGGTTTGTGGCGCAGGGCGGCGATTGGGGTGCGGCGGTCACGCAGACGATGGGTGCACAGGCCGCTCCGGAGTTGCTCGGCATTCATTCCAACATGCCCGGTACTGCTCCCGCCGATCTTGTGAAGGGGTTCGAGCGCGGCGACCCGCCGCAGTCTGACCTCTCAGGCTAGTCCGCCTGAGCACCCGAGCCGAGCCTGGCCGCAAAAATCAGGCTGCAGGATTCACTGAGCCGCTGCTCGATCGGCTGGCCAACAGGCAACAGAACTTGGCGACTTCGATCGACGTCGAATCGACGGTGCCCAGGTTCTTACGTGATCCGCAAGCGCTTGGTCGCCGGTGTCCCGTGCCCGGCGAGCGGGTCGATCGGCCCGAGCGATCCGGCCGTCGGTCCCAGAGCCCGCGCTCTCACCTCGAACGTATAACGAGCGGGAGCAAGGCGTCTATAGGTTCTCGGCGAGCGGCAGGAGGAGAACGCCGGCGTCGATTCCGTCAGGTTGGTCGGGTCCTTGGTCAGGACGCACTGCAGGCCGACCGCGGGAGCGATCACCTTGAAGCTGACGGTTGCGGTGTGATGCGTCGAGCTGGTCGACGCACTGGTGATCTTCGTCCACGAAGACTCCAACTCCTGATAGCGCAGGAGCGCCTCGATGAAGTAGTAATCGCCGAACGTGAGTCCCGTGTCCGAGCTTCCAGCTGGCTCGTTGTCCGCACCGTGCAGCAGGATCGCCGCGCTCGAAGTCCCACGGGACAGGTAACTGGGTGAGGAGAGTGTTGTCAGGATATGCTTCGCTGTGCTCAGGAACCTTGTTGCTTCGCCGGTGTTCGACACGTCTTGCGAGAGCTCGATCAGTGCCGAGGCAGCAATCGCAGCGGCCGATGAGTCGCGCGGCGTGTCCGGGGCGTTCGGAGCATCGAGATTCCACTCGGGCACTCCATCGGCGGGCAGGTGGGAGATGAAGTAGTTGGCGGTGTCTTCCGCGGTTGCCAGGAACGCCGCGTCGTGTGTTTCTTCGTACGCCTGGGTGAACCCATAGATCGCCCAAGCCTGCCCTCGAGACCAGTTCGGGTTGCTGCGACTCACCACGGCACCGCTATCGGCGTTGTATATGACCAGTTGGTAGATACTCCCTCCGGGAGCGACATTCTCCTGCATCGCTCGCTCGGAATGATTGACAGCCATGTCATACCAGGCCCGTTGACCGCCTGTCTGTGATGCGCCCCACCAAAGGAGACTCAGAGTCATCATGTTGTCGACGATTACCTTGAAGTCAGTTGACGGGTCTGACGCCGCGTTGTCCCACGACCGGATCGAGCGGACCACCGGGCTATACCGAGTGGCGAGCGAGCGGGTGGCAGCGAGCATGGCCTGCCTGTATCCAGGATCGCCTGTCAGCCGATAGCCGTTCCCAAAGCTTGTGAAAAACATGAAGCCGAGATCGTGCGTGGAAATGTTGCCTTCCTGATTCTCGATTCCGGCTTGGCGGGCGTCGGCCTGGGCCTTCCACTTGGGATCATGCGTCCACTGGTACATGAGCCACAGCTCGCCTGGAAGGAATCCACTCGTCCACTGGCTCGAATCGGTCGTCGTCCAGTTGCCGGAGGAGTTCGTGAGGAAGGGATAGCGATCGGCCGGGACCGCGGCCACTGTCGCCCTCAGCTGTTGTTGCGCGTAAGCGAGGTCGCTCGCGATGAGCTGTTGGAAGGAAGGAGCTGGACGCGCCGTCGAGGCGGGACCCCGCTTAGCCGAGCAGGCCGCCACGGCGGCAGAGGCGAGGACGGTCGCGCCGATGATCCGCAGCCTGAGCGCGGCGCGTAGGTGCCACCAGCTGCCCACACGGGGCAACGCGGTCAACCGCTTGCGTTCGATACCTTCGGCCTTCACCTCGGGGCCTGCGACACTGGTCAGGCTACCACCCGGGCCGTCAGTCACCTTGATGCCTAGTGCACGCAACGCGACGGGATCGTGCGAGGAGCCATGGTCAAGGTGGCTGCCTCGACCCGAACGGAGCCACGCTCGAACACCGACGCTCGCTGTCGACTCGCAGAAAGAGCTGGACCTTGAACCATGGTGGAAATCCAGACGCTCGCGGTGGCTGGGGTCAGCGTTTGGGTGTCTGGGCGAGCCGCTGGAGGATCGTGCGGCGGCCGAAGTGTTCGGCCCAGCCGGTCGCAGTGGCGTTGAAGGTGGCGTCGCGGACTTCGGGGTGGACCCCGTGCGCTAAAGCCACCTCTACGAAGGGAGGATCGTGTTCGATGGCTAGGTGTAGCAGCGTGGCCCACGCGGAGTCGCGCTGACGATTCCGGCAAGTAAGCCCGGGCCAAAGGTTCTGCTTCGTCGCGGAGTCGTGGATCCCGCCCGGGCACATCCTCGATCTCCGCGCCCGGGTCCGCTGCCGGCATACGCTCTCGCATCAGCGGACCGAGTGGCAGCAGCGGATCCAGTCGGAGCTCTATCACCATGGCTGCCCACACAAGCGCGACCTGATGACCGCCGATGGTCGCGAATGGCTCGCCGCGCAGGGGGCTGCCTCAGACCGCGCGCGAGCAGGTCACCGTCGCACTGGCGATGATCGACGCGCTCGACGTGCAGCTCGCCCCGGCCACCAAGGAGCTGCGTGACTATGCCCGCCGGCAGACCGGATGCAAGGCGCTGATCGCCGCGCACTACGGGATCGACGAGCTGTGCGCGGTCACGATCCTCGCCGAGCTCGGCGATGCCCGCCGGTTTGACAACTCTCGTGACGCTGTTCGTTATGGCGGATTGGACATCACCGTCAAGCAGTCCGACGCGCACCGCGCGCCTGGCAGACTCTCTCGCCAAGGACCACCGGCGCTGCGCTGGGCGCTGTATGAGGCCGCGCAGCAGGCACGGCATCCCCGAAGCCCGGACCGCGACTACTACCTCCAAGCCGCTGAGCGGATCGGGGGTAACCGCGCGTGCCTCGCGCTCGCGCGCAAGCTCCTCAAACGCTGCTACCACACGCTCCGAGACCTCGGCGAGGCCGCCCTGGCGCCTGCAAAACGATCCCCCATCTCAGTCCGTGCGCGCCAAGTCCTCGCTCACACCGATGCGCCGCGGCCGGCTCCCGAGACCCTCCTGCCGACACATCGTGGACGGCCTCGAAAGAACGAGCGGCCGCAACGCTTACCCCAGCGGGATACACCCATCAACCATCATGTCGCCGACCCGGAACCAACCCGGATCGTGGACCGAAGTAAGGCCGGGCGCCCGCGCGCACAAGACCCGCCCCTCCGACGCGCACACGCACCACCAACAACGCGACGGACTCAGACCCAGGACAACCCAAACGCTTGACAGGGCTCCGAGGGACAAGTAAGGAGGGCTGCGCAAACAGGGCGGCGGTCGATCTGCTCGTCGCGACCTGCGAGAAACAGGCAGCCGACACGGTGACGGCCGCTGCGCCGACCTTGGTGAGCGCGATCCCGAGGCCCGCCCCGAGCGAGACCAACACAGTTTTCGTGCTTTCGTTCGCCATCGACGTGGCTGGATGCCGTGCGGCCCCCGGCCTCCCATCAGCCGTCGTGGGCGGGCTGGTCGGTGGAGCTCTGCAGTTGGTTCGTCGGGGGTGCGGTTTGCTCGCGGTAGCCACGGACGGCGTGATCAATGTAGTCCAGCAGCGCCGGCGTGACGCGGTGAAAACCCTTGCGGTCATACCAGTTGGTCACCGCCGCTCCGAGCGACAACCAAAAGGCCAATCCGATGCCGGTGAGAACGAACGCGCGCGTCAGGCCTGCCGCGCCGCGCGCGTTGAAGTAGAGGATCGATCTGGTTCCGCCGATGATCTGCCGGAGCGGCTCGAACGCTGCGAGGAAGCTGAGTGAGCCGGGCAGCGCCTGGAGCGGGACGGTTCCGCCCGAGGACGCCAGCGCCAGGTAGATGAAGATCAGCAGGGCGATCAGCTGTCCCAACGTGCCCAACGCGGCGAACAGGACTAGGGTGCCGATGCCGACGACGGCGGCGGCGAACCAGGTGAGCAGCCACAACTCGCCGGAGTGGGGCATAGCCATGTGGAGGATCCAGCGGGCGGCGAGCAGCATGAGGCCGGTGAGAATCGCCGTCAAGGCGAGGACCATCGCCCACTTCGCTAGCAACGTGTGCCAGCGGGTGATCGGCACCGGCTGACGCAAGTGCCACCGAGGCCCGATTTCCGTGGTGGCGTAGCCGAGCACCGAATCGATGGCCACATGCACCACCGTGGCGCCGAGAAATCCGCAGAACGTCGTCAGCAGCGCGATATAGAACGCGCTGAGGCCGAGCGCGGTGTGGCGCGGAAGGGGCCGGTACGCGACCTGGGTCACGATCACCGGATCGCTGATCAGCGTCTGGACCGCGCCGCTCGGGCGTCCGCGATTGGTGGCACGAAGCTGCCGGCCGATCGCGGCCGACACGTCCGCCAGTGCTGGCGCGAGAACCCCGGTAGCGAGGCTGACACCGAGCGTCCCCGCACGCGGATTGGTCAGTAGCTCGATGCTTCTGCTCGAGGGCGATGTCCGCGGCACCGCCGTCGGGCTGTTGATCGCCAGCAGCGACACGGTGAAGCCGGCCGGGATCACCACGGCGGCGTACTCCCGGGCAAGGTTCATCTGATGCTCGATCGCGGCCGGGTCGCCTCGCCTGAGCGCCAGGCGACTCGTCACCGCCGGTGACCGCTCGAGCTCTCCAGCGACGGTCTGACCGACGTCGACGTGGCGGCCGCTCACCGTCGTGCCGCTGTCCTCGTTCACGATCCCCACCGGCAAACCGTGCAAATGTCCGGCGGGGTCGACCACGGATCCGAGGTACACCAGCGTCATAACGAACACCAGGATGGCCACGACGACCAGCGGCGGAACCCAAACGCCGGGCGCTTTGAACGCTTCTAAGACGGAGGATCTCGTTGGTGCGCTCATGTCCCGGGATTTCGTCAAGCCTCAAGCAGGTTCACGTGAGCCTCCGCGTACTGTTTGGCCGCGGCCATCGTCCGCGCGTTCTCCTTGTCGAAAGCTGAGGTGATGAATCGCCGCAGCGGACGCACCGCGATCGGCATCGTCACGTCAAGGAGAAGCCAGCGGCTGACGCGGGTGCGCCGTTCGTCTCCCGCCTCCGGCTCGAAGGAGTAGTGAATGTGGACGTCGACCGTCGCCCGGAGTTGTCTGACGGTGATCGTGTGATGAAAGTCGAGCGATCCCGGTGGCTGAAAGCCCGTGACCGTTCCCCACCAGCTTTTCCCCGGTTTGTCCGGCTTCCCGTCGTGATAACGGCTTCCGAGTTGCACTGGGTATGGCTCGACTTCGGTCGTGCCGTCGAACTGGTCAGACCGCGCAAGCCACTCGCCGTAGTCGGGCAAGTCGGACAGCAGCTTGAACAGGACGGCCGGCGGTGCTTCGACTATCGAGGCGTAGAGCTTGTGCCAATGAGAGATGGACACGCCAGGACCTGAACTTCCCAAAAGGATCTCTTCAGTGAGTAAAGAGAGTCTCTAAGCTAAGTGTGGTGAGACTACTCGCCGCAGCGACCCTATGTCAAGCGCTACTGTCGGCGCATGTCCGAAGAGGCCCGCCCGCTCAGCCGCCGCGAGCGCTACGCGTTGGAAACGAGGACAGCGATCCTCGATGCCGCTCGTAAGCTGTTCGCCGAGCGCGGCTATTTCGCGACCACGGTCGACGACATCGCGGCGGAGGCGGACGTCGCACCAGCCACCGTCTACTCCTCAACGGGCGGCAAGCAGGGGCTGCTCTTGGAGATCCTCGATCTCTGGAGCCGGGACCCGCAAATCCGGGCTACCCTCGAGCACGTCGGCGCCAGCACAGATCCACGCGAGGTCATAGACGTGCTCGCCGGCGCGGCGCGCGAGATGCGCGAACGCTGGGACGACGTCGTCAGGATCTTCCTCACGACCGCGCCGCACGACGCCGGCGTGGCCGAACAGTTCACGACCTTCACTGAGTTCTACCGGCAGTGCGTGGCCACGATTGCAAGCCGACTGTCCGACCTCGGCGGGCTCCGCCAGGGGGCCGACGTGGCCTACGCGACCGATGTCCTGTGGCTTTACTTCGGGTACGGGTCCCTGTATACGCTCCGCCACGAGAACGGCTGGAGCTACGAGCGAGCCGAGCGCTGGCTCGCCACCCAAGCCGCCCGCGAGCTGCTAGCACCCCCTGACGTCGAATGACCGAGTGTGCCAAAGCCCCAGAGCAGTCAAGAGTCACGACCTCCCACGGTCAGCGAAGCTCGTTACATAGGTCCGCTACCAGCACGAACCGCGTATCGCGCAGAAGCCTCCACGCTACAGACCGCTGGGGTGTGGCGTCGGTCGGCCCGGCGAACGCCGAGCCGATCCGGCCCCGGACGGCAACCATTCACAGGTCAGCCTCCGCGGCAAGCAGGACGCGCAACGTCGGCTAAGAGATGCGCGTCCGAACGCAAAGGCGGGTCTGGAGCCTCTGGATCGCTGACAAACGCCGCCACAATCGTTGAGATCGCTCTCGCGCGGTCTCGCTCTGGCACCTGGGTGATCGGCGTCGAGGTCACGGTCGCGATCCTATACGTGCGGGAAGTCACGCCCCGACCAAGGGCACGCAACCCATTCGGCTCAGAGCAGAAGCGAGACCCGCGCGACTTGGAGCAGGCGAGAGTTCTGCCTGTTCGTGAAGGCGGGCGTGATTTTCGTGCCGCGGTCGGGAGTGGGCGCCTGCCGGATCCTCGGGGCGTCAACTCGGCTCTCACGCTTGTGGCGTCTCGCGTGTTCACCGGCGCTGCGAGCTGGATGACGAGCGCTGGTCGAGTAGCGCGGTGAGCTTCTTCGGCGCGAGGAGCCGGTAGCTCTCAGTGACGAGCTCACGCATCTCCGCCCAGTCTGTGTCGTCGGTGAGCAACACCCCGATGCGATCACGGCCGGCTCGCGTGGCGAAGAACGGGCGGCCGACGGACAGCAGCGCCTCGCGATCGTCTGGGTCGACACGCAACACGAGGCGCGGGACGGGCTCGCCGGTCCGACTCTCCGTTGCCACGAGCAGGCAGAACGATCTGCGACGGATGTCGAACGACTGCGCTGTCGATCTCGCTCTGATGCGTGACTCGTCGATCCGCACGGTCACCTCGGGCAGTGCCAGGCAGAGCGTGCGGACCCGTTCGACGACGTCCGGTGGAACCTCCAGGGGCGCGTTCACCGGAGCACCGCCGAACGGGACCGTTGGACGATCGAAGGCGCTCGCACGACGATCTACCGACCGAACGCGGCTCGGGTTGCGGCCGCGGTTTCGAGGAAGTACTCGGATGGGCGGATGAAGCCCCACTCGCGNNCATGACCGCCTCGAGCCGGTCGAGTTCGTCGTCGGTCGGCTCGACGTGTCGGCCGTACGCGTTGACGGCGGCGTCGATGCGCTCCTGGTTGGGCTGACGCGGGTTCCACGAGCCCGTGCCCCAGATCAGGTAGGCGAAGTCGGCGAGCCGCGGTCCTTGCCCGGACGCCTTCCAGTTGATCGCGACTGGCCCGTGTTCGCTGAGCACGGCGTGATCGGGAGCATGGAGGAGATTCCCGTGGAGCAACGCCTCCGGAAGGCCGTGACCGTCATCGGCCGAGCGGACCTTGTCCCTCAGCCGCTCGAAACGCTCGCGATCGGCGGCCGCGACCTTCGTGTCGACAGCGTCGAGAAACGAAAGGGCGGCCAGCAGGTCCTGGTGCGGCGCGCCCTCCCGGCTCGGGTCCTCGCCGCTCGCTCCACCCGGGCGGCTGACCGAATCGTCGTAGGGCAGCGCATGCAGTCCTCCGAGCAGCTCACCCATCACGGCGAACTTCTCCGCGCCGTCGGGGAGCTGGACGCCTTCGACGAACCTCGTCACGAGGACCGCGCTGCCGTCGAAGTCAGACGCTGCGTTCTCGACCGCCAGGCGCTCCGCGGGATAGCCGTGCCGCTCGAGGAATCCCAGGATCGCGGCGTCGCCCTCGACGCCGACCCGCGGGCGACCAGGCGGAAACGCTCGCGCAACCCAGGGGTCACCGTCGTTGCGGTCGATGCGAAAGACGTAGGTCTTGTGCACACTCAGCTTCGTCGCCGCGACAGCGTCGATGCCGTAGCAGGCCCGGAGATGAACGAGCAGCCGCTCACCGGCGGGCTCGTGGTTCATCCGCGCACCGAGGCCCTCGAGGTCCATCAGCGCTTCGGTGTAGCGCTGCCCCGTCTGCCCGGCGTGGCGTCGGACGACCTTCTTGAAGCTGGCGTTCCTGGCCATGGACAAGCCTCCTCGTGACACCGCCGTCCCCCAGCGACGCGGCGTTGCAGGATGGCCTGTGACATCCACGACCGAGAGGGCGAATCCCCTTCGCCAATGGAACTCCGACTGGGGCGGACGTTCCGCAGTTGGGCGACCGGTCGCCGCCGCGACAAACTATTGCCGACGCGCTCAGACTTTGTCAAGCCGCGCGACCCGCGACATCACAACGCGGGCAACCAAACGAGACAGCGAAGCGCCGCATCCCACGCGTCGGCTCCCGCCTTGTCGCCGTTGGGGTGTTCCCTCGTGAACTGCGGCTCGGCGACCCAATGGCCGCTGAGCGGCAGTCCGAAGATGGGTGGCTACAGGTCCAGGCCGGCGGTCATGGAGATCGTCGGCGCTCGCCGCGAGCGGACGGTATCGACGATCTCCATGGGGCCGATCCCTTGCAGGTAGGTCGATGTTGTCCCGAGGTCGGTGTGTTGGATGATGTTCGCCGCGACTCCTTCCCGGGCGAGCTCGACCGCGTGAGCGTGCCGCAACTGATGAGGCGCACAGCGGCGCCTGACTCCTGCCGCGGCCGCCAGATCGCGCAGCTCACCACGGGCGCCGGTCGCCGCCCAGCGCCGTCCCCGGGTCTGGCCGTCAATGACGCAGAACAAAGGCCCGGGTGGCAGCAACAGGCGGTGCGCCTGCCAGGCGGCGAGCTGAGCGAAGCCGAACTGGTCCATGCCGGCCTCGCGGCGCTTATCGCCCTTGCCGTGGCGCACGAGGACCGAGCCTCTAGTGGGGTCGAGGTCGGTCTCGTTGAGAGCCAGCGCCTCGGAGATCCGCAGCCCGCCGCGCCAGAGCACCGCGATCAGCGCTCGGACGCGCAGTCCATGGCGGTCATGGCCCGCTTGGCGCATCACCCCGCACGATCTCCTCCGGCCGCGGCGGATCCGGCGGGTACTCCATCCGCTTGTTGCGTGGCGCGCGACCGGCGAGATAACCGGGGGTCGCGGGCGGGGAGCGCCGCCGGCCGGCGGCGTCGAGCAGGATCACGGCATCGGACATGCGGTCCCTCCAGAGGGGCAGAGCGTCCCGGCTCATCCAGGGCGCGATGCCCGGCATAGTGGGCCCGTCGCTCCGGCCCAGCGGTGCAGCGCTCGGAGAGCAGCACCCCGCCGAGTCGCTCCCTTGTTCGTGGAACGGGAAGTCTTCGGTCCTGTCATGGCTCGTCGTGACGATGGTGTTTTCGGTCGCGCTCGTGGGTCTGCCTCGTGGGTGAGCAGCCCGGTGGAGACTCGAGCGCCGGATGCGGGTTGGCAGGCGAGGGCGTGTAGCCGGTGAGACCGTGATCGCCTGGATCCGCTCTTGTGAATCCGTGCCGCGCGGTCTGGTGCGGTTCTGTCACGCTGGGCACTGAATTGGTGGCTTTCGACGCTGAGGTCTACCTGCGCCGGTTGGGCGAGCGGCTACTTGATGATCCTGATCAGCAGCAGCCCCGTCACCGGTCAGCGCTTCGGGGCGCCGCTGCCGCGCTGGTCGGCGCGGGCGCGATTGCCGCTGATCGGGCTTGGCGGGTGATCGATGACTACGCGACCGCGACCCGCATCCGGTCTGGCAAGCCCGGCTTCGTTCATTTCGATCCGCCGCTCCGTCGCCGCGAGGCCGACAGCGTCATGCCGCGACAGACCAGGGTGATCGACCAAGAGATCCCGGTCGGCGGAGGTCAGGTGCTGCTGCGTGACCTTGCCATCACCGCTGACGGGGGAACGTTGCGTTACCGCCGCTACCTGGACGCTCGGGGCTTAAGCCAAGTTGGGCGCTTGTTCAGAGGGCCGGACGGTTTCCCGTGGACGGCCACGCCCCCCGACATCATTGACTCCGACGGTAATCGACCCGCGGTCCGGATTGGCAGCGGTGGCCGAGACGGCGAAGGTCATGTGGACGGAGAGTTGGAGTTGCGCGGAACGATCGCCCCGCAGGCCGCGTGGCTTGAGGTCGACGGCACCCGGGTCGATCTTTACCGTCGTACGGCGCGCTGGGAGGTCGGCATCGAAGCGCTCGAGGATCGAAGCCCGGTGCAGCGGTTTCTCTGGCGTCATCTCGCCGTGGCCGACCCACGGTCCGGGCTGACCACCGATCTGGAGCCCCTGATCCAGGCGCTGGTTGCCGCGGGTGCACTTGAGGAGGGGTCGCTGCCGTTACAGGACCTGCAGGCGGTCGCGGCCCGTATGCCGCGTCGTCCTCTCCATCAGCGCCGCCTGTCGGGCGGGTCCACCCGCTCGCTGGTCGAGCCGTGGGGATCTCTGCTGGACCGTCTCGGAGCAGACGATGGTCCGGAGTGGACGCTGGTTCTTGGCGCGGTGACGCCTTCATGTGACGGAGTCCAGTTTGCCGCGAACTCGATCACCTCTGACCTGGCCGGTTTCGGCGTCGAGTTCGAGGTCGCCCCCAACGTGCTGGGCGTCAGCGCCCTCGACGAGCTGCCGGTCGCCTGGTGGGCGCGTGACGACCTCGAAAACCATTATCTCGGGGTCCCGACCGTCTGGGGCGCCAGCGATGGTGGGGCGCAGGGGACGATGCGCTACTGGCCAGCGCTGGATCCACGCGTCAAGCGCCTTGACCTGCTCATGTGCGTCGAGTCCCACCAAGCGGTCGTCTCAGTCTCACTCCCAGAGAGCCAGGAGAACAGCCTATGAGTCATTGGTGGGCCGGTATCCCGACAGCCGAAGTCCCGGTGTTGTGTGGCGGGGACAGCCACACCGTGCGTTGGGAGGCCGGTGAGCTGATTGCCGTCGACCACGGCGATCCTGAGGGCGAGGTCACGCTTGCCGCGCTGGCCGGCGAGACCGTCCCCTGCCTTGAGATGCTGCGCACATGGTCTCGACGGGCCGACGATCCACAGGTGCTCACGCTGGCCTCCCGCGGTCTCACCGACCCGCTCAACATCGACATTGACCGGCTCAGGTTCCACTACCGCGGGCCGCGCCGGCAGACCGAGGAGCAGACCCTGCGGCTGCTCGCAGCCGGTGGTCGACTGCCGGACCGGCTGCAGGCCACCACCGCCGCGATCTGGACCCGGCGCATGCGAACCGGGCACGCCGCACTTGAGACCGCGCGGCCCCAGCTTGACGCCGCTCTGTATGGACGGGTGCTCAGAACGCTGCGTGCGTGGCTCGGCGAGCCCCAGCTGACGGTCAAGCTCACCATGATCGGACCCGAGGAGCAACGCAGGATCGTCCGCACCGCAGACGGGGTCCATGTCTCGCTGCCGTTCAGCTGGCTACCCGACGTCTGGATGCGAGGGCTCGCGGTCACCTTCGGCCAGCTTTGCATCGCCGCCGACACGACCGATGGGTCGAGCTGGACCCTGGACACACTCGGCCCGGACCTCGCCGATCTCACCCAGCTGACGATCGCCACGCGCTAGCTGAACCACACGCGCCTCGGTGTCGTTCACACCCGGCCGCCGGATCCAGGATCCAACCCTCGGGGGGTACCAAGGGCTCACCGGCCTCTAGGCCGGGCTACAAGACTTCTGCAACGTCGCCATTCCGGCACTTTGATCAGGCTGCCGTTCACGGCCGATTCCAGAAGCTGCACCAAGGCGGGAGATGCTCGCGCCGCGAGTAAAGCAGGACCGCCGGGCGCGGCAAATGGACGCAACACACGGTTATGACCTCCCTGCTCGTCGCCCGGCGGATCTCCAGCCACGGCTCGAGCTGCTCCCAGGCCCATCGGTCCATGCCGACCTCGCGACGCTTGCCACCTTTGCCACGTCGGACGAGCACCCCGCCACGAGAGCGATCCAGATCGGTCTCTTGCGGTGACAGCGCTTCGCCGATCCGCAGCCCAGCGCGCCAGAGCAGCACGATCAAATCGCGGAGTCGGTGGCCCTGGGCGCGGTCACCGATCGTGCGTATCACCGCAACGATCTCCTCGACCGTTGGGGGATCGGCCGGGTACTCCTCGCCCTTGTTACGTAGTGGCCGGCCTCGGTGATAGCCAGGCGGGGTCGCGGGCGAGCGGTGATGGCCCGCGGCGTCCAGCAGCACGGATTCCATTTGAATCCTCCCGTAGTGGGTGTTGACGATGTGCTGCTACTTCAACGCAGTGGACGCGCGACGGGACCGGCCGCCGGCGATCCACCGCGCACCCCTGGAGTCCGCGCTTCGCAGGGATTGGCGATGTCGGCTCGCGCAGGCACGTGCTACGGCGAAAGCGAGAGCGACTGCCGTTGCACCCTCACATGGGAAGTTGTCATGCGTCCACGTTGCCCTGCAGGCCAACTCGCGGGTAGCTTGCAGCCGACGACCATCATCCGGTCGATCCGCCATGGGACCTGTTGCGCAACTGGCTATGCGCCGGTCGCGCCGAGAAGGGAGCGCGCAGTGGCCGTCAGAGGAATTCATCACGTCGACTTCGCGGTTGTAGATGTCGAACGATCGATTGCGTTCTATACGGGCCTGCTCGGACCATTGGGCGCTGAGGTCACGGACCGGTTTCCCACATACCGTGGCACAGAGGAGGTCGCGTATCTAACCATCGGTGACCAGGCCATAGGGTTCCGCAAGGCGGACGCCGGTTCGCATCGGTACTACGAGGTGGGAATCGAGCATTTCGCGCTCCTTGTGGACACACGCGAAGAGCTCGAGGAGGCCTATCAGCGTTGCCTGGAGCTTGATGCAAGAGTCCAGTTCCCGCCGCAGGAGGACCGTGACATCCCCGGGTACTGGGCGTTCTTCGTGTTCGATCCCGATGGCTTTCGCCTGGAGATTCTGTGGTGGCCGGGCGAGCACGGTGTGACCAGTTGAGCCTACCCGCGGTGGCGGGTCTCGAATGAGGCGCGGGCGCGCCGCACCAGGCTGCGGCCCGTATCCCAAGCTGCTCAGCACGATGGGAATGATCACACGTGACGGCGAACTCCCCGATGCGCATGCCCTACAGAGCAGGGCCAGATGTTCGTGGACCGACGAACCTGCTAGTCACCAGGCGCAAAAGGCGTCGTGTCAGCACTCGACGCCGGTCCGATGGGAGGGGGCTGCTCCCTCCAGTCGGCGCATTTGAGGTCTCTTGACGGCGCGAGCAAGATCCTCGTCGTGGTGCAAGAGCAGGAGCGAGGCACGCCGGGTTGGCGACTTCCGAGATTGCTCGGCTGCGAGCGTCTCGCCGCGTTCGGGTCCGGCTTATGCTTCGGCCGGATCGCTTGTCGCGAGCTTGCAAGCGCTCGATGGCGACGGCGACCGCTCGCACGTCGATGCGGTCGTCTGGCCGGCGCACCTTGCCGTCATTTGCGAGGTGCGCCACGACTCGTGGGTCGAGAGCCGCGATCCGTGCTCGCGTGGGCCTAGTCGAACAGTTCGCTGAGAAGGTGCGTGATCAGCCAGGTCGCAAGTCGTGCCGTCGCTCCCGAGCTGTCCGCTGGCGGGTTCAGTTCGGCGATGTCGAACGCGACGATCTCACCCCGGCGGGCGATCGCGGCCAGCGTTGATCGCAGCTCGCGGTAGCTCAGACCGCCGGGCTCCGGCAGGGTCGTACCGGGCACGAGGCCGAGATCGAGGGCATCGAGATCGATCGACACATAGATCGCGTCACAGATCGGCACGAGCTCGTTGACCACCGCTGCGGGCCCGCGGTCGATGAGATCGAGCGTGGTCGCGAACCTCACTCCAAGCTCGCGCATGCCGTCTGCTTCTTCGCGTTCCACGTTTCGTAGCCCAAGCGCGGTGACGCCGAGGACGTCCGCGAGCTCGGCGATCCGCCGCAACTGGCTCGCTCCGGTGAGGCGGGAGCCGTCCAGCTCATCCCAGAAGTCGGCGTGCGCGTCGACGTGCACCATCTCGACTCGACGGTGGGCCGCTACGCCGGCCACTAGTGGGAAGCTGATCGAGTGGTCGCCGCCAACCGCAACCAGGACGCAGCCTCGGGCGACGATCCGGTTGGCCGCCTCGCGCATCCGCGCGAAATTGCCGTGATCGTCGGCTCCCTGGATCACAACGTCCCCGGCATCGACCATCGTGACCCCACGGAGACGATCGCGATCGGCTTCGATGTCATACCAACCGATCGCGCCGTCCTCCGGTGACTCGGCATACGCGAACTGCTCCCAGGAGGCCTGCCGCGCAGCTGCAGGCCCGAGCTTCTGCCCCGTCCGGTTACCCGGCTGCGGCGTGCCACCGTCAAACGGCACGCCGAGGAACGCCACCTGCGCGGTCACGTCCGCCAGATCCGCCACTGACGGCACCCCAAAGAACGTGCGAGCGCCAGCTGTGAGAACGTCCGACATCCTCGGGTCTTACAGCTAGCCGACGAACGCGGTCATCCGGATCGAGACGCGGACGTCGGGGATCTCGACGCCGAGCTTGGCGACGTAGCGAGTCGGCTGCTCGGCCGGGAACCACGTCGCGTACTCATCGTTCATGCCTGCGAAGTCGGTCGGGTTGGTCAGGAGTACGCCGGGCTCGACGACGTCTTCCAACGTAGCCCCCGCCGCGCGCAGGATCGCCTCGCAGTTGAGGAGCGCCTGCCGTGTCTGTTCGTGAATCGTCGAGCCGGCGAGGTTTCCGGTGCTCACGTCGATGCCGACCAAGCCCGACACGTAGATGGGCTGACCGGCTTTGACCGCCTGGCTGTACAGGGGCGAACTGGGAGCGTTTGGCGTGCTGATGACTTTCCGCATGCGCGCAAGCTATCCCCGCACGCCATCGCTGTCTAGGACGCGCGCGCGCACGCCACGTGTCCACCGACCTGAAATCTCTTCTCCTTCGAAGCGATGGCGAGCACGTCGACCCAATTCGCGTTGAGTACCGCGATCCCAACGATGCGGGTGTCTCACCGCCCCGCCGCCCAGCCCTCGTAGTCGCACAAAACGCGCACCGATGGTGAGTCGCCACCTCCGCTGGCAGCGTGGCGGCTACGCGACCGAGTCGCGGAACGCGATTGCCTCCATACCGATCCCGGTGGACTCGTCGATCGGTACGATCGGGGTCGCCGTGAAACGCAGCCATGGCGTCCAGGGAGCCGTCGTGCGCGCAAGCGTGGCAGCACTGTCGGCCTCGATGATCGCGACGCCGCCCGTACCGTCGGCGAAGCCATAGAACCCCTTGAACTCGGCGCCGGCCGGAGGCTGCCACTTCGCGAAGACCGCGAGCGACCGGCGTTCGCCGTCCTCGCTGGTATCGACGAAATCCCACACCACATGGAACAGCATCAGTCCCCCAATCTGTTCGTTGACCGCAGGTACGTTCCAACCGTACACGCGCGGAACGGACGCGCGCAAGCCCTTGCGGGCACGAACCGCTGCAGCAACCATCCAGCGCCGCGGCGACCTTTCCGCGGGACGACGAAAAGCCATGGCATCGGCGGAGGGGGCTTCGGGCCGTCGGGTTTGCTGGGTTCCGTTCGGAGTGGGCCATGGGCGGTCAGGGGAACTTGTGCTCGGCGTGGAAGCATGAGCGGCGATCGATTTCCGGTTCTCAAGGTGGACCGAGCTTTAGCTTTTGGTGTGCGGGGTGATCTGGTATCCGTCTGGGTCAGCGAATGTGAAGGTCCGCCCGAACGGCCCGTCGGAGGGCTCGGTCACGATCGTGACCCTATCGTCAGCGAGCGCGTCGTGGATCTGTTGGGCGTCGGGTGCGTGCAACCACACTGCGATGCCTTCCCCGGGCTGCTCGATGGCGTTCAGATCGACTCCGGGCAGGGGATCGCGGACGGCGAATGCGACCGGCTTGGTGTCGAAGACAACAGCGTGCGGCGGGCCTGCGGGGTTGCGGACCAGACCGAGGTACTGCTCGTAGAAAGCGGCGGAGCTTTCGAGGTCACGGACTTGAAGTGAGATGAAGTCGGGCCCAGTAGCGGGCATCAGAAGCTCCTTTGAAGGTGTCCTCACCGAGAGCTGTGGTGCACCTCTCCAAGTCGCTATGCAGCCGCTGTCGCTCTGATGGCTGCAAGCCAGACAGCATTTGTTCCTCCACCGCCGCGACGGCCGCTGATGCGGCCGTGATGATGCGTTGTCCTTCGGGGGTCACGGAGTAACGCTGGACGCGCCCCTGGCCGCCGGCGCTGACAAGTTCGGCTTCTTGTAAGCCGCCGAGGAGCTGATGCATCGCCTGGCGGGTCACGAACACAGCCCGGGCTAGGTCCGCGTTTGAGATGCCAGGCCGGGCGTTGAGGATCTCCAGGCATGAATACTGCGGCACGCTCAGCCCAAGGGACCGCAGCGAGGCCTCCATCGCCGTCCGCAACGCCGTGGCGGTCCGTTTCAACGCGTAGCCAATCGAGGTGTCGATATCAACTCGCGGCACGTCAAGATCTTGACACAGATCGCGGGCGACACTACGTTCCAGCGAGCGAACCCTGCTCGCTTCTGCCGAACGATGACCCCTTCACCGCGTCCAACCGCCAGCTCGCACACCGCGCGGTTGGTTCCCGTAGGACCGTTTTCGCTGGAGGCGGCCGCGACATTTGGCTTTGGGCCGACTGAAGGCCAGCCGCTTCGCTTCGACGGTGCTATGCGGCTTGCGTTCCCGGTTGATGGGGGCAGCGGATACGCCGGTGCGGTCCTTCGCCAATCCGCCGCCGATCAGGAGATCACCGTCGAGCTGCAAAGCACCAAGACGGCAGATCCCGAGCTCGCACTCAAACAGATCGCGCGGATCATCTCCATCGACTATGACGGCAACGAGTTCCTGGGCGTCGGCGAGCGCGATCGCGTCATCGCTGAGCTGCAAACGCGGTTTCCCGGACATCGACCGGTGCTCTTTCACTCCCCCTATGAAGCCGCTGCGTGGTCGATCATCTCCGCCCGGAAACCGTCGGCGGCCGCCGCCCGGACACGCACCGCGATCAGCNNACGCACTCAGTGACCTCACCAACTTCCCGGGGCTGGACCCGACCAAGGCACGACGCCTACACAAGATCGCCGACGCCGGCGCTGAGTTACAGGCCGACGCGCTGAAGTCCCGCGGACCAGAAGACGCATTCATCTACGCACAAACCCTCGAGGGCATCGGACCGTTCTACGCGAGCCTCATCGTCCTACGCGCAACCGGTTTCGCGGACGCGCCGCTCAGAATCCCTGAACCCCGAACGCTCAACTACGCCGCCGAGCTCTACAACGCCCAACGACTGTCGCTGGAACGCCTAACCCAGCTCGCTGAGACCTGGCGACCGTTTCGCACCTGGTCCACCGTCCTCATCCGCATCGCCGCCGCCCACGCCAAAGCCCAACAACACGTCACATCGTCCAAAGCACGCCCACCTCACGACATTCAATAGGCCGCCGGTGTCACATGCCCGAAGAGCGGTTCTGATCGTCACACCAGTAGTCACATTCGAAGTCCGTCACGGTGGGCGACGGTGTCGCAAAAAGCTGACCGCGACCCAAAGGTTGCCCCCCGACTCACGCCTCCTTCGCCGCTGTTGCGGCCACGGGACGCGCTGGCGTCGGGCAGCTCCTTCTCGCCGAATGCGCCCGCGCTACGAGCGCCCGCCGCGTGACTCATCTTGGTGCGACGCAGGAGCCCGGAGAGCTCAATCGACGGGTACGTGGACGTTGGCGTGCTGGCTGCCGACGTAGTAGACCAGCGCAGTGCTCACGGTGCCGGACTCGCCGTCCCTGGAGAACGCACGGTTCCCGACGGTGGTGGTAGGGCGGTGAGCCGCTATGCGATGCCCAGCCCGAGGCTCGGCCGGTTCCGCTCGGACCTGTGAGCTCGAGCCAAACGTTCTTGGTGGTATCCAACCGTTCACCGAAAGCGCTGAAACGACCCAAAAACGACGACCAGCGATGCTGACCGTCTGCCCGAGCGAACCGGCACGAGCCCACGCCGCGCCACCTAAACCCTTGTGAAGAGCCGTTTGTCAAGGGTTAAGCACCGGATGCCCGCGGCGGTGGCGGGCCTCGATGTCGGCTGGAGGGGCGCTAATACCGCGCAGTGGCATGCCCAACAACTCAGGTAGTGGCGCACCGCCAACCGAAGCACGTACTAGTTAGCCCGTGTGGGCAACACACTCCACAGCAGGCGAGTGAGGCGAAGCTGGGGGTATAGGGACAGCAAATGTTGGATATGGGAACTCCGTTTTCCGCATAGTTGGCGGTACAGCACTCACCTTCGCCACAGCAGCCGTCATAGTTGGCACCTCCACCGCAGGGCGCGAGGGCACCTGGCCGGCCGCAGGAGGGCCCGCAGGGCTCGAAACACTGGCCGTCGGAGCAGTTGGCCGTGAGGCAGCAGTATCCGCCGCAGCACGTTTGGCCCGAAGGGCACGTGCCGTGCGGGTTCGACGGCGAACACGCAGATTTGTTGCACTTCCCGTTGTGGCATTGGCCGGTCTTACAGCAGGTTCCTCCGCAGCAGTTCTCGTCGTCGGGGCAGCACAGGCGCTTGCCGGTGCCGCAGGCGACACGGTGCTGTCCTTTGGGACAGCAGTGGCCCTTGGGGGCGCAGTAGGCGAGCTTCCCCGAGTGGCAGCACTGCTCGCTCTTGTTGCAGCAGTCGCGCGTGCCGCAGCACTTCTCGGACTTGTCGCAGGCATGGAACTGGCCTGACGGATTTGGACAGCACTTCTCGATCTTCGGGTCGTAGGTGCCCGCGCCGTGGCAGCAGGCGACCCAGGGGTGTCGCTTGATGCAGCCGCCGCCACAGCAAAACTCCGTTGCGTTATCGCAACACTTGTCGCCTCCGCAGCAGGTGTTCGGGGACAGGCACGGTGAGTTGAAGTCGGGACAAGGGACGCCGGTGCGACTGGTGGCCCGGACCACATTCTCGATCGGTGTGGTCACGGACGCGAGTAGCGCTCCGCCGGCGACCAAGCTGCCGCGCCGGAGCACCTGGCGGCAGTTGTAGCGGCCATCGGATAGGCCACGGGCGTCGTCGTCGAGCCAGTGGCTCACGCCCGTCTCCCGTTCTAACGCTGAGGCGCGACCGACCTGGTGGTAGCCGGCGCTTAGTGTTTGGGCATAGTGCGGGGGAGCCCGAAGTGGGGGAACACGCTGCTGTCGGCGAAGAAGGTGATCTCGGCGATGTTGCTTCCCGCGAGCGTGAGCACGAGCAGCCCAGTGGCGCGCGCGATGCCGGAGTGCGGGGAGGGGAGGTAGCAGCCGAAAGCGGGTTGACCGTTGGCCCGGGTCGGCACGAGCCGCAGCGGCGTCTGGTGGACCGCGCCGCGCACCCGTAGGAAGTTTCCGATTGCCGCACCGCCTTGGTATTGGTAGGGGTAGGGCGGCATCGTGAGCCAGGCATCGTCGGTCAGCAACGCGACGACAGTGTCGATGTCGCCGTCCTCGATCGCGTTGGCGAATTGCCCCACCACCTCGCGCTCGCGCCGGGAGTTAGGCAGCGGCGCGCGGTCTCGCGCGGTAGCGGGCAGGCGGGTCTCGAGCGCGGCACGGGCGCGGCGCAGCAGGCTGTTCACGGCGGCTTCGCCGGTGTCGAGCATCGTGGCCACCTCGGCGGCGCGGAAGCCGAGGACGTCCCGTAGGACGAGAACGGCCCGTTGCTGCGGTGCGAGATATTGGAGACCGGCCACGAACGCGAGGGCTGTCGCTTCGCTGTGCTCGTAGCGGGCCTCGGGCCCGGGTGCGTCGTCAGCGATTCCCTCGATCAGCGCGTCGGGGTAGGGCTCGAGCCAGATCGGTTCGGTCATGCGGCTGGGTGTGGGCGGGTCGTTCAACGGTTCGAGGCGCTGTGGCCGGCGCGCGTTGGCTCGCAGCGCATCAAGCGATCGGTTGGTGGCAATTCGGTACAGCCAGGTCCGGATCGAGGCCCGCTCGGTGAACTGGTCCAGTCCGCGCCAAGCGGCCAGCAGTGTCTCCTGGACCAGGTCCTCTGCGTCCTGGGTCGAGCCGACGATTCTGTAGCAGTGCAGTTGGAGCTCATGCCGGTGGGGGTCGGTGAGCTCACGAAACGCGTTCTCGTCTCCGGCACGGGCCAGCGTGAGCGTGCGTTGGGTCATGTCCGCATCCTCGCATTGAACCTGTCGTTGTTGGCCATCGTCTTATAGACGTCGAGGGCGGCGGAAATTCGTCGCTGAATTTCGCGGCGTCCCGTCGCCTACAGAGGTGATGACCACAACGAGCAACACCGCATAGGAGGCCGTAATGACAATCGCAGACAAACCAGTTCTGCTGACCCCAAATATCAACCGCTGGCGCGCGTTCGCGCTGTTGGCGGTGTCGTTCTTCATGGTGGTCATCGATCTGACGATCGTCAACACGTCGTTGCCGACGATCGGCCGGGATCTTCGCTTCAGCGAGACCAGCCTGCAATGGGTGGTGACCGCCTACGCGCTCACGTTCGGCGGCTTTTTGCTGCTCGGAGGGCGTGCCGCGGATCTGCTTGGCCGCCGCCGGGTCTTGATGCTCGGCTTGTCGGTGTTCACGGCGGCTTCGCTGGCGTGCGGGCTCGCGACCGGCGAGGCGTTCCTGATCGGAAGCCGGGCGGTTCAGGGCCTGGGCGCGGCGGTCATGCTGCCCTCTGCCCTGTCGATCGTGATGAACATGTTCCAAGAGGGCGCCGAGCGCAACAAGGCGCTCGGGATCTGGGGCGCGCTCGGTGCCACCGGCGCGACCGTGGGGCTGATCACCGGCGGGGTTCTCACCCGGTACGCCGGATGGCAGTACATCTTCTATCTCAACGTCCCGATCGGGGCGGCCGCGCTGGCGCTCGCGCCGCGGATCGTCCCCGACAGCCGGCTCGCCACGACGCGCCGGCGGTTCGACGTGCTCGGCGCGATCTCCGGCACAGGCGCGCTGGTGCTGCTCGTGTACGCGATCTCCCAGGCACCGCAGTACGGCTGGGGCGCCACGAGAACGATCGCGCTGCTCGCGGCGTCCGCGGCTCTGCTCGTTGCCTTCCTGGTGATCGAGAACCGGGTCGAGTCGCCGCTCTTGCCGCTCTCGATCTTCCGGCTGCGCACCCTCGCCGGTGCGAACACCGCCGGGCTGCTGTTGGGGGGCAGCGTCTTCGGGCTGTTCTTCGTCGGCACCCTGTACATGCAGCAGGTGCTTCACTACAGCGCGCTTCAGAGCGGGGTAGCGTGGCTGGCCACGTCATTGACGTCGATCGCGCTCGCCGGTCTCTCGCAGCTGCTGGTGACGCGCGTGGGAGCTAAGGTCGTCATGGCGATCGGGATGACGCTGATCGGCGCGGGCGTGATCTGGGCAACTCAGGTGCCCGTCCACGGGCACTACCTGGCCAACCTCGCGGGCCCGATGGTGGTCGCCGGCGCCGGGACCGCATTCTCGTTCATCCCAGTCTCGATCGCCGCGCTCGCGGGCATTCAGGAGCACCAGGCCGGGCTCGCGGCCGGGCTTTTGAACACCTCCCAGCAGCTCGGCGGAGCAATCGGGATCGCGATCGCCTCAGGCGTCGCAGCGAGCCACACCAAGACGCTCCTCCAGGCCGGCACCGCCGCACCCACGGCGCTCACCGGCGGCTTTCAGTCCGCGTTCTGGGTGCTCGGCGCGGTCGCGCTGCTCGCGCTCCCAGCGATCTTCGTGCTCATCCACGGCGACGAGCTCACAGACGCCGTGGCCAAGACCACGGTCCGCGAGCCCCAGCCAGCGCTCGCTGGCGCCGACTGATCTGCCGACACCAATCCAGATCCCAAACCGCAAAGGAGACGCAACCATGTCCACCTCAAAGCCGAACACCACCGAAGCCCGGCACCCAGAATGTGCGGCAACCACCGTCTGCTCCGCGATCGTTCAGGCGCGATCTCGATGGAGGGCGGTCAGACCGAAGGAGCGGAGCAAACGCAGTGAGCTGGCCGACGTCGGCTGAGAGCGCGTAGATAACTGGACAGGTGACGAACGCCGAACGCGGCTTCTGTCGTGACACACACGCTCGCCGGAGCCGAGACGCGGTTTCACAATCACGCGCGCAGCTCTAACTCGGCACCATGGCACCTCCTTGGCGCGGCAAGCAGTGCTGGCGTCACGTTCGCCGGCAGCCATGGCGTCGCTGGTCGCACTCCGCTCGTGGCGAACAAAAGGTGTACGCGCACGCCGCGGGTGGAGACTCGCTTTCGCATTCGCGGGCATCGAAGGCGAGCACGTCTTCGTGGCTGCGTGTGTCCGCGAGCAGGAGTGTCGCGAGCTCGTCGATGCCGTGAGCGTGCTGCTGGTTCGTGCGAGCAGCACTCTCGGCTGGCGGCGCCGGCGGCTGGTGTCAGGCCCGAAGTCGCGATTGGATCGACTCGGTGAGGATTTCGAGCAGCAGTTCGAAGTCGGCGTCGCGTTGCGGGGCGGTCTGGGCGTCGAAGCGGCCTGCGACCTCGCTGAGCGCGAAGCCGAGGATGGCGGTGCTCAGCAGTCGTTGCATCTGGTCTGTGTCCTGCTGGGGGATGCCGGCGTCCGCGAGCGCCAGACTGATCTCGTCGCGTGCTTGACGGGCCGCGGCGGTGGCCGCAGGTCGCTCGAGCAGGAGAGGAAACACGCTCGGATGCCGGCGGGCGGTCGCACGCAGATCGGTCGCGAACGCGGCGAGCCGTTCGGGCCAGGCAAGCTGGGGGGCGGGCTGCACGGCTTCGGCGAGCAGCAGCTCCACGAGCCCGTCGAGCAGGTCGGCCTTGTTCGTGACGTGCCGGTAGAGCGCCATCGTCGTCACGCCTAGGCGTTGGGCGAGCGCGGCCATCGTGACCGCGTCGAGCTCGCGCTCGTCGGCAAGCGCGAGAGCTTCTGACAGGACGCGCACGCGATCGATTCGAGCCGGTCGACCCACAACGATAAGTATATGGCATACACTTATCTGTCCGATGATTGCTGACGGACAGAACCACGTCGCTCGACCGAGCCGAACGGCGCGGCTGATGGCCGTCCAGCGCGGCCTGGAGTCAGCGCGGCCCGCTCAGACGAGGCTGTTCTACGACGCCCTCGCCGAGCGGTTCGTCTCGCCCGCGTGGCGCGTCGCGCTGTGGGGCGCCCGGTTCGTCGTCGTGCGTCGTGCGATCGAGGCGATCTATGACCTCGTCGGTGGTCCCGGGCCCCGAGCCTCCGCGATCGCTCGCACCAAGCTGATCGACGATCTCATCGGCGAAGTGGCACCGTCGATCGACCAGCTGGTGATCCTCGGCGCTGGCTACGACACACGTGCGCACCGTCTGGACTGTCTATCGGACCGCGCGGTCTATGAGGTCGACCACCCCAATACCCAGGCTGACAAGCGGGCTGTCCTCGCCCGCGCCGAGCTATCCGCGGCGACGGCGCCAAGGTACGTCGCGGTCGACTTCGAGCGCGACGACCTCACCGCCGCTCTGATCGCCTCCGGCTATCAGCCTGCTCAGCGGAGCATGTTTCTCTGGGAGGGCGTGACCCAATATCTGTCCTTGGAGGCCGTCGACAAGACGCTGTCAGCGATCCACCACGCGGGACGCCAAGACGACACGCTGGTGTTCACCTACGTCGACGACGCCGTGGTGAGCGGCGAGCACGATCGATTCCCCGAAGCCGCCAGATGGATGCACGGCACCGCCAACCGGGACGAGCCCTGGATCTCCGGCCTGTCCCCAGCAGGTCTGCACGACTACCTGCGCACGCACGGGTTCTGCCTCGTGAGCGATCTCTCGACGCGCCAGGCCGGCGAGCGCTACTTCACGCCGCCGCAACGACCCGACCAGGGCTCGGACCTGTACCACGTCGCCACGGCAACGATCAGCTAACGGCGACGCTCGCGGGCATTGTGCTCCCGCTTGGTCGCCAGCCGGGAAGTGTATGGCCGGCCTCCGCTCCCGTTGCCCAAAGCAGAAGTTGAGACCTGGGCGGGCGGCCTTGCCGATGCGCCTCGTGCTGTCGTGGATGGAGAAGCCCCGGTTGTTTCGGGCCGGCAGGGCTCGCCGCTCTGCTGCATTCGCCTGCGGCCACATCGTCGCGCGGGGGCAGATAGCTCCACATATGCCGCAACGCAACAGCCACGCCGACAGGGCCGTCACGAGGAGAAGCAAGCCTGGTCGCTGGCGCTGCTTGTCTCACGTTTGGGACGATCGCCCGGGCGTGGGGAACATCCGTGGGGAACACAGACCATCTCCTCGACCACCAGTCGATCTGCAGAACCCGGCTGTTTCCAGCGACTTCTCCAGTGGGCGGTGACGGGCTCGAACCGCCGACTTCCTGCTTGTAAGGCAGGCGCTCTACCAGCTGAGCTAACCGCCCGGACGGCGAAGCATGGTACTGGGCAGCGAGTAACGCGATCGTTCTTCGGAAGGTTCCGTGAGCGATGGCGGTGCTGATGGGGCCCGGCGCCGTCGCGGATATGGACGGGTAGCATCGCCGGGATGGATGGTTCGAGGCGCGACCCGCATCCGTTGATCGCCGCGGCCGGCCGCGGCCTGGCGCGCGCCCCGGCACGGTTCGCCGATCGGTTTGTGCGGCTGGTTGACGAGACGCCCGATGCACGGCTCGAGCGGGTGATGCGCAGTCCAGCGCGACGGGCGATCCTCGAAGGCGTCTTCTGGCAGATGCCGCACCAGCTCGACCGCGGGCGCGCTGCCGGCATGAATGCGGCAGTGCTCTGGCGCATCGCAGGCCGCCGGGACGGGGGGACTGACGACTTCAGGCTCCTGATCGCCGACGGACGGGCGCGCACCGTCCGGGGATCGAGCGGCGAGCCTCCCATCCTCACGATCACGATCGACGCCGTCGACTTCTTGAAGCTGACCACCGGTACTCTCGATCCAATGCGCGCGTACTTCGGCGGCAAGATGGCGCTCGGCGGGGACATCATGTTCGCGGCTCGAGTCGGTGGCCTGTTCAAGGTTCCGACGCCGCGGACGAGAGCACCCACGGCCCGAGGGCCACAGCCGCGCTGAGGGCTCGGTCTCGCCGAGGGCCACCGGAGATACATGCCCCCGGAGGGACTCGAACCCTCATCCCACCGCTTAAAAGGCGGTTGCTCGAGCCAGTTGAGCTACGGGGGCTTCGCCATGCTAGGCGCTCCCCCGACGATCCGACTGCTCGCTCCGCGCACGGCGGTGTCGGCCGAGCGCGGAGCGACCCCGACACACAGCTGTCGGGGCACCGCTGGGCGCCAGTCAGTACCCCCAGGGGGAATCGAACCCCCGCTACCAGCGTGAAAGGCTGGCGTGCTTACCTCTACACCATGGGGGCGGGCCCAGAAGTCTACGACCGCGGCCGACTCTGGCGCCCGATCTCGGCAGCGGTCCGCACGACGGCGGTGCCGCGACAGCGCCCGCGGCGCCCGCTAGGCTCGTGCCCGCCAGTGGCGCTCAGTCGGCGCCCGCAAGCTGCGCCACGACCTCGATCTCGACGAGCATCCGCGGGTCGATCAGCGCCGTAACCTCGACCATCGTCATCACCGGGCGGGCGTCCTCGAAAAACTCGCCGTGTGCCCGCCCCACCTCGTCTGCGCGTGAGATGTCGGTGACGTAGATTCGCGTCAGCACAACGTCCTCCCTCCGCGCGCCGACGCGCGGCAGTTCGTGTCCGACCTTGCCGAAGATCTCGACCGCCTGCTCGTAGGGCGTGCGCCCGAGCACCATGCCGTTGCCGTCAACCGAGGTGGTGCCGCCGATGATCACCAGCTGACCCGCGCGGACGATGCGGCTGAAGCCGAACGGCTCCTCCCAGGGCGAGGCGGGATCGCCGGCGAGTCGCTGGATCTTGGTCAACGCCCCGACTCGATCAATGCCTGAAGTGGCGCCGGCTCGTGAACAGCATCGTGATCCCAGCGGCATCAGCCGCCTCGATGACCTCATGGTCCCGAACCGAGCCGCCGGGCTGGATGATCGCCGTGATCCCCGCCTCGATCGCGATCTGCGGCCCGTCGGGGAACGGGAAGTAGGCGTCCGACGCCAGCACCGCGCCGCGGAGATCCGACCGAGCCTTCTCGATCGCGAGCCGGACCGAATCGACGCGGCTCATCTGACCGGCGCCGACGCCGACCGTCGCGAGGTCCTTGCTCAGCACGATCGCGTTCGAGCGCACGTGCTTGCAGACCTTCCACGCGAACGAGAGCTCGCTGCGCTCTGCCTCGGTCGGGCGCCGCCGCGTGACCACCTGAGTCTCGCCGACCTCCTCGAGATTGGCGTCGCGGTCCTGGACGAGCATGCCACCGATCACCTGACGCATACTCGGTTCCAGCTGGCCGACGGTACGTCGCTCCTGGTCGCGGAGGATGCGCATGTTCGGTTTCTGGGACAGGATCTCGAGCGCTTCCTCCGTGTAGGCGGGAGCGAACAGGACCTCGATGAACTGCTTCGCGAGCTCCTTGGCGAGCGGCCCGTCGACGGGACGGTTGAGGCAGACGACGCCGCCGAACGCCGACATCGGATCGCACGCGAACGCGCGCTCGTACGCCTCGATGGCGGTGGTGCTGACGGCAGCGCCGCAGGGGTTGCCATGTTTGATGATCACGCAGGCGGGGACCCGGAACTCCCCGATCAGTAGACGTGCCGCGTCGAGGTCGAGCAGATTATTGAACGAGAGCTCCTTGCCACCCAGCTGGCTCACCATCGAGAGCACGTGCACACGCGCACCGACCTGCGAGTAGTAAGCGGCTCGCTGATGTGGATTCTCGCCGTAGGGGAGGTCGAGCTCCTTCTCGTAGGCGCGCACGAACAGGGACGGGAAGTCCTCGCGCTTCTCCTGGAACCAGCGCGTGATCGCGGTGTCGTAGCGGGCCGTGTACGCAAATGCCTCCGCGGCCAGACTCTCGCGTGTCGTGAGTGAGAGGCGCCCGTCTGACTCGCGCAGCTCCGCCAGGATGGCGTCGTAGCTCGCCGGGCTGACGACCGGCGCCGCAAAGGCGAAGTTCTTCGCCGCGGCGCGGATCATCGTCGGGCCGCCGATGTCGATGTTCTCGATCACCTCGGACTCCGAGACCCCGCGCTGCGCTGCCGTGCGCTCGAACGGATAGAGGTTCACAGCGACCAGGTCGACGAACTCCACATCGTGCTCGTCGGCGGCCTGGATATGCGAGGCGTCGGAGCGCACAGCGAGGAGTCCGGCGTAGAGATTGGGGTGGAGCGTCTTGACGCG
>PMOY01000053.1:0-1994 GCA_003165655.1 Solirubrobacterales bacterium
ATCGGAGATAACAGCGTTCCGGCCGGCAACACCGCGCTGGCGATCGAGTCGGAGTTCGAGACCCTTGGCTTCAAGTTCACCTTCCGAGAGGTCCCGCACGCAACGATGTACTCGAAGTTCTGCGAGGTGCCGAAGGCGAAGGTCGCGATCTGTCCGAACCTGGGCTGGGGGAAGGACTTCTTCGACGCCCAGAGCATGATCGACCCCGTGTTCAACGGGGGGAACATCGTTCCCGTCGGGAACGTGAACATGGCACAGGCGAACAACCCCACGTTCAACGCCGAGATGAACAAGGCGGTGGAGCTGACCAATCCGACACAGCGCGCCGCGGTGTGGGGCAAGCTCGACGCCCAGATCGAAGGACAGGCCTACGTGATCCCCTGGCTGTGGGACAACGAGGTGGCGTTCAACTCCAAGGACGTCAACGGCGTCACCTGGAAGTTCAACGGCGGGGACTGGGACCTGACCAACAGCTCGCTCAAGTAAGGACGACAGCGACCCGATAACGACGACCTGCGACGGTCCCGCCGCCTCCAAGCGGCGGGACCGTCGTGACTCCTGACACGTGACCACCTACATCATCCGCCGCCTGCTCTGGGTAATCGTGCTGCTGTTCGCGGTCAGCTTGCTCACCTTCATCATCTTCTACCTGCTGCCGACGGCGAACCCGGCGCTGCTGCGTGCCGGCCACCAGCCGAGCCCGGCGCTCGTCGCCGAGATCAGCAAGACGCTCGGGCTCGACAAGCCATGGTACGTCCAGTACTTCGACTACATGAAGCAGCTGGTGCTGCACTTCGACTTCGGCTACAGCTACCAGAACAACATCTCGGTCAAGCAGCAGATCTTCTCGGATCTCCCGGCGACGGTGTCCCTCGCGCTCGGCGCCGCGGTCATCTGGCTCGTGATCGGCATCGCCGTCGGCACGATCTCGGCGATCAAGCCGCGCTCGAAGTTCGATCGCTTCGCGATGGGCGGCGCTCTGGTCGCGATCTCGGCGCCGGTGTACTGGCTCGGTCTGGTCGCGTTGTTCCTCTTCTCCTCCGACATCGGCAAGGTCCCGCTCTTCCCGGGAGCCGGTTCGTACGTGCCGCTGACGCAGAACCCGATCCACTGGTTCACCTCGCTGCTCATGCCCTGGTTCGTGCTGGCCGCGTCGTTCGCCGCCTTCTATGCACGGCTGCTGCGCGGCAACCTCATGGAGGTGATGTCGGAGGACTACATCCGCACCGCCCGAGCCAAGGGGCTGCCCGAGCGGCGCGTGATCCTGCGCCACGGGATCCGCAGCGCGATCACGCCGATCGTGACGGCGGCGGGCCTCGACATCGGAGTACTGCTCGGTGGGGTCATCCTCGTGGAGTCGGTGTTTAACATTCCCGGCATCGGACGCCTCGCCTACAACTCGATTCAGAACGACGATCTGCCGATGATTCAGGGCACGGTGCTCATGGGCGCGTTCTTCATCGTGACGCTGAACCTGCTCGTCGACATCGGCTACGCCTTCATCGATCCGCGGGTGCGTTACTCGTGAGCACGCGCGAGTTCCTGCTCGAAGTCGAGGAGCTCAAGGTCGAGTTCCACACCGACGACGGCATCGTGCACGCCGTCGACGGTGTCTCCTACACGGTCAAAGCCGGCACCACGCTCGGGATCGTGGGTGAGTCGGGGTCGGGCAAGAGCGTATCTGCGCTCACGACGCTGGGCCTGACGCGGAGCAGGCGGACGCGTGTCTCGGGGCGAATCCTGTTCGAGGGCCGCGACCTGCTGACCCTCCCGGATGACGAGCTCCGCGCGATCCGTGGCGACGACATCGCGATGATCTTCCAGTATCCCCTGTCGTCATTGCATCAGTTCTATAAGGTCGGCTACCAGCTGATGGAGGCGGTTCTCGCCCATCGCGACGTCTCCAAGGGGACGGCGCGCGACCGCGCGATCGACCTGCTCGAGCTCGTCGGCATCCCCGACCCGCACCGGCGCGTGGACGCCTATCCGCACGA
>PMOY01000053.1:2096-14170 GCA_003165655.1 Solirubrobacterales bacterium
ATGTACGCCGGGCGGATCGTCGAGCACGCGTCGACCGAGCGGATCTTCGCGACCCCGCAGCACCCCTACACGTGGGGCCTGTTGAAGTCGATACCGCGGCTCGACACGCCACGCAGCGAAGACCTGGTGCCGATCTCGTGACGACCGCCGAGCTTGATCAACCGCCCGTCGGGCTGCCACTTTCACCCCCGCTGTCCCTACGTGCGCGCCGAGCATCGGCGCGTCGACCCGAAGCTCCAGTCGGTTCCGGGAGAGCTCGGACACGAGGTCGCGTGCACCCTGACCGCGCCCGTGCGCACGCAGATCTGGCAGGGACTCCGGGCCGGACAGACGCCGGAGGAGCTCCATCGGCTGGTGGAAGACGAGGCCAAGCCCCCGGTGATCGCGGCGGCGCAACCGGCTACGGACGGCGGCCCATGACGTCTGCGGGGGAACCGCTGATCGAGGTTCGCAACCTCGTCAAGCACTTCCCGATCACCCGCGGCGTCATCCGCCAGAAGAAGGTCGGCGCGGTGAAGGCGGTGGACGACGTCAGCTTCGATGTGATCTCCGGCGAGACGCTCGGAATCGTCGGCGAGACGGGGTGCGGCAAGAGCACGACCGCGCGTCTGCTCGTGCGCCTGCTCGAGCCCACGAGCGGGGAGGTGCGCTTCGAGGGAGAGGACATCCTGAAGCGGAAGGGCTCGGCGCTGAAGAGCCTGCGCCGAGAGATGCAGATGATCTTCCAGGATCCGTACTCGTCGTTGAACCCGCGCAAGACGATCGGCTCGATCATCGCCGAGCCGTACGTGATCCACGGTCTCGAGAAGGGCGAAGGCGACCGCAAGAAGCGCGTGCAGGAGCTGATGGACATGGTCGGGCTGAACCCCGAGCACTACAACCGCTACCCCCACGAGTTCTCCGGCGGGCAACGCCAGCGGATCGGGGTCGCGCGAGCGCTGGCCCTAGGGCCGAAGCTGCTCGTCGCCGACGAGCCGGTGTCCGCGCTCGACGTCTCGATCCAGGCGCAGGTCCTCAACCTGCTGCGCCGACTGCAATCCGAGCTCGGCTTGACCGTGATCTTCATCGCCCACGATCTGTCGGTCGTTCGCCACATGTGCGACCGGGTCGCCGTGATGTACATCGGCAAGATCGTCGAGCTCGCGCCGGGCGAGGCGCTGTACGGCTTCCCGCGCCATCCCTACACCGGCGCGCTTCTCTCGGCGGTGCCGATGCCGGACCCGGTCGGGAGCCGTCGCAAGCGCGAGCTCCTCACCGGTGACGTCCCGAGCCCCGCGAACCCGCCCTCGGCGTGCCGCTTCCACACCCGCTGCCCGAAGGCGCAAGAGATCTGCTCGCAGGATGAGCCACCGCTCGAGGACAAGGGAGCCGGAACCGTGGCGGCCTGCCATTACCCGCTCACCCGCGAAGAGGCGGACAGCCGGCTGCCGGCGGCTCTGACGGCCGTCGAGGCCAACCGGTAAGCGCGGCGGGAGCCGCCTGAGCTGCCTGCGCTAGCGGCCATCCGCCCCGCCGCCGCGGCCGATGACGGGACATTGGTGGCGATCGACGACGCGACGTGGTCGGGCCTGAGCACCCCGGCGGCGAGGTGGACGCCGGGGCGCCGGTTCTTCAAGCCCGACGCAGATCCCGGCGACGTCCTGGTTGCGGAGGTGGCCGGCGTCGTGGCCGGGTACGTGAAGCTCGGAACCCCCTCCCCGCTGGCCTCGGGTAGCCACGTGCTCGAGATCCAAGCGCTCGCGGTGGCGCCCGCCCAGCAACGTCGGGGGGTCGGACGTGATCTGCTCGCCGCGGCAATCGAGGCTGCGACGGAGCGGGGTGCCCGGCGGCTGACGCTGCGGGTCCTGGCGACCAACGCCGCGGCGCGGCGGCTATACAGCTCGATGGGCTTCGAGGTCGAGGGGGTCCTGCGCGGGGAGTTCCTGATCGACGGGAGCTACGTTGACGACGTGCTCATGGCAGCTCGCGTCGGCGATCGACCCAACCGGGCTCTCTAGTCTAGTCCTCGTCTTCGTCGTCCTCGTCGTCTTCGACATACAGCGACTCCCGGGCGAGCTCGTCACCCCGCTTGGAGAACAGCTTGACCTCGAGGTAGTCGCCGCGAAAGTTATCCGGAGCGATCAGGGTGAAGCGCTCGTCGAGGACGTCACACTGGTCGACGGCGAGGTTGGCGAGCTCAGCGGTGACGCAGATCCCGCCGGGGATCAGCGGGACGCCCCAGACGAGCGTCATGTCCGCTGACTTCCCCGGCGCTCCGCGCCAGATGCCGATGACCTCGTCGTTGAGGTCGAGCTTCCAGTCGGGGTTCGCCTCGGCGAGCTCGGCGGTGAAGTCCGCGTGGGCTTCGAAGTCGCTCGGGCCACCGGCTCCCTCGGTAAAGGAGACGTAGCCGAACAGCTCGTAGTCCTCGTCCGTCCTCGCCACGGCGGGGACGTAGGTGCGCCCGGCGTAGGTGCGGTCAGGGAACCAGGCGATCTCGTCCGGTTCGCCGACCTCAACGCCCTCGGTGTCGATCGTCCTGCAGGCGGCGATGAAATGCTCGCGCAACGTGTCCGCCCAGCGGCCGTAGGGGAGCGTCTCCTGGGGAGGCTCGGCGGCGAAGCTTATGACAAAGCGATCGGTCGGGGGCATTTCGGTTTCTGAGCATAGGGCTCCGCCGCCTTCAACGCCGCTCGGGGCGATTAGTCTCCTCCGATGGCGCGGAACCGCATCTATGCTCGAGCCCGTGGCCCCCTGGGACGCGTCGCAGAGCCGTTCGCCGGTCGCGCCCGGGAGCGCCGCGTCGCGGTGTTCCTGCGCACACTGTCGGTCGATCGCGAAACCCGCATCCTCGACGTCGGATGCGGCGGTTTCGGGCTGCGCGCGCTACTCCCGGGGTTCGACATCACGGGCGTCGACATCGTCGAGCGTCCCGAGTATCCGGGACCGTTCGTGCGCGCCGACGCGACCCGGCCCCTGCCGTTCGCCGATCACGAGTTTGACATCGGCTACGCAAACAGCGTGATCGAGCACATCTCGCCCGCGCGTCGTCCGCCCTTCGCGAGTGAGCTTCGCCGCGTCGCGCGGGGGTGGTACGTCCAGACACCGGCGGTGGGATTCCCGATCGAGCCCCATGCGCTGCTGCCGGCCGCTCATTGGCTCCCCCCCGCGCTCCGCCGTCGCTACTGGCGGCTGGGCGCCGGCGGGGATCCGGACGAGGTCAAGCTCCTACGCCGTCGGGAGCTGGAGATCCTGTTCGGTCCGGCCGTCGCCGAGCGCTTCGGCCCGCTGACGAAGAGCTGGATCAGCATGCGGGCGCCGTGAAGGCCGCGCCGCGCGGCGCTTAGAACGCGCCGCGACGCGAGAGCACGGCGGGAATCGTCTTCAGCATGATCACCATGTCGAGCAACACAGACCAACGCTCGAGATAGAGGAAGTCGAGCCGGACGAGATCGTCGAAGTCGAGCTCCGAGCGGCCCGAAACCTGCCACAGTCCGGTGATGCCCGGCAGTACGAGGTAGCGCTTCTTGTGCCACTCCTCGAGACGCTCGAAGTCGCGCATCGGCAGCGGTCGAGGGCCGACCAGCGACATCTCCCCACGGATCACGTTGACGAGCTGGGGTAGCTCGTCGAGCGAGAAGCGGCGCAGAAACCGCCCGACCGGCGTGAGCCGCGGATCGTGGCGGATCTTGAACAGGGCCCCCGAGGCCTCGTTGAGGGACTCGACGTCCGCCTGGTCGGCGTGCTCGCGCATCGTCCGGAACTTGAAGCAGCGAAACGGCCTCCCCGCCATTCCCGGTCTGGCCGAGCGGTAGATGACGGGACCCCGTGAGCTCAACTTGACGGCGACGGCGATCGCCAGGAGAACCGGCGAGAGCACGACGAGCAGGACGATCGAGAGCACGAGGTCGAACGTGCGCTTGACCGCGTAGTCGATTCCCTCGAACACGGGCGGGCGCAGCGTGAACAGGGGCACCGACTCGCCCGGGACGAACTCCGCGCGCTTGAACAGGATCTCCATCGTCGATGGTGCGATGTGGACGCTCACGCCGCGCTGGTGACACTGGTCGACGAGCTCGACCGCCTGATCCTGGGGGAAGTCTGGGTCGGCGATGATCACCTCCTGAACGCGCTCGCGCGCGAGCACCTGCGGGAGCTCGGCGAGCTGGCCCAGCGAGCGAAGCCCGTTCTGAGGCCGGGGCGTGAGCGAGATGTAGCCGACGACGTCCACCGGCGTGTGCGAGCGCCCTGCGAGCGCGTGGGCGACCGCCTCGATGTGCTTGCCCGATCCCACGAGCACTGCGCGACGGCGGCAGCCCGCCTGCTCGAGCAGCCTGCCGGTCACCAGCGTGTGCAGGTAGCGCAGCGTGGCGATGTAGACGACGCCGAAGAACAACGAGCCGTAGAAGAGGAAATAGCTCGAGAAGTGCTCGCCGTTGGCCAGGGCGAACACGAGCGCGATTACCGCCGCCTGGAACAGCGCTGTCGCGATCGCCGCGAGGCCGGGGCGGCGCGGGCGGTCGGCGTAGAGGTCGGCACGCGCGAACATCAGCACGGTCACGAGGTAGGCGAAGGCGATCCATCGTCGCGTCTCGTCCCACCCGACGGTGAGGTTGAAGCTGTCGGCCAGAGCGAGCTTGACCATCAACGCCGTCAACAGCGCCCCCACGACCCCGACGTAGTCGATTGCGAGCAGCGAGACCACGCGGGCGACCCGGCGCAGCGTCTCGAGTCGCAACACGAACGACATGGCGGGCGGACGCTTGCGTCGGACGTCCCGGTCGGGCAGCATCGGCGGCGAGAAGCTATCGGCGGGACGGTTCGTCGTCTTTGGCATAACTTCTTGCTGCTCGATGATCAAGCCGCCTTCACGCGGTGTTCATATGTCGCTACGACTGAAACGGTATCGTGGCTCCGAAGTTACGCGGAACGTGGTGGTTCCCGTGCGGGCACTAACGGGTTGCTAACGGGTCGCGTCGACGAGCGCGTCAGGGCCGGACAGCTCGATCGTTCGCTCGAGTCCCTCGCGCAGGTCGATGGTCGGCTCCCAGCGGAGGATCTCGCGGGCGAGCGAGATGTCAGGCTGGCGAACCTGCGGATCGTCGGTCGGGAGGGCCTCGAAGATGATCTCGGAGCGAGAGCCGGTGACTTCGAGCACCGTCTGAGCGAGTTCGAGTAGCGTGAACTCGTTCGGGTTGCCGACGTTGACGGGATCGTGGTGGCCGGATTCCGCGAGCGCGATGATCCCGCGGATGAGGTCGTCGACGTAACAGAACGAACGGGTCTGCGAGCCGTCGCCGAAGACGGTGATCGGTCGGTCCTGGAGCGCCTGGCGCAGGAAGGTGGGAATTGCCCGGCCGTCGTGGGGGCGCATTCGAGGGCCGTACGTGTTGAAGATCCGCACGATCGCGGTGTCAACGCCCTGCTGTCGGTGATAGGCCATCGTCAGCGCCTCGGCGTACCGCTTGGCCTCGTCGTAGACGCCCCGCGGGCCGATCGGGTTGACGTGGCCCCAATAGCTCTCCGGCTGAGGATGGACCTGTGGGTCTCCGTAGACCTCGCTGGTCGACGCGGTGAGGAAGCGCGCACGGTGTTTCTTCGCCAGTCCGAGCGTGTGATGGGTGCCGTATGACCCGACCTTGAGCGTGTGCAGGGGCAGTCGCAGATAGTCGATCGGCGAGGCGGGCGAGGCGAGGTGGTAGACGTAGTCGATCGGCTCCTCGACGAAGTACGGCTCGATGATGTCGAGGGTGAGATTGATGAACGCGTCGCTGCGGATGTGCTCGATGTTCGCCAGCGAGCCCGTCTCGAAGTTATCGACGCAGATGACGCGATGGCCCCGGCTAAGCAACTCATCGCACAGATGCGAGCCAAGGAAGCCAGCACCACCGGTCACGAGGCAGGTGGACATTTCATGCAATCTAGCGGTCCCAGGTGGCGAGCGGCCGGATGGGTCGGTGCATCTCTAGCATCCGTTGCCCCGAGAGCAGAGGAGGAGCGATGGCCGCAGCACGGTTCGTGGAACGCCTGAACGAGCAGATCGCCCAAGAGCTGGCAGCGTCCCAGCAGTACATCGCCAACGCCGTCTACTTCGACTCCGAGACGCTCCCGCGCCTGGCCGCATTCTTCTACGCGCAGGCGGTCGAGGAGCGCAACCACGCGATGATGATGGTCCGCTACCTGCTCGACGCGGACGCATCGGTCACGATCCCCGGCGTGGTCGCGCCCGAGTCGCAGTTCGCCGACATCGTCGCCCCGGTCGCGCTGGCGCTCGAGCAGGAGAAGCGCGTGAGCGACCAGATCGCGGGTCTGATGGCGGTGGCCCGCGAGCAGGAGGACTACCTGAGTGAGCAGTTCGTCCAGTGGTTCCTGAAGGAGCAGGTCGAGGAAGTCTCGACGATGTCCGCGCTGCTCACGGTGATCGAGCGCTCGAGTGACACCCCGATGTCGGTGGAGGACTACCTCGTGCGCGAGCACGGCGGCGCCGAGTCCGCCGACCCGACCGCGCCGCCGGCCGCGGGCGGGGCGCTGTGAGCAGCGGGCCCGCGGCCGATCGCTACTCGGACGAGCTCCGTTTACTGGCAAGCGGGATCTGGGAGGCGCAGCACGCGCACCCGTTCGTGCGAGGGATCGGCGACGGCACGCTCGATGCTGAGCGCTTCCGTCACTACGTGCGCCAGGACTACCTGTACCTGACCGAGTATGCGCGGCTGCTCTCGCTCGCCTGTGCGCGGGCTCCGCAGCTCGCGTGGATGCGCCGATTCGCCGAGCTCGCCGGTTCGATCCTCGGCAGCGAGATGGACATGCACCGCGAGTTCGCCGCGACGTGGGGGATCGGCGCCGAGGCGCTCGAACACGAGCGCGCCACCGCGACCACGCGCGCGTACACCGACTTCCTGCTGCGAACCGCGGCGCTGGGTGATTTCTCCGAGCTCGTATCGGCCCTGCTCCCGTGCATGTGGGGATACGCGGAGGTCGGTCGGGCCCTCGCTCCCCGGGCCGGGGGCAACCCCTACGGCGCGTGGATCGAGATGTACGCAAGCCCGGAGTTCGCGGCCCAGTCCGGCTGGTGCCGTGCCCTCACCGACGAGCTGGCGAACCAGCTCGATGGCTCAGGTCGAGCTCGGATGCTCGAGGCGTTCCTCCAGTCGAGTAGGCACGAGCTGGCGTTCTGGGATATGGCCTGGCGCCTCGAGGGGCCCGCATGAGCTGAGGGCCGCGACGGCCCTCACGTCACGGCCCGGGTGAGGTACCGGGCAGAGGGTCGTGACAGGCCTCACGTCACGGTCGGGGTGAGGTACCGCGCACCCATTGACCGGACTCCTTCTTCCAGATCGGCGCATGCGCCTTCACCCGGTCGATGATCTCGCGGGCCCCGGCGAACGCCTCACCACGGTGTGGTGCCGACACCGCGACCGCGACCGACGGCTCGGAGAGCGGGACGATGCCGGTCCGGTGCTCCACCGCCGCCGCGCACAGGCCGTGGCGGGCGAGCGCCTCGACGACGATCTCGCTCATCTGACGCTCTGCCATCTCCGCGTACGCCTCGTACTCGAGGAGCTCGACCTCACGCGTCACGCCGAGAAAGGTGACGACGGCGCCGGCGCGGGGGTCGCGAACAAGGTCGAGCAGGGGATCGAGCGCGAGCGCCTGGTCGGTCACGCGCACATGGGTGCCCGCGCCGCCGGAAACGGGGGGGATCAGCGCGAGCTCGTCCCCGGCGCCCAGGTACGCGTCCTCGTCCGCGTACTCTCGGTTGACTGCCATCACCACCGGCACGCCCGTGGTGATCGTTCCGAGCAGCTCGAGCGCGTCGCGGACGCGTGCCCGCTCGGGAAGGTCGAGCTCGAGCTCCCCGATACCGGCTCGCTCACGCAGGATGGCGAAAAGACGGACGCGCACATGCATTCTCAGAAGGCTACGCGAGCGGTGAGCGTGCGCCGTGATCCAGTGGACTCGGCCGGGATACCCGGCAGGCACGCGAGACGATGGTGGCCCGTCGGCAACGCTAACCTCTCTCCTCGCATGGCGACCACTCCCGAGCACCGGACCGTCGCTCCGATCACGGGACCCGACGACGAGCACCGGTTCACCGACTCGGGAATCGAGATCGCCCCGCTCTACACCGAGCGGGACCTGCCCGACCCGCTCCAGCTGGGCGAACCAGGCGAGTACCCGTACACCCGTGGTGTCCACAGCGAGATGTACCGCAAGCAGCTGTGGACGATGCGCCAGTACGCGGGGTATGCGAGCGCCAAGGAGTCCAACGAGCGTTACCGATACCTGCTCGCGAACGGCTCCACCGGGCTGTCGATGGCGTTCGACCTCCCGACGCAGCTCGGGCTCGACTCTGACCACCCGCGATGCCTCGGCGAGGTGGGGCGCACCGGCGTCGCGATCGACACGATCGACGACATGCGAACGGCATTCGACGGGATCCCGCTCGACAAGGTCTCGACCTCGATGACGATCAACGCNNTACCCGCCCGAGGGCGCGATCCGGCTCACCACTGACCTGTTCGCGTACTGCCGGGAGCACGTGCCGAGCTGGAACACGATCTCGATTTCTGGTTACCACTTCCGCGAGAAGGGGTGCTCTGCGGTGCAGGAGGTGGCGTTCACGCTCGCGAACGGCGTCGCCTACGTGCAGGCAGCGCTCGACGCCGGACTGGAGGTCGACGAGTTCGCTCCCCGCCTCGCCTTCTTCTTCAACGGACACAACAACGTCTTTCAGGAGATCGCGAAGTTCCGCGCGGCTCGCCGGATGTGGGCGAAGATCATGCGCGAGCGCTTCGGCGCCCGGGACGAGCGCTCGTGGCGGCTTCGCTTCCATACTCAGACCGGCGGCGTGACGCTCACCGCGCAGCAGCCGCAGAACAACATCGTCCGCGTCGCCTTACAGGGATTTGCCGCCGTCTGTGGCGGCACGCAGTCGCTGCACACGAACGGGTTCGACGAGGCGCTCGCGCTGCCCACCGAGCGCGCAGCCAAGATCGCGCTGCGCACGCAACAGATCATCGCCCACGAATCGGGTGCCGCGGACACCGTCGATCCGTTCGCCGGCTCGTACTTCATCGAGGCGCTGACCGACGAGCTCGAGACCCGTGCCCTCGAGCTGATCGCCAAGGTCGACGAGCTCGGAGGCTCGGTCCACGCGATCGATTTCATCAAGAACGAGATCGAGGAGTCGGCCTTCGGCTACCACGAGCGCTACCGGACGGGGCAGGACATCGTCGTCGGTGTCAACCGCTACGTCGAGGACACCCCCGAGGTCCAGGACATCCTGCGCGTCGATCCCGAGTCCGAACGCGAGCAGGTCGCGCGGCTGACGGCGTTCAAGGCCGATCGCGATCAGCGGCTGGTGGCGCAGCGGCTGGAGGAGATGCGTGAGGCCGCACGCGGCACCGCGAACCTGCTGGCGCCGATCCGCCAGGCTTTGAAGGACCGCTGCTCGATGGGCGAGGTGTGCGCCGCGATCGGTGACGTGTTCGGCGCGTACCAGCCGACGAACTGAGCATCGCCGCCCCCGCGACGGCGGTCCGGCTCACCGCTCGCTGTCGAGGTGGACCATCTGCGGCTCGGGGTAACGGGCGCCGGCGGCGGCGTCCGCGGGGACTGCATCCTCGATCCGGTCCAGGTCCGCTTCGGTCAGGTCGAGCTCGAGCGCGCCCCGTGCCTCCTGTAGACGATCGCGCCGCCGGGCGCCGACGAGCGGCACGATGTCCTCACCACGTGCGAGAACCCACGCGATGGCGATCTGCGCGACGGTTGCGCCCTTGGCGTCAGCGATCTCGCGGAGCGCCTCGACGAGCGCCAGATTGTGTTCGAGGTTCTCGCCCTGGAAGCGAGGACCCCGGCTGCGAAAGTCGGTGCTCTCGAGCCGGCGATCAGGCGACCAGTGGCCGCTGATCAACCCGCGCGAGAGCACTCCGTAAGCGGTGATCGCGATGCCGAGCTCGCGACAGGTCGGCAGGATCTCTCGCTCGATCCCCCTGGAGATGATCGAGTACTCGATCTGGAGGTCGCAGATCGGGTGCGTGGCGGCCGCGCGTCGGATCGTTTCGGCGCCGACCTCTGAGAGCCCGATGAGGCGCACGTAGCCGGCCTCGACGAGCTCGGCGATCGCGCCGACCGTCTCCTCGATCGGGACATCCGGGTCGAGCCTGGCCGGGCGGTAGATGTCGATGTAATCAGTGCGCAGACGCTGGAGGGAGTACGCGACCGCGGTCTTCACGGCGGCGGGGCGGGCGTCGTAGCCGAGCCAGCTTCCGTCGGGCCCCCGCTGGGCACCGAACTTGACGCTGATCAGCACCCGCTCGCGGTCTTGGCCCTCGAGCGCGCGACCGATCAGCATCTCGTTGTGGCCCATCCCGTAGAAGTCGCCGGTGTCCAGTAGATCGATACCGGCGTCGAGCGCGGCGTGGATCGTCGAGATGCTCTCGGCCTCGTCGGCCGCGCCATACATGCCGGACATTCCCATGGCACCGAGTCCGATCGACGACACATCGGGTCCATGTACGCCAAGCTGTCTGGTCATCCGGCTGCTCCTTGGTCGCGATCTGCTGACTGCATCATGATCGCGTGTGCAAGGGCACGGCCGCAGCAGGAGTCGGACGAGGTCGCTCGAAACCTCAACGGACGATGATCGAGCACGAGGCAAGCCGAACCTTGGTCAAGTCCCCGCCCGAGCTATGGGCCGAGCTCAGCGATCAGTCGTCGCTGGCCAGGCATCTGGCGGAGCCGTTCGGCGAGATCCGAATCACGAGGCTGGAGCCCGAAACCGCCGTAGCCTGGGAGGGCGAGCGCGCAAGCGGCACGGTGCGGCTCGAGCCGTCAGAATGGGGGACGCGCGTGATCCTGACCGCGCGCGCGGTCAGGGTTGCGCCCCCTGAGCCGGAGGCGTCCGGGAGCTTGGAGGCGCGTCCCGAGCCGCCTGCACCCGAGCCGGCTCAGCTGCCGCGGCCCGATCCTCCCCCCGCGTCGCTGCCCCCGGCCGCCGAGGAGCTGATGCCCTCGGTTCTGGCGCCGGCTAATGGGCGTCGCGTCTTCGGCCGCCTGCGGAGGTGGCTGAGGTCGAAGCGGCCCGCGGCGCGCGACGAGGAGCCGGAATCGACCGTCGAGGCGAACAGGCCGCCGGCGGGGGCGTCTGCGCCCGCGGCGGCGCCTGCGGAGGCGGAAGCCACTGTGGTCGCGGCGGCGGCTGTGACTGTGGCGGCGGCGGCGCCTGCGCCTGACGAGGCTGTGGTCGCGGCGGCGCCTGCGCCTGACGAGGCTGTGGTCGCGGCGGCGGCGCGGGCGGCGGCGCCTGCGCCTGCGTTTGAACCCGACGCGGTGCTGGTGGGTGTCCTTGACAGGCTCGGCGCGGCCCACCACCGCCCGTTCTCGCGCGCGTAATCGAGCTCGTCGGACGGCAGCGTCGCCGGGGACGCCGAGTGCTCGCACGACGAGAACGCGACGACGGCACACCTAGAATGGCCCGCTATGGCAGTGGACACGGCACAGGAGGCGCTCGAGCCACTCCCGGAACGGGGGCCGGATTCGGGCGCCGAGCCGACCTCGGCGCGCGAGGACCGGCGCGCGCAGGAGCGCCGTTTCATCCGGCTCGATCGCCTCGCGCCCGCGCTCGAGCGGCTACGGTGGCCGTTCGCCGTCTACGCCTCCTCGCGCGTCCTTTATCTGCTCGTGGCGCTGAGCATCGGGGCGGTTCACCACTGGTCACTGAAGGCGGAGCTGTCCAACTGGGACGGCGCCTGGTACCGCAGGCTCGCGGGCCTTGGGTACCCGGACCACGTCCTGCACATCCAGAGCACGCTCGGGTTCTTCCCGCTGTACCCGATGCTGATCTGGCTCGTCCAACACACGCTGATCTGCTCGATCTTTCTCGCCGGAATCATCGTGTCGGAGATCGGCGGCTTCGTCGCCACCGTGCTCATACAGCGTCTGAGCACCGGATGGTGGGGCGAGCAGGCGTCTCGGCGGGCGGTCGTGTTCTTCTGCTTCTTCCCCGGCTCGATCGTCTTCTCGATGGTCTACTCCGAGGGGATCCTGATCCCCCTCGTTGCCGGCGCCGTCCTCGCCCTCGAGCGCCGGCGGTG
>PMOY01000117.1 GCA_003165655.1 Solirubrobacterales bacterium
CCGTCGCGTCGAGGACGACTGCCCCGAGTCGCTGGTGCTGGCGCCGCGTGAGATATACCGGGTCGAGGCGATCGCGAAGTCCGACGATCCGGACTTGCCAGGCTGGGTTTACTTCCTCGACCTGTGGACCGAGACCGGCCCGGCACGCCTGCACATCGAGGGCGAGCTCGAGGAGTCGGGCGAGCGGTTCACGGCGACGCTGAACGACATCCTGCCCTGATCCGCCGCCTGCCGGCACCGCTTTCGCGCTCGTCGAGTCCGTGATGGAGGGGCTCGACGGACTGATGCTCCGCAAGGCGCGGGCCGTCCTCCAGAGACACCCCACCTCGAGCGTCGATTGGCAAGGTTCGCGTCGCTTCCGAGGAGTATCGAGCTGGGCGGGCCGGCGTGTGAGGGCTGGACAGGCGCCGCGCAACAAGGGTCTACTGCGGCCTGTTAACGCGGAAAGCCCACCCGTAGGTGGACTCTCGGCCATCAGAAGATCAGGCGGCTTTCGCGGGAAGGGGACGTTCAGATGAAGGTCTCGCCCTCTCGTTGCCCTCGCTATCTGACCCTACCAGCGTAGCGCACCCGCCTGCGAGCATCACCCCGGCGCCCGAACTGACGTGGCCGCATCACCGCTGGCGCACCCGCTACCCAGGGCCGGTCATCGTCCCCCGAGGCCCCGGACCCAACCGCAGGCCGGACGCCCTTCGAAACCGATGAGTCTCATGAACGACGACGGTCCGCCCGTCGGCGCTCTGGTCGGAGGGAACGAGGTGATACTGCACCACGCACCCGAGACTCCCGGCACACCGCTCGACCGTCGAGACCTTCGCGTCGGCCGCCGTGGTCTTCACACGCGCGACGAACGACTGCGACCTGGCCATGGCTGCGGCGACGCAGTCTGCATCTGATTCTGCTCCTCGCGACGCTCCGCGAGCGTGCGCAGCAACTCCCGCCGCGCCACCTATTCGGGCAGCGGAATCCCACCATCGCGGTTCCACGCATCGCAGACGTTCCCCCGGAGGACGAAGCGGCTACGCGCCCGGGTGGGGGAACACCAACCTGGACGTCGGCCGGATCTCCGGGAAATCTGGAGCTGCGACGTCTAGCGGGTTTGGCGCGGGTGGAGTAGGTCGTCGAGCCAGCCGAACGATCGTGCGTGGTAGAGCGCTCGTGCTCCCTGTTCGCAGTGGTCTCCGGCGCCGTCGGCGGTGGTGAACCGGACGAAGGTCTTGGGGCTGGTCAGGGCGTTGACGAGTTCTGGGGCGGATGCTCCAATGTCGTCCTCTTCGGCGTTGCAGACCCAGGTGGGGCATGTGATCCGCTCCGCGTGTCCGCGGAGCGTGAAGTCGCGCAGAGAGTCGAGGTACGCCAGCGGGCTTGAGACGCCGTGAACGAGCATCCCGCGGCGCAGCGCCCACCCGGCCGTCGGCTTGGCCGCGAGCACCCTGAGTACCGGACGGATCACGAGCCGCGCCCACAGCCTGCTCTCGCGGAGCCCTTGCGCGAGCGGTGGGGGCATCCGGTGGAGCGCAGCGGCGTAGAGGTCATAGCTGCCGCAGTCCGCGATGCACGCGGCAAGACGCCGCTCCCCGCTCGCGGCGCGGGGCGCCAGGTGCGCACCGAGGCTCAGTCCGATCACGGCGATCCGATCCGGATCGACCTCGGGGCGCGCGATGAGGTGATCGATCATCGGCGCGATGACGTTTTCCCAGTCGGCCCGAAGCGTCATTCCGTGGTCGATCAGTGCTGATCCCTGGCCGGGCCCGTCGACGGCGAGGACGTTGTATCCGCGCTGCAGCGCTGCAGCTCCGGTGAGGAAGTAGAGCTCCTCGCAGGTGCCGTCATAGCCGCCGATCAGGATCACGGTCGCTCGACGTCCCGCAGCCGTGGTCGGGCGAAAGAAATACCCCGGCAGGTGCACGCCCTCGAACGGGATCTCGACGGCCTCGACCGGCAGCGGCGTCAGTCGCATCGCGGCCCGGAACGCCGCCGTCTGCGCGCGATGAGCGCGCACCACGTGCCGGTGGATCGGAGAGCCGAGCAACATCACCGCAGAGGTGCGGTGGTAGCTGGAGGCGCGCAGGTATGCGAGCCGTGCGGTCTCGGTCCGGCCGGCGGCTTCCTCGTCGCGAGCGAGCGTGTCGACCCGGTCACCGAGCGCGCGCCAGACGTTGTGCCAGCTATCGAGGTCGTCTTCTCGAACGTGGCGCGCGGCTTCGAGACACTCGCCGATATCCGCGCCACCGTGCGCAGTGGATCCGAGTAAGCGCAGCAGCTGAGCATCGAGGAGCTCATCCCGGAACAGCACCCGCGTCATCGAGCCCGCAGCCTACCTCCAAGCACGAAGCGAACGCGGTTGCGTCGCATCGCCGCGAACGGGTGGCGTGCGCGAGCCGACGATCGAGCCCCGCGAGCAGTTCCTGCCGCCCGGCCTGGTGATCGACGCTGCCGCGCTGTTCACCCCCTGCGATCGCCTTCGCTCGGGTCGACCGGCGCGACCCGCAGTTCGGCCTTTCACCAAGCTGCCGGCAACGCGGCCGAGCGTGCAGGATCCCTGATTACGTAGCCAAAGTTCGGGCCGAGGACTGAACAGGATTGGCCGCCACGATCACCGCCTGCGGGCGCGAGCCACGAAACGCTGCTGGATCACGCTGTTCCGGCAGCGCCACGTCTCCGCCACGCGTGGCCGCTGCAGCGTGCAAAGAGGCCACGTCGGTGCGCGACGAGGATCTTCCGCTTGTCAGCCCGAAGCGGCAGCGATGCCGGTCCTGCCACTCGCGAGCTGCAATAGCGCCATGCCCGTGCTGGTCGCGAGATCCAGAGGCGCGGCTGCGTGAAATCATTCTCCCCGTGCGGGTCCCGCCAAGTTATGTCGCCCACAAAAGGACCGACTGTCTGTAGCTACAGGTAGGCGGGACCGATGTCGAGACCAACGACGAAACGCGAGAACATGCCACTGCTGGACGAGTTCACGAGAGGCTTGGCAAGGTCCGCGGCTGTCTTGACGATCGGCGGCAACGCCGAGGATCGCGACGAACAGCTCCGCGATCAGGACTTACCCCAAGACCTAACCCCACATCCCAGTCGGTCAGACACGGCCAGGGTCACTGCTTCGATGCCGACGCGAGGGCTGGCGCTCGGTCGTGCCCGACTGATGTTGACCGCGGTCGCGCTCGTGGCAGGACTCTTGGGCGGCGCGATGGCAATCGACACACCTATGGCAGCCGCTGTTAGCGCGGGGCCGCTGTGTGAAGGCTACAGCGCTTGCAGCGCCGCCCCGTATACAACCCACAACTACCAGAGTAACCTGTCTATCTCGTATTGGGGCGCGAACACCGGCGTCGAGTGCACCAACTACGTGGCCTTCGTCGAATCTTTGGACGGTGCCCCCACCCCGAACTACAATCTGGGTAACGCAACGAACTGGGCGAAGGCCGCTAGAGACCACGGGGTCACAGTCAACCAAACCCCGACCGTGGGATCGGTAGCACAGTGGTACAACACCGACCATGGCATCAGCTCCGACGGACATGTCGCGATCGTCGAGCAGGTCGGACCGAATGACAGCTACATCGTCGTATCCCAAGATAACTGGACCAGCGACTATCAGGGATACGGCTGGGCGTTGATCTTGGCGAATGCACCCAACCAGGGGGAGCCCTGGCCAAATAACTTCATCCACTTCCCTATCAGGCTCCCTACCACGCTCTCCCACACACAGCCCGCCCGTCTGATCCAGTCCACCGGCAACCTGTACTGGACAGCAAACCAAACCGTCGACGGCAGTTCGCAGGCCGACGTCTTCCGCGCCTCGAAGGACAACGAGCCCGGCCAGGAGCAAATCCTGTATCAGGAGTCGACTTCGACGCCGGTCGACTTCGAAGCGATCACCTACGCCAACGTAGGTGGCACCTATTACGGCTACTTCGTCGCCAACTATCCGTCGCAGAACGAGTCCCAGATCAAGCGAGTGCCGCTCACTGGTGGTGCCGCCGTCGTGCTCGCCACCTCCCCGGCGGTCATCGGCAACCGCGATCTCGTGACCGACGGGTCGTTCCTCTACTGGGCCGACGCGGACGGAATCCGCAAGATGGCGATCGCCGGTGGCACGGTCCAGACGCTCGTCTCCGGTGAGACATTCGCGCACCTCGGACTCGACGGACCGGTGCTCTACTACTCGTCCGGAAACAGCATCCTGCACGTCCCGACCAGCGGCGGCGCGTCCACTACGGTCGTGTCCGCGGCAAGCACGATCACGGCGATGTACCCGCCCTCGGCGACCTTCGGCATCGTCGTCTGGGGCGAGGCCAACGGCTCGGTCAATCTGTTCCCCGACCTGACCGACTCGGTTGGCCAGCTGCAAGCTCCGGGCGCCGATGTCAGCATCACCAGCGTATCGGTCACAGACAACTACATTCTCTGGAGCGAATGCCTCCCCCAAAGCTGCACGGTCGATGGAGACAACGGCAACATCGTGTCCGTGCCCACGACCGGTCCTCCGGTGGACGTCCAGGGTGACGCCAGCGCGTGGTACTGGGGCGACTCCGAACTGGAGAAGTACACGCCCTCCGCTGCTCCCCCGCATGGCTTCTCGCTCACCGCCAAAGGCAACATCCTCGCGCAGCTGCGCAAGCCGCGGACGCTCGTGCTCCTGGTGTACCCGACAGCCAAGCCGTCCGCGCAGCACCTGGAGCTGCTCGGCCGTGTGGCGCTCGGCCACCACCACGAGGGTCTGTCCCGGATCACGTGGGGCCTGCGCGTCCACGGCCACCGCTTGGGCGCAGGCCATTACCTCGCCGAGCTCGAGGCGCGGATCGACGGCGCGTTGACCGCGGGCGGACCCACCGTCCACTTCGACGTCGGAAAGAGTGGCAAGCTGACGATCGTCGCCCAGAGTTGCCCGGCGCGTGCTCGCGCCGATGCGACGACCGCGACCGCCTGCTGAACAACCACCATCGTTGATGCTCCGCTGTATTGCGCCGCAGTTTCGCGGCGCGGCCGCGCTTGTGCCCCGGCCCCCCCGGGCATTAGCGGGGCTTTCCTCCGAAGCGGCTGAAGGGA
>PMOY01000251.1 GCA_003165655.1 Solirubrobacterales bacterium
ACGAGCACCTGACCCTCGTCGTTGACGTCGATCTGGGACTCGAACTCCTCCTGCAGCGAGCGAATCGTCTCGCCGCCCTTGCCGATCAGTAGCCCGATCTTCTCGGGGTCGATCTTGATTGACGAGATCCGCGGCGCGTGCTTGGACAGCTCGGCTCGGGGCGCGTCGATCACCTTGGCCATCTCGCGGAGGATGAACTCACGGGCGACCTTCGCCTGCGACAGCGCGTCGCGCATGATGTCGAACGTCACGCCGGTGATCTTGATGTCCATCTGGAGCGCGGTGATTCCGCTCTCCGTGCCGGCGACCTTGAAGNNAAGTCCATGTCGCCGAGATGGTCCTCGACTCCCGCGATGTCCGTGAGGATGATGTAGTCGTCGCCCTCCTTGATCAGTCCCATCGCGATGCCCGCGACGGGATGCTTGATCGGTACGCCGGCGTCCATGAGCGACAGCGTGGATCCGCAGACGCTCGCCATCGAGCTCGACCCATTGGACTCGAGGATGTCCGACACCACGCGGATCGTGTACGGGAATTCCTCCTGCGAGGGAATCATCGGGACCAACGCCCGCTCGGCGAGTGCGCCATGGCCGATGTCGCGGCGCTTGGGACCGCGCATGAACCCTGCCTCCCCGACCGAGAATGGTGGGAAGTTGTAGTGGTGGAAATAGCGCTTGGTCGTCTCCAGACCGAGGGTGTCGAGGCGCATCTCCTCGCGCGTCGTTCCGAGCGCGGCGACGCTGAACGCCTGCGTCTGCCCGCGGGTGAACAGCGCGGACCCGTGGGTGCGCGGCGCCACCGAGACCTCGATCGAGATCGGACGGATCTCATCGGCGGAGCGACCGTCGGGGCGCTTCTTGTGCACCGCGATCCGCTCCCGGACGAGCGTCTTCTCGAGCTTGTCGAACGCCCGCTGCGCCGCGGCCTTGTACTCCGCATAGGTCGCAGACTCGGGATCTCCCGAGTATTGGGTGAGCACCTGCTCCTCGACCGCCTTGGTCGCTTCCTGGCGCTCGAGCTTATCTTCGACCTGGGTCGCGGCCTCGAGGGCCGAGCCGTGTGAGGCCTTGATCTGCTCAGAGAGGCCGGGGTCCACCTGCGGCACTTCGACCTCGATCTTCGCCTTGCCGGCCTTCTCGGCCAGCTCNNAGCGCGTCGAGGATCTCCGCCTCGGGGATCTCGTTCGCGCCTGCCTCGACCATCAGGATCGCGTCGTCGGTGCCCGCGACGATCAGGTCGAGGTCGGTGGCATCGAGGAGAGCCTCCTCGTCGGGATTCACGACGAAGTTCCCGTCGATCTTTCCGATCCGCACCGCGCCGACGGGCGTCGGGAACGGGATGTGGGAGACCATCAGCGCCGCGGAGGCACCGTTCAACGCGAGGATGTCGTACGGGTTGACGTGGTCAACCGACATCGGGATCGCGACGAGCTGGGTCTCATAACGCCAGCCCTTGGGGAACAGGGGGCGAATTGGGCGATCGATCAGGCGCGCCGTCAGCGTGCCCTTCTCGCCCGCGCGACCTTCCCGCTTGAAGAACGAACCGGGAATCTTCCCGGCGGCATACATGCGCTCCTCAACATCGACTGTGAGGGGGAGAAAATCCACGTCGCGGAGGTTCCCCGCGGTGGCTGTACAGAGGACCATCGTGTCGCCCGCACGGACGACGACGGCGCCGGAGGCCTGCTTGGCCAACTTGCCGGTCTCAAAGGAGATCTCCTTACCGGCGATCTCGACGGAGACCCGCGTCTCGGCGTCAGACATATTCAGTTTCCCTTCTGTCTCCGCCCTTCGGTCGGCGGAGTGCTGCTGGTTTCTCTATTTGTCCGAACACAATGGATGGTAGCGGGCTCGTGGGCGTCAGTGCTGCCCGCCCGCCTCCGGCGCCGCGCTACTCCAGGCGCTCGGGGACGACCGCCGTGTTCACGACCGAACGCATTCGAGCTGTGCGAGCGCGGTCTCGTCGATCTTCCCGGGGTGCAGCACCCCGCCGGCGTAGAGTGTCGGCGTCGTCACAACCCCGGCGCGAATCCCCGACTCGAAGTCGCGGCGCACACGCGCGATCACCGTGTCGCTGCGTCGGTCGGAGTCGAATCTGGCCAGGTCCAGGTCGAGTTCGCGCGCTCGCTGCCACAGGTGGGGGTCCTCGAGCCTCCCCTGGTCCGCGAACAGCAGGTCATGCATCTCCCAGAACCGGCCCTGCAGACCGGCAGCCTCAGCGGCACACGCTGACGGCCAGGCGCGCGGATGGCTCGAGCGGACAGGGAAGTGGCGAAACGACCGCCGCAGCGACCTGACCGCCAGCCGGACGCTGAGCGCCGCGCAATACGGACACTCGAAATCGGCATATTCGATCACCACCGGGGCGTCGACCGGTCCGCGGACGTGGTCATCCGGCGCTAGCGGCGGAACGGAGGCCGAACGTAGCTCTGTCATCGTCGACCCAGATGTTCGCAGGCGTTGGGTTGGCAGACGGTTGTTGGCCGGCGTGGCGCAGCTCCGGCTCGTAAGGGCTCCCCGAAGCGTGGACAACGACGGTCTCGAACGGCTCGTAGCCGCGCGTCTGCGGGACCTGGTCGAGTTACGCTACTCACAGTCGCGTAACTCGACCAGGTTCAGCCTCGGACCTCGTGGGCTCCCGGTTGCGCTTGACCGTTGGCAAAACCGCAAAACCGCGACACCGCGACACCGCCAGGCGACACCGCCTGGCGACAACAACCGCCCGCGACCGCGACACCACGTGGCGACGACGACACCGCCGGGGAGGACCACCGCGCCGGCGACTGCGACCCTGCTGGCGACTACGTGGCCGCGAGGCCGTCGAAGATCAGGTTCGCGCCCGGCAGGTCCCCCGGTGACGCGGCCTGGTAGGTCCATTTGACCACCCCGTCAGGATCGACGATCACGAGCGCGCGCTGAGGGAACCCTCCCGGGTGGTAGACGCCGAAGGCGCGACAGGTCTCACCCTTGGGCTCGAAGTCCGAGAGCTGCTCGATCGAAACGCCGAGTTGCTCTGTAAACGCTGTCTGCGACCAGGTCGAGTCGCAGGAGACGCCGTACAAGGTCGCGCCACGGGAGGCGAGCTCTCCAACCACCTCCTCGTAGAGGTTGAGCTGATCGGTGCAGACGGGGCTGAATGCGAACGGGTAGAAGACGAAGACCGTAGTCTTGCCCTCGAGGTCGGCGCGCGTGAACTCGCCGCCGTCCGCGCGGGCCAGGGTGAACTCCGGCGCTGGCGAGCCAGGCTCGATCATGCGTCCCCCGCACGCCTCGGGGCCACATCCCCCATCGGCCTCCGGCCCGCGACGGCCACATCCGCCGCCGGCCTCCGGCCCGCGACGGCCACATCCCCCATCGGCCTCCGGTCCGCGACGGCCACATCCCTAGCCGGCCTCCGGTCCGCGACGGTCCGTACCGTCGCGCGGCTCACTTGCGCAGGCCGAGCTCGCGGACGAGCTCGCGGTAGCGCTCGAGGTTCGAGCGCTGCAGGTAATTGAGGAAGCGCCGGCGCCGACCGACGAGCATCAGCAGCCCGCGACGCGAGTGGTGATCCTTGCTGTGGGCGCGCAGGTGCTCGGTGAGCTCGTTGATCCGCTCGGTGAGCATGGCGATCTGGACCTCGGTCGCGCCGGTGTCGTTGGGGCTGTGGCCGAATTTCTCGACCAGCTCGCGCTTGCGTTCTGCAGTGAGCGGCATGCGGTGGCTGAGGCTAGCAGCTCGGTGGGGTCATCCGCACAGCGCGCGGGTGAGGCCCGAGATCACGGCGGCGCCGGTGCCGACCCCAGCCGCGCGGGCGTCCCGATCATCCACCCAGCCGCGCGGGCGTCCCCGATCATCCACCCAGCCGCGCGGGCGTCCCCGATCATCCACCCAGCCGTGCGGGCGTCCCAATCATCCACCTTGCCGCGCGGGC
>PMOY01000432.1 GCA_003165655.1 Solirubrobacterales bacterium
AGCGGCCCGGACGCAGCAGCGCCTGGTCGAGCTTCTCGAGCAGGTTCGAGGCGGCGATCACGACGACCTCCTTGCGCGCCGTGAAGCCGTCCATCTCGACCAGGAGCTGGTTGAGCGTCTGATCGCGCTCGCCGCTGATGTCCATACCGCGATGCCCACCGACGGCGTCGAGCTCGTCGATGAAGATGATCGCCGGAGCGTGGTTACGTGCGATCCTGAACAGGCGGCGGATGCGTGCGGCGCCCAAGCCGGCGAACATCTCGATAAACGACGCCGCCGACTGGGAATAGAAGCGCGCCCCCGATTCGTGCGCCACCGCCTTCGCGAGCAGCGTCTTGCCGGTGCCCGGGGGTCCGTGGAGCAGGATGCCCTTCGGCACCTTGGCGCCGAGCGCCCGGAAGCGCTTGGGATCCTGAAGGTACTCGACGACCTCGCGCAGCTCGTCCTTGGCCTCTTCCGAACCCGCGATCTCGTCCCAGCCGATCGACGGTGAGGTCTCCGGCTTGATCTCGGCCGGCTTGGTGCGCGGCATGTGGCGTAGGAGGACGAACACCGCCACCACGAGCAGACCCATGAAGATGATCGGCAGCCAGGCCTGCAGCCAGGTGAGCACGTCGGGATAACCAAGGAAAGCGAAGTTCATGTCCTCGTTTCAGTCATCGGCAATCGAGCACGATCACTGAACGTGCTCGAGCCTGGGATTCGACGAGAACCGACGCCCCACCTTCGCGCAGGGCACGCCGTCTACCTTCACGACGTCGGCGGTGAAGTCGTTCTCGCCGCGGATCAGCGACGAGCCCACGCCGTACGCGTCCACCATCACGTCGGCGGCCTCGAATTCCCGGATCCGCGCCGCGTTGAAGCCGCCGGATGCGACGATCCGCACGGCTGAGAATCCGGCGCCGTCGAGCGCGCCGCGAACCTTCTCGACCAACCGTGGATTCACCCCGGTCGGCCTGAAGCCACCCATCTCGTGCAGCAGCGAACGGTCGACGAGCTGCTCGGACGTATCCAGCCGCACGCCCCACATCCGAGGTCCGAGGGCCTCGGCGACCTCGAGCGCAGTCTTCACCGAGTCGTTCTCGAAATCCACGAGCACGGTGATGTTCATGTCCTCGTGGAAGCGCTCGGCGAACTTCAACGCTGCCTTGACCGTGTCGCCGCCGTAGGCGGCGATCAAGCCGTGCGGGACGGTGCCGATTCCCCGTCCTCCCCACCACGACGCCTGAGCCTCGGTCGAGACCCCGATCGCACCGGCGACGTGCGCGGCCCAGCCGTCACCGGTCTGCACGAGCCAGTGGTCGTGACGGGCAGGGAAGTAGAAGATCGGCTTCCCGGCCGCCGCCAAGACGACCTCGGCGACGTTGCGCATGATCAGCGACCGCCGCGCCAGACAGCCCAGATAGACGGTCTCGAGGTGGGCGAACAGGCTGTAGTCGCCCTCGATCGTCAGCACGGTCTCGAGTGGCGCGATCTCGTCGCCTTCGTGGAGCGCCCGCACATCCATCTGCCCCCAGCCGTCGATCCACTCGCCGTCGGGGCCCTCCCGCCCGGAGCAGGTGCGGAGGATGGCGATCGCCTCGTCGATCCCGCCGAGCACGGACTCGTGCTTCTGGAAGACCTGAACGAGCACTCGCGGATAGAATTCCTCGGCCTCGAGCAGCCGCTTCGTATAGACGAAATAAGCATCTGAGTAATAGCCGTCGCGCAGCTTCTCGACGGGCAGGCGGAAGATCGCGGGATCGAGGCGCTCGGACACCCGTGTCGCCATTCGGCGAAGCTTAGAGCCCAGGACGAAGGTTGAGGGGCCGCTCGGCGACACACGAAGCCCGATCGCGTATCTTGAGGCGGGTCGCGGGCGCCACCAACCATATTCTGCGAGCCATGCTCGCCGCGCTCGCGATCCTCGTGCTCGCGCCCGCCGCAGTCGCGTCGGCGTCGACGCTCAGCTATCACAACCCGCTGCGCAACCCGGAGACCGGCAAGCCTCTGTCATGCCCCGACCCGAGCGTGATCGGGGGCCCGGGGCCGACCGCCGGTTACGACCTCGTCTGCACGTCCGGTTACGCTCGCAACGCCTTTCCCATCTACGTCTCGCAGGATTTGGTTCACTGGCGGCCCGACGGCTTCATCTTCCCCCACGGTCACCAGCCTTGGTGGGCGCTCAAGTCGTCGGGCACCCACCTGGGAGGTCGATACTGGGCTCCCGAGATCAACCGCATCGGCGATCGCTGGGTGGTCTACTTCGCCGCCGAGTACGACGCGGCGAAGCTCGACCTCCAGGTGCCGGGGAGCGGTCGCCTGCTACCGGGGAGGATGGTGATCGGCGACGCCGCGGCGACCTCCCTCCACGGGCCGTGGCACACCGGCGTGCTCCACTTCCGGGGCCAGTTCAACGGCGTAAGCGCCGAGCGCGAGCAGCTCGGCCCCGCAATCGATCCGAGCGTCGTCAGTGATCCCCGCACCGGCCTGCTCTACCTGTTCTGGGCCGATCAGTCGACCCAGATCTGGTCCGGCGAGCTTTCCCCGAGCGGCCTGTCCCTAGATGACCAGATTCACCTGGTGCTCAGTGCCGGCGAGCCCTGGGAGTGCGACCCCAGAGACCACCACTGCACGATTGAGGCGCCGGAGCCGTTCTACGCCAACGGGTTGTTCTATCTGCTCTACAGCGGTGCGAGCACCTGGGACGCCAGCTACGACGTCGGTGTCGCGGCGTCGTCGGATCCCTTGGGGATCAGCCAGGATTTCGTCACGTTCCCGCGCCCGATCCTGCGCCAGGGCGACGGCTTCTACAGCACCGGCCACACGTCGCGCCCGATCATCGGGCCGGACGGGAACACCTATGTCCTCTACCACGCGAGGACCAGCCCAGGGGTCCAGCGCCTCTCCTCCGGGCGCTATCTCATGCTCGGTCGCTTCGGCTGGGCAGACGGTTGGCCGACGATCAGTGAGGGGCCGCGCTGATCCCCGCTGTCGCCGCGCAAGATCCCACCCACCGGTCATGAATCGGCGTGGTCTCGGGCACCGCCGCATCTTTTCCCCGCCCGAGCTGTTTTGATGAACTAGTGCGCCGGCTCCTCCTGAGCGTAGTCATCGGGTCATGTCTCGGCGCCGCCATCGTCACTCCAGCGTCGGCGGCGGTTCCGCTCAAGGCCGTGCGCTACGGCGCATACACGGTGCGGGTGCCGACGAACTGGCCGGTGTTCAAGCTGGCGTCCGACCCGTCGGTGTGCGTGCGATTTGACAGGCACGCCGTCTACCTCGGCCGTCCCAGCTCGCAGCAGCGCTGCCCGGCGCACGCGGTCGGGCGCACTGAGGCGATTCTCGTGGAGCCGCTCGCGGCGGCCGCGGCCCATTCCGACGCCACCCGCTCGGCCGCCGCTGTGGTATTGCCGGCGGCGAGAAGCTCGACGGCGCGGGGATCGATCGGCGAGCTCATCGTGCCTGCTCGCGGTGTGGTCGTGACCGCCACCTGGGCGAGCGATCCCGAGACGATCGAGCGAGCGCTCGGCGTCCGGTCGATCCCGGCCGAGCCGTCAGGCATAGCCGCGGCAAGCCCCGATGGAGCGCTCGCGGCGCCCCGCCACGGAGCTCGAGTCGCAGGAGGATCGAGGCGCGGGCTGCGGGCCGACGACGTGGACGCCGGCGGCCTCGGTTTCGATACCTGCTCGACCCCCTCGACGACGGCAATGTCCGCATGGCTGCAGGCATCGCCCTTCCGGGCCGCCGCCATCTACATCGGGGGCGCGAACAGCGCGTGCGCGCAGACAAATTTGACTGCGAGCTGGGTCAGCACCGAGTCGGCGGCGGGATGGCAGCTGATCCCGGTCTACGTCGGCCTGCAGGCGCCCACCTCGTCGTGCGGGTGCGCAGAGATCAACCCCGCCGAGGCGTCGACCGAGGGAATCGCAGCGGCCGCCGACGCCGTCACGCAGGCAGAGGCGCTGGGCATCGATGCAGGCAACCCGATCTATTACGACATGGAGGCATACGCACAGACCGCGGTGAGCACCTCCGCGGTCCTTGCGTTCTTGTCGGCATGGACCACCCAGCTCAATGCCTACGGGTACACCTCGGGGGTCTACGGCAGCGCGAGCAGCGGGATGACCGACCTCGTCGACGCCCTCGGCACGTCATTCGTCGAGCCCGACGACATCTGGATCGCCGACTGGAATGACGAGGCGATCGCGACCGACCCGTACGTCCCCGCCGGGGACTGGCTCAACGGCCAGCGACTGCATCAATACCTCGGGGGGCACATCGACAATTACGGCGGCGTCAAGCTCGACATCGACAGCGACTACCTCGACGGCCCGACCGCCACCGCCGGAACGGGAACCGGCACCGTCGGCGCTGCGGCGCTCCCCGACGGGACATTCGTGAGCTACGAAGGCAAGGTCTATCGACTCGCCGGTGGGGCACCCCTGTATGTGCACAGCTGGTCGGTCTTCGGCGCGATCCAGCCGACCGTCACGCTCGCGGCAGCGCAGTGGAAGGCGCTCAACCCCGTGCCGGCCAACGGAACGTTCATCAGGGCCACGACGACCGGCACGGTCTACCGGATCGCCGGCGGGGCGCCGGTGCGCGTTCCCAGCTGGTCGGCTTTCGGCGGCCCGCAACCCACTGTGATCGTCGACCGCTGGGACATCCAGAACATCTCCAACCCCGCTGCGCATCTGAGTCCCGTGCCCATCGGCGGCACTATCGTCGAGGGTCTCCCGTCGGGCCTGTACTGGCTCTTCAGCTCGGGAATGCGCGCCCCGACGGCCGCGAGCCCCACGGCAGTGAGCGTCGCCGACACCGGCTTGGCATCGTTCCTCGAGTCGCCGACGGCGCGCGCCTCGCTCTCCGGGGTCGCCAAGCTCAAGCCGAGACTGCGCGTGACGGTCACCGCGGGCGCGAATGCCCCCGAGCTCAAAGCCTTCGTCGTCGAGCTGCCGACCGGGTTGACCTTCTCGAGATCCGCCGCGAGGCTCGCCGAGGGAATCGTCGCCTGGGGCGCAAACGGCAAACCGCTCGAGGCAGCGGTCAAGCCGAGTCGCGGGAGGCTCGCGATCACGCTCGGTATCGCCGTCAAGCACGTGCTGATCACCAACGCGAGCCCGGCGATCGTGGCGTCGAAGGCGCTGGCCGCAGAGGTCAGGGCCGGAGCTGCCACCGCACTCGAGGTGATCGTTGATGTGAGCGACGCCAAGCACGACACGGCCGTGCTCACGCTCAACCCCAGGCCGTCGTAGGAGCTGGCGCTCCTATCCAGGGCACACGTGCCCCAACTGTCGGAGCCTGCCGCTATCCCTCGGGCGTACGCGGCGCGTATCGATGGTGGAGCATGAGCGCGTTGCCGTCTGGGTCGCTGAAGAACGCCATGTGGCAGACGCCGGTGTCGAAGGTATCGCCTTGGAAGGTCACCCCGCGCTCCTCGAGTGCCGACCGGCCCGCTTCGACGTCATCCACGTGCAGGGCGATCGCGTTGCGATTCGGCGAATACTCGAGGCCCATCGCCTCCGGCATGATCACGCTGAGGGTCAGGTTGCCCGTCTCGAACTCGGCGAAGTGTCGGTCCGGGTGATAGGCCGACCGCGGAAGACCGATCGCCGTGCCGTAGAACTCGACCGCCGCGTCGAAGTCTCGCGTGGGAACGCCGACGAAGTCGACACCGCTGATGAGCTGGGGAACCGTGGCCATGGTGGTAACTCCTTGCGTTTGCGTTCGAAGTGTGCCGCACGGAGCTGGAGCTAACCGAGCAGCTCCCGCGCCAGGTCCGCGTAGCAGCTCGCAGCGAAGCCGAGATCCCGGACATCGATGCGTTCGTTCGCCGAGTGCACGAGCGGCACGCAATCGAGCAGCGTCTGGTGCTTCTGGGGAAAGAAGCCGTATGCCACGCATTCCGGGAAGGCGTCGCGGAACCAGCGCGAGTCCGAGAAGCCGGGCAGGATCAAGGGAACCACGGCAGCGCCCGGGTCGTTGGCCTGCACCCAGCGACCGATCGCGTCCATCAGCGGCGAGCTCACGGGCGAGCGGTTCCCGCTCACCTGTTCGGTGAACTCGATCTCGAACCCATTGGCGCCGAGGACGTCGTCGATCCCGGCGCGCGCTGCATCCTCGCCGAAGCCGGCAGGCACGCGGCAGTCGACCTTGAGCTGCGCTCGCGATGGAATCACGTTGATCTTCTCCGACGCACGGACCATCGTGGGCGCCATGGTGACTCCGAGCATGGGCTCGATCACGGTGGCCAACATGGGCGCCTCGGCCCGGATCCTCGCCAGTGCGCCTGCCGGATCGGCCGGATCCTCCTCGAGGCCCCGGAGCAGCGCAAGTGGCTCTTCGGTGAGCTCGAATCTCGGCTGGCGCTTCGCCAGCGCTTCGATGATCGGACCTAGCTTCAGGAGGGCGTTGTCGCCCATGCCCGGGATCGAGGCGTGGCCCGCGACGCCCGCGGTCGTGATCGTGAAGCGAAAGATTCCTTTCTCCGAGCAACAGACGCCGTAGCGCCTCAGTCCCTGGTACTCGAACACCTCCCCCCCGCCCTCGTTCAGCAGCATGTCGCAGCGGACCTTGTTCGGGTGGTTCTTCGTCAGCCACTGCGCGCCGAGCTCGCCTCCGGTCTCCTCGTCGGCCACGAACGCGAGCAGTAGCGAGCCTCTGGCGGGGCGCCACCCACTGCGCGCGAGCGCCACCCCAGCCGCGGCCTCGGCCGCCACCTGGGACTTCATGTCGAGCGCTCCCCGGCCCCACAGGTAGCCACCGGCGAGGTCGCCCGACCAGGGATCGTGCTCCCACTCGGAGGGGTCGGCGAGCACCGTGTCGACGTGGCCGAGATAGCAGAGCGTCGGGCCCTCCGCCACGCCATCGAGTCTGGCGAGCAGGTTCGGCCGCTCGGGCGTCGCCCCGAGCAGCTCGGTCTGGAACCCCGCCCGGTGGAGATAGTCGACCAGATACTCGAGGGCTTCGCGCTCGTTGCCGGGCGGATTGACGGTGTTGAAGCGCACCAAGCGCCGCAGGACTTCGGTTGTTTCGCGTTGCAGCTCGAGAGTGGACATGTGGCCGGGTCAGCCTAGCGGGCGAGGGTGCCTGGGGGCGTCGGGAGTCCGTAGCATCCGACGCCCATGGCCGCATCGGACGATCTCGCTCTCGCCCTCGAGTTGGCCCGGCTGGCCGACGAGATCACGCTCGGCCGCTTCCTGGCCGACGACCTGGCCGTGGAAACCAAGCCCGACCTGACCCCGGTCACCGAGGCCGACCGCGCCGTCGAGCGCCTCCTGCGTGAGCGACTCGCCGCGGCCAGGCCCGGCGACGCGATCGTCGGCGAGGAGCTCGGCAGCTCCGGCGGGGGCGAGCGTCGCTGGATCATCGACCCGATCG
>PMOY01000200.1 GCA_003165655.1 Solirubrobacterales bacterium
GAAGATCCTGAAGAAGAAGATCATCGTGGCGCTCGAGCCCAAGCGCCTCACGCTGCGACCGTTCGCCAAGGACCCGCAGCTCGATCTGCAGACGATGACCGAGGAGTACTTGTCCTACGGCCACCGCATCGAGCCCCACGTGGCCGACACGAGCCGGCTCGTCTGCGAACGCCTCGACGAGGGGGCCGTCGTCGTCTTCGAGGGGGCTCAGGGCGCGCTGCTCGACGTCGATCACGGCACCTATCCCTTCGTCACGTCGTCGAACCCGATCGCCGGTGCGGCCTGCGTCGGCGCCGGCGTCGGACCCAAGGACATCGATGAGGTGTGGGGGGTGGCCAAGGCCTATGGCACGCGCGTGGGGTCGGGGCCGTTTCCGACCGAGATCGAGGGCGAGATCGCCGAGCAGCTGCGCGATCGCGGCGGCGAGTACGGAACCACCACGGGTCGCCCGCGACGCATCGGCTGGCTCGACCTCGTCGCGTTGCGCTACGCCGCCAGACTCAACTCGCTCACCGCCCTCGCTGTGACCAAGCTCGATGTCCTCTCGGGTCTCTCCCAGATTCAGGTCTGCACGCGCTACCGAGGCGCCGAGGGAGCCGAGTTCACCCACTTCCCCTACCACCAAACGGTGCTCCACCACGCGACCGGCGAGTACGAGGAGCTCGCCGGCTGGACCGCAGACCTCGGCGAGTGCCGGACCGAGGATGACCTCCCCGAGGCCGCACGCGACTACCTGCAGTTCGTCGGCGACTTCATCGGCGTCCCGATCGCGGTGATCGGAGTCGGGCCGAGTCGCGATCAGGTCATCTGGACCAAGGCGAGCAGCGGCATGGTGGGTGCCGCGGCGGCCGCGGCGTCGTAGCGGCGGCCGCGGCGTCGTAGCGGCGGCGGCGTCTCAGCGGCCGCGGCGTCGTAGCGGCCATCATCGCCAGCGTTCGATCAGGTCGCGCTCGAGCACCTCGCGTACGACCCGGGCCGGCACCCCCATGACGACCATTCTCGCGGGGACATCGGCGGTGACCACCGCACCGGCCGCGACGAACGCCTCCTCGCCCACCTCGACACCGGGAACGAGCACCGCGCCGCCGCCGATCCTGCACGCGCGGCGCAGTACAGGTCCGCGCAGGGGCTCGCGATCGTCGTGACGCCCCATCGTGTCGTCGTTGGTGGTGACCACGCCGGGACCGAGAAACACGTCGTCCTCGACGATCGCCAGCCCGGTCACGTAGACGTTCGTCTGGATGATGACGCCCGCGCCGACGCGGGCGCCGTACTCGACGGCCGATCCACGGCCGACGACCGTGCGCTCGCCGATCGTGGCGCCCTCGCGGACCTGAACCTGGTCTCCGATGATCGCGCCGGCGCCGATGATCGCGCCGGCGTACACGACAGCGCCGCAGCAGAGCGTCGCGCCGCGGCCGATCACGAGCGCGCCGGGAGCGTCACCCTCGGCGGAGGAGCCCGCTCTCAGCCGCGGCCGCTTGCCGAGTACCACGCCGTCCTCGACGACGACACCTGGGCCCACGTCGGTGCCCGCATGGACCACGGCATGCGCGCCGATCCGGGTACCGGCGCCGATGCGGGCGCCGTCGTGGATGACCGCGCCCGCATCGATCGTGACGCCTGCCTCGACGCATGCGCCCGCCTCGACGTACGCGCCCGGAGCAACCGTCGCGCTGGGAGCGATCGTGGCGGACCCGGCGCCGGCCGGTTCGCCGGCGACCGCGGAGCCGTCACCGGGTGCCGGCACCGGCCTCGCGTCCCGAAGCGTCGAGCGACCGTTGGAGCTCCGCCAGCACCCTGACCACGCGCAGTCCGCTGAGGCCGTCAGATCGCGGACGCCGGCCCGTGCGCACGCACTCGACGAAGTGCTCGCACTCGACGCGGAGCGGCTCTGCGTTGGGGATCGGTGGGCAGAAGCTGCCTCCCGTCCGGGTGATGTACTCGCCGTAGCTGCCGGCGTCCTCGTCGAAGCCCTTGTCGTAGACGGTCAGCTTGCCTTCGGTCGCCATGTCGTCGAACGTGGCCATTCGGCCCGAACCGACGACGGTGAACCGGCGTTCCTTGTGAGGGTCGAGCCAGCTGAGGTGGAGATGCGCGGACAGCCCGGACGGGAAGCGCAAGAAGCAGAAGACGACGTCCTGGACGCCTTCACGGACGTAGGACTCGCCGTGGGCGACGGCTTCCACCGGCTCCTCGCCCGCGAGATGGAGCACGACTGAGACGTCATGGGCGCCGAGGCTCCAGAGCGCGTTCTCGTCGGCCCGCAGCTTCCCCAGATTCAGCCGGTTGCCGTAGATGTAATAGATCCGCTCGCCGAGCTCGCCCGAGTCGGTCAGCTGCTTGAGCTTGCGAATCCCGGGATGGTACTCGAGCAGATGACCCACCATGAGCACGCGACCGCTCGCTTTCGCGGCCGCGACCGCTCGCTCGGCATCGGCGACGGACTGGGCGAGTGGCTTCTCGACGAAGCAGTGCTTGCCGGCCTCGAGCACGCGGACCGCTAGGTCGGCGTGGCTCGGCACCGGCGTCGCCAGTGCCACCGCGTCGAGCGCCGGATCGGAGAGCAGGTCATCGAGCCGATCGGTAAAGCGGGCTCCCGGGAACCTCGGCGCCTCACGGATCCTCGCCGCCTCGGATGGATCGCAGCACCAAGCCAGCTCGCACCCGGACAGCGCCCCGAAGTTGCGCGCCAGGTTCGGACCCCAGTAGCCGAGCCCGGCGACGCCGATCCGAAGTGACTGTTGGTTCATCCGAGATGCAGTGTAAGAGCGGCGACGGCGCGCTCGGCGGCGCGACCGTCGCCGTACAGCGGTCGTCGCTCGAGGGGTGCCCGGCGGCGCAGCGCCGCGAGCATCGCGGCGCGATCGAGGTCGACGAGCACGTTCCAGCCGTGCTCCAGAGTCTCCGTCCACTCCGTGCTCGGGCGCAGGGTGATGCATGGCGTACCGGCGAGGTAGGCCTCCTTTTGCACGCCACCCGAATCGGTCAGGACGGCGCGGGCGTGGCACAGCAGCGTCGTGAACTCGAGATAGCCGAGCGGAGGCGCGAGCCGGACATGGTCGGCGCGCTGGAGTCGCTCGATCAGCCCGGAGACGCGCAGGCGCTCCCCGGTCCGCGGATGCAGGGGGAGCACGACCGGCACCGGGACGGCGAGCAGGAGCTCGACGAGCTCACTGAGTCGCGGCGGGTCGTCCACGTTACCGGCGCGGTGGGCCGTCGCGAGGGCGAACTCGCCCGTACGCACGTCGTAATCGTCGAGCACCTCGGTCCGCGCCCGGGCGCGCGGCTGCACCATCATCGCGACATCGACCATCACGTCGCCCACCACCTCGATGAGACCCGTCACACCCTCGCGGCGGAGGTTCACAGCCGCCGCTTGCGAGGAGCACAACAGCAGCGAGCTGGCGTGATCGACGAGGACGCGGTTCAGCTCTTCGGGCATCGTCCGATCGAACGAACGCATACCCGCCTCGACGTGCGCGACGGGAACGCCGGCCTGCGCGCCCGCGAGCGCTCCAGCGAGCGTGGAATTGGTGTCGCCGTAGACGAGCACGACGTCGGGCTCCACTTCGGCGATCACGGGCTCGAGCGTCGCCAGCATGCGCGCGGTCTGCGAGGTGTTCGAACCCAGCGCGATCTCCAGCTCCCAGTCGGGGGCCGGCAGTCCAAGCTCGGCGAAGAACACCGCTGAGAGGTCATCGTCGAAATGCTGCCCGGTGTGGACGATGATCTCCTTGTGCACCGCCCGCAGCGGACGGGACACTGCCGCCGCCTTGACGAACTGGGGACGATTGCCGATCGCCGTCAGGACCTTCATCGATCCGGCGCGACCGGCGCCGTGCCGAGCAGCTGCTCGATCCGGACGCGGATCGCAGCGGCGGCGGCGAGCGTCTGCGGCCCCGGGGCATCGTACTCGTGCTCGTCGACCGCCGCTACGGTCTGGACCTCGCGCGTGGTCGAGGCCAGAAACGCCTCGTCCGCGGCCTCCAGATCGGCGAGCGTGCATGCCCGTTCACGCGCCCCGGTTACCTCGATCACATGCGCTCGGGTAATCGAGGCGAGGATGTGATCCTCGAGCGGGGGCGTCAGGATCTCCCCGCCCTGCACCCAGAAGATCGAGCTCGTCGGCGCCTCGAGCACGCGCCCGTGGGGGGTGACGAGCAGCGCCTCGTCGAAACCTCGCTCGCGCGCGACACGGCTCGCGAGCATGTTCGCTGCGTAGGAGAGCGACTTGACGCCGTCGAGGAGCCGCGTCGGCGCGTACGTGACCGAGGCGAGCCGGATCCGCTCAGGCGACGGTGGCAGCCGCTCGGTCAGCAGGAGCCGACGCCCACCGCGTGTGAGCACGACCCGCAGGAGCTCGTGGCCGGCGCCGGCGTGTGCGAGCAGGCGGTTGGCGTCGGCACGGACCGCCTCGAGGTCGAGTGGGAGGCGCAGGTTCGCCGCCGAACGCTGGAGCCGCAGCAGGTGCTCTTCGAGCGCGAACGGGCGCCCGTCGTATAGCCGTATCACCTCGAAGATGCCGTCACCGCGCAGCAGCCCCTCGTCGGTGGCGGGGATCGTCGCCTCCGCGGCGGGCATGATCTCACCGTCGAGCGAGGCGAGCGAGTGATCGCCGGTCGGTGACACGCGCGTGGAGACTAGACCAACCTGGTGCCCGGCTTCGCATCGGTCGCGCCGGCCGCGCCGGCGACGGCACTCGCGCCGGTCGCGCCACTCTGGTCGGCCGCGCCACTCGGCGCGGCCCAGGCGGCGAATTCGGGCCGCGTCCACACCTCAGCCAGGCGCACGATCGTCGCCGCGGCCGCGGCCATGTCCTGCAGCGAGGCCCACTCGCGGACTGAGTGGTACTCGTGGCCGCCGGTGAAGAGGTTCGGCGTCGGCAGGCCGCGCTCGGACAGCTTCGACCCGTCGGTGCCGCCCCTGATCGCCGTCCGCACCGGCTCGATGCCCTCCGCGCGGATCGCGGCTTCGGCGGCCTCGGTGACATAGGGGACCGGCTCGATGAAGCTCCGCATGTTCGGATACTGGCGGCTGACGTGAAACTCGAGCGTGGCTCGCGGCTCGGTGGCGATCACGTCCTGCGCGGTGCGTTGCAGGAGCGCAAGGTGGCGCTCGAGCTCGTCGTCGTCGAAATCACGGACGATCGTGCTGATCGTCGCCCGTGCGGGCGTCCCCGTCAATTCGAAGGGATGGATGAAGCCCTCGCGTCCCGAGGTCGTCTCGGGCGCGAGCCGATCGGAGGGCAGCGCGGCGACGATCCGGGCCGCCAGTCGCAGCGCACTGACCAGCCTGCCCATCGCCTGACCCGGGTGGACGTCGACGCCTTCGATGGTCAGGATCGCCTGGGCGGCCGTGAATGTCTCGTCCTGGAGCTCGCCCACCTCAGAGCCGTCGATCGTGTAGGCGCACAGGGCGCCGAAGGCCTCGATGTCGAACAATGTCGCTCCCTCGCCGATCTCCTCATCCGGCGTGAACGCGACGCGCAGCGTCGGTCGTGGCAGCTCCGGGTGGGCCGCCATGTGCGCGACCGCGGTCGTGATCGCCGCGACGCCGACCTTGTCGTCGGCGCCGAGCAGCGTGTCGCCGCTCGCGGTCACGATGTCGTGTCCCTCTTTGCCCGTCAGCTCGGGCATCGTGGCGGGATCGAGCCGGGTGCCGCCCAATGGCAGCTCGATGATGCCGCCGCGATAGGCCCGATGGACGATCGGCTCGACGCCGGCGCCGGGAGCGTCGGGGCTCGTGTCGAGGTGGGCAATCAGGCCGATGACTGGTGACTGAGCCGTCGTCGTCGTCGCCAGCGTGGCCGTCACATAGCCGTTGGCGTCGAGCGCCGCGTCGAGGAGGCCCGCGGCTCGCAGTTCCTCGACGACCAGGTGCCCGAGCTCGAGCTGGCCCGGAGAGCTCGGACTCCCCGAGCGGTTCCGGCGCGCCTGCGTGTCGATCCGGACATAGCGCAGGAAGCGCTCGAGCAG
>PMOY01000179.1 GCA_003165655.1 Solirubrobacterales bacterium
GCGTGTACAGGTGGTAGTCGTGCACCATTACCACCGGTTCGCTCACGCCCTCGATCTCCTCGAGTACCGCTCGGGCGAGGTCCTCGTTGACCACGTTGTAGCCGAACTCGAACGCCTCCATCTCGTTGCGTCGGATGTCCGGCGCGTTCGAGAGGTCCCACAGGTAGTGCTGGATGAACCACAGCATGGGGTTGGCGGTGATGTTGTAGAAGCGGTCATATGCCTCGTTGTCGGAGGCGACCAGCTTGACCCTGTACTCGCCGCCATCGGGGGTGTGGACCGGAAACGGTCTGCCGCCGTTGCGCTCGGCGACGGCGACGTCTTCGTCGGTCATCGCCGAAGCGATCCAGGTGACCTCGCGGTGCGAGGCGAGCCCGGTCAGCGCGGTCACCAGGCCGCCGGTGCCGCGCCGCACCTCGCCGCCGGCTTCGAAGGTCACGGGACCCCGGTTGGAGACGAGCACCAGTGGGGTCGACGAGCCCGACATCGGTCAGCTCGTCGGCGCCAGCGGATCGACCGCCGCCGGGATCACGTGGGCTCGCCCATCCACCTGGAAGATATCGGGCATCGGGCCTGAGCGCCCGGGCCGCACCGGCTACTCGCCGCCGGAGGTGGGTCGTGTGCCGAGCGCGAGCGCGACCCGATGCCCGACTCGGTCTCGCCAGACCTCGAGCGTGACCACCTGGCCCGGGTCGAGCAGGGCGACGGCATCGGACAGGTCGTGGCCCACGGTCAGATCGTGGCCGTTCAGCTTCGTGATCACGTCGCCACCGACCTCGTACTGCGCCGCGTCGAACTGGAGCTTGGTCGTGCCGCCGCGCAGGCCGGCCTTGGCCGCCGGGCCTCCCGCGGCGACCGTCTGGATGAACGCGCCGTGGGTGACCCCGAGGTGCAGACGCCGCGCGAGCTGGGGAAACAGGTCGACCGAGGTGACGCCGAGGTACGCATAGGCGACCGACCCATGCGCCCGCAGCTGCCCTGCCGAGCGCTTGACCGTGTCGACCGGGATGGCAAAGCCGACGCCCTCGCCGCCACCCGTCGAGGTTGCGAGCTGTGAGTTGATTCCGATCACGGCGCCGCTCGAGTTGACCAGCGGGCCGCCGGAGTTGCCGTGATTGATCGCGGCGTCGGTCTGGATCGCCCCGGGGATCGAGAACGTGTTCTGTGCGTTGGTGCCGTTGAGCGACTCGATCGAGCGGTTCGTCGCTGAGATCACGCCGACCGACATCGACCCGGCCTCACCGAACGGGCTCCCGAGCGCCGCCACGGGAGCGCCGACGGCGAGGGAAGCGCTCGAACCGAGCGCCAGCGGGCGCAGCGAGAGTCCAGCAGGATTGATCTGCAGCAGGGCGACGTCGGCGTTCGGATCGGTCCCGACGATCCTCGCTGGGACCTCGTTGCCGTCGGCGAACTGCACATACACCGCGTGAGCGCGGTGAAACGCGCCTCCGGCGACGGTGGTGACGACGTGCGCGTTGGTCACGACCTCCCCGCCGGTGGTGAGGACGAAGCCCGACCCCTGTACGGCCTCACCGCCGGTGCTCGAAGCGACCCCGCCCGCTCCCGGGAACACGCTGATGACCGTCACGACGCCGGGTGCGTCGCGGGCGTAGATCGAGCTTGCATTCAGGCCTGCCAGAGCGCGAGCGGGGCTCGAGCCGGCGCCCGACCCCAACGTCGCCGAGCGCGAATGCCCAGAAGAGCCACAAGCGGTCAGGACCGCCGCCGTCGCGATCGTCGCGATCGCCGCAACAGCGAATCTCGAGGTCATCCCGGGATCTCGAGCGCATGCTCGGGAATGCCGGCGCCGTTGTCGCGGACGGTCGGGCGCACGCGGGCCTCGTCGCGGATCGCCGTGACCACGATGCGCGTCCCGGCTGGGTTGTGGATGAGCGCGTTGTCGAGCAGGATCCGCATGATCTGGGCTACGCGCACAGGATCGCAAACGAGCTCGATCGCTCGCGTCGCAAGCCGCAGCTCGAGGTGGGCGTCGTGCTGCGCGAGCACGGGCTCGAACTCGCCGTTGACCGACCGCGTCAGCTCCCCCAGGTCCACCTGCTCGGGTCTGAGCTCGAGCGCACCCGCGTCGAGCTTGGAGAGATCGATTCGCCGACAGACGGCGGCCAGCCGCCGACATGCGCAGAGCACCCGCTCGTGCCGATACGCTAAGGCCGCATGCTGAACCTGCGGATCTACCGCGCCGCCTTTCTGCCTGTGATCGTGGCGGTATTCGTGCTTGCGTTCTCGTTCCGCAATGAGCCAGGCGCGCTCGGCACGACGCTCGCCCCGGCGGCTTTCAACGGTCAGAGCGCTGACGCGCTGCTCACCCAGCTGGCGCGAAACCATCCTGATCGGCGGCCGGGCTCCCCGGGGGACGACGCGGTTGCCGCTCGGGTGGCAAGCAGCCTGCGCGGATACGGCTTCAGCGTCCGGGAAAGCGCGTTCGAGGGCCATACCGTCGACGGTACGCGCAGGCTCGAGACGGTGATCGGCGAGCAGCCTGGAGCGTCGAGCGGTGCCATCGTCGTGGTCGCCCACCGCGACGCGCTCGGAAGCACCGCCACCGCGGACCTCTCGGGCACGGCGACGCTGATCGAGCTCGCCCGCGTGCTGGCGGGGCGCACGCTCAACCGGACCGTCGAGCTCGTCTCGATCAGTGGCTCGAACGGACTCGCCGGAGCGACCCACCTGGCGAGCGCCTTGGGCGGGCCGATCGACGCCGTGGTCGTCCTTGGTGATGTCGCGGGCAAGCGCGTGATAGAGCCGGTCGTCGTGGCGTGGTCGGGCGGCGAGAACATCGCTCCGCTCCTCCTGCGCAACACCGCCGCTGCCGCGGTACGCGCCGAGACCGGCATCGCGCCGGGAGGAGCCGACCTGGCCGCCCAGTTCGCGCGGCTTGCGCTCCCCCTCACGCTCTCCGAACAGGGCCCATTCGATGCCCGCGGGATCCCGGCGGTGCTGCTCTCGACCGCCGGTGAGCGCGGTCCGGGCGTGAGCGCGCCGGTGTCAGCCGGACAGCTGACCAACTTCGGTCGGGCGGCGTTGCAGACGATCAGCGCGCTCGACACGGGTCCGAGCATTCCTCCGCCGACGGCGTACCTCACCTACAAGCAGATGACCGTGCCGCTGTGGCCGATTCGCCTGCTCGTGCTCACGTTGATTCTGCCGGTGCTGGCCGCTGCAATCGACGGGTTCGCGCGGGCCAGGCGCCGCGGCCACGCCGTCGGGCGGTGGGCAGGATGGGTACTCGCGACCGCGCTCCCGTTCGCGCTCGCGTTGCTGTTCCTGTTCGGCCTCGGCGCCGTCGGGCTGATCCGCGTGACGGCGCCAGGCCCGGTCGGCGCGGGCGCCGTTCCCGTTCATGTTCGCGGGGCGGTGGAAATGGCCGCGGCGTTAGCGGTCCTCGTGGCGACGATGTTCCCGATTCGGGCATTCGTCGTGCGCCGGATCGGGGTGCAAGGAAGCCCCGCCGAAGCGGGCGGAGCGGCGGCCGTGCTGCTCGTGATGTGCGCGATCTCGCTCGCGATCTGGATCACGAATCCCTTCGCCGCCGCGCTGATCGTCCCCGCGCTCCATCTGTGGATGTGGATCGTGGCGCCCGAGGTTCGGCTCCGCGTCCCGCTCGCCGTCACGCTGCTGCTCGCCGGCGTCGCCCCGATCGCGATGGTGATCCTCTACTACGCGAGCCAGTTCGGCCTTGGGCCGCTCGGTGTGATCTGGACCGGGGTGTTGCTTGTCGCGGGTGGTGGTCTCGGGATCCCGGCGCTGCTCGAATGGAGCATCGTCGGTGGCTGCGCCGTCAGCGTTGGCCTGATCGCGACGCGCGCGACGCGCGCGGAGGCTCCCGAGATCGCGCCCGTCACCGTCCGCGGACCTGTCACATACGCCGGGCCGGGCTCGCTCGGCGGAACGAAATCCGCGCTCAGGCGGTGACGGGACTTGCGCAGACTCGTGCGCGCGATCTCCTCTGTGCTCATCCTCTCGGGTCTGCTGCTGGTGATCGACGCTGGTGTGACGCTCCTGTGGCAGGAGCCGGTGACCGCGGTGATCGGCCTGATCAAACGCGGCGAGATCGACCACGGGCTGGTCGATCGGCCCCTGTCGCTGTCACGGCTCGACGACCAGGCCCTGGCCGGAGTCACCGGCACCGAGGGCCGGATCGCGTTCTTCGCCCGCCTCTATGACCGCCGGGCGGTGACCGGCGAGGAGATCGGGAGCATCGAGTTCCCCAAGCTGCATGTCAGCTACGACGTGATCCAGGGCACGAACACCGCGAGTCTCGAGGAGGGACCGGGCCATTACGCCGCCACCGCCTTTCCCGGGGTTCCCGGGGACACCGTGGCGATCGCCGGTCACCGCACGACGTATCTGGCGCCGTTCCGGTACCTCAACAAGCTCGACCCGGGCGACCTGATCGTGCTCAAGATGCCCTATGCGCGGTTCACGTACAGGGTCCAGCGCCGGCAGGTGGTCACGCCCACGTCGCTGTGGATCACGGCCAACAAGGGCTATGAGCGCCTCGTCCTGTCCGCCTGCAACCCGCTGTACAGCGCCTCGCAGCGGATCGCCGTGTTCGCAAGCCTCTATGCCCAGCAGCCCCTTGGTCAGGCGGCTCAGACGTGACGACAACGCTCGGGATCGAGACGCAAGTAGGGTCAGGACCCCATCGAGCGTCCGCACCAGGGCGCCGATGCTCCAGTGGGGAGCGAGTAATGCCGAAAGGAGTCATCCCACAGGTCGTCAGCGAGGTGGTTCAGGAATGGCGGCCCCGTCGAGGGCTTTGGTAGGGGAAGCGAGACCGCATGGACAAGAAACGAGAGGTAAGGCTGGTGGAGCTCAGGGCTCAGATAACACAGGGCGACTATCGCGTCGATCCCCGTGCGGTCGCGGACGCGATCCTGCGCCGTCGACGTGCGCCGAGAATCGGTCCGGCTCGCCCTGGTCAGATGGTGTGTTCGTACCCGGCGAGCCGTCCTTCGACGTCGCCGAAGACCGCGCCGGGAGGCCCGTCGGTGACCCGTCCGATCCAGGTCAGGCCGCTGCTGGCGGCCGCGTCCTCGGCGTCGCTGCGCCCGCTCGGCGGGATGCACGCGCACAACTCGTAGTCCTCGCCCGCCGTAGCCGCGAACGCGTGCGGCTCGGAGCCGAGCTGCGTGGCCACCGCGGCGACACCGTCGCCGAGCGGGATGTCGGCGAGGATGAGCTCGATGCGGACCCCGCTGCGCCGGCCGAGATGATCCGCGTCGGTCGCGAGCCCGTCCGAGAGGTCGATCATCGCGTGGGCGCCCGCGGTGGCGAGGGCCAGGCCCTCGGCCAGCCGGGGCTCGGGTCGCGCATAACGCGCGGCGAGCGCGGCGGGGCCGCGGGCGCGGCCGTCGAGCACCGCGAGCCCTGCGCCCGATCCGCCGAGCGTTCCTGTGCTCGCCACCAGGTCACCCGGCTGCGCGCCGTCGCGCCCCACGAGCGCACCCGGGTCCGCCGTCCAGCCGACCACCGTGAAGGAGACCGTGAGCACCTCCGCTTGGGTCACGTCGCCGCCGGCGATCGTGGCGCCGGCGCTGGCGGCGAGCGCCTGGGCGCCGCCCGCGAGCTCGATGGCGTAGGCGAGCTCGGTGCCTGCCGGCAGCCCGAGCGCGAGGTACGCCTCGCCCGGTTGGGCTCCCATCGCGGCGAGGTCGGACAGCGCGGCGGCGAGCGCGCGGTGCCCGATGTCACCTCCGCACAGCTGGGAGCGTCGGAAATGCACCCCATCGACCATCGTGTCGATCGAGGTGACCGCGTAACCGCGTCCGCGCACGACCGCGGCGTCGTCGCCGAGCCAGCGAACCACCCGCGGCCCCGCCGTACCCAGCGTCGTCTCGAGGGCGGCGATCAGATCCAGCTCGCGCACGGCGCCGGCGCGGCGTCGCTCAGCGGTGGCGGTAGACGATCCGCGCGCGGTCGAGATCGTACGGCGAGAGCTCGACACGGACACGGTCGCCCGGCAGGATGCGGATCCGGAATCGACGCATTTTCCCGGCCACGTGCCCAAGGACGACATGGTCATTATCGAGCTTGACGCGGAACATCGCGTTCGGGAGGGCCTCGATGACCTCGCCCTCCAGCTCGACCTTTTCTTCCTTTGG
>PMOY01000181.1 GCA_003165655.1 Solirubrobacterales bacterium
CGTTCTCGATCGCGTAGAGCACGCGGATCGCGGGCCGCTCACACCTCGCGTTGAAGTTGGGGCCGTTCGTCACGAGGCGGGTCCTGATGTTCGCCGCGGAGCCGTGCGTGGCCGCGTAGGAAAGCGTGTGGCAGCCCCCGCAGCGCTGAGAGAAGAGAACCGCTCCGGCGTAGGCGGCGCTCGATTTCGGAACGCTGATCTTCTCCGTCCCGCACGCGGCGGAGAGAACCGCGACCGCCATTGTGGCGCCGAAGACGAGGAGGACCTTTGCGGGCCGGCTCATGCGGGCCGAGATCATACGGAACAATCGCTGTCTGATGTCACGCTTGCGAATGCCAGCTCCGGCGCGTGGGGTCATCGCGGTCGGGCTCACGTGGGCGCTCGCCGGTTGCGCTCACACGGTGCGCGTCGGCGCGAGTCGCACCCTTCACGTCGCGCTCACCGAGTACCGGATCACCCCCGATACCGTCCGCGCATACGCGGGGACGCTGACGATCGGGGTGCGCAACCTCGGGGCTCGGACGCACAACCTCGCGGTCTCGCTCGGGAACGACAACGAGGCCCGCACCCCGCCGCTCCAGCCCGGTGCGAGCGCAACGATCACCGTCTCCCTCGCGCCCGGGCATTACATGCTGCGCTCGTTGATCCTCGGCGATCAGGCCCTCGGCCTGTGGGGAACCCTCGATGTGGTGCGGACGCGAAGCGGTTAGCGACCGACTTCGCCGGGACGTCGCGCATGTGAGGGACGGCCCCGGCGCCGGCCGCCTGGTTGCCGCCGAGGGGACGATCGCGCCACAGGAGCTTCTAGCGAACGTCTCTTGGCCGGCGCCGGGGATCGAGCTGGGAATTCGCCGCGTGGCCCGCGGGTCCTGCAATCGGCGTCAGCGAACGTCTGCTGCTCCCGGCGCCGCCGCGGGACCTCTCACTAGCTATAACCTGCTCGATGGTCGTGACGCCGGATAGAGAGCTCTTCCGCGAGGTCTTCGGCCACTTCGCCACCGGCGTGGCCGTGATCACGAGCGCAGGCCCGGGTGGCGCGGGCGGGATGACTGCCAACGCGATGTGCTCGCTGTCGCTCGATCCGCTGCTGGCGCTGGTGTGCTTTCAGGACCGGGCGCGCACGCTCCCGGTCGTCCGCGAAGCCGGTCGCTTCGGGATCAACGTGCTCGGCGCCGAGCAGGAGCACCTCGCGGGAGTGTTCGCGTCCAAGGTCCCGGAGGAGGAGAAGCTCGAGGGCGTCGAGCACACGTTCGAGTATGGGGTCCCGATCATCGCGGGGGCGGTCGCGTGGGCGGCGTGCAGGCTGCGCGATTTGCTCGCCGGCGGCGATCACACGATCGCGATCGGCGAGGTGGTTGCGATGGGTGAGGGCCGGCCGCTGATCTGGTATCGCGGCGAGTACCACACGCTCACGGTGTAGCGAGTCACTCAGGCGCGATGAAAGACGTCCACATCGTCGTCGGCTCGGCCGTGATCGCGCTGAACGCGGCCACCGGCATGTGGGGCGGGTGGCGCTGGTGGCGCGTCGAGCCCAGCCGGCTGTTCTGGCGCCTGCTCCGTACCAGTCAGGCCGTCGTGCTGATCGAGGCCGCGCTCGGCGGCATCCTCGAGGCCGAGGGCCACAAGGCGCCCTCACTGCACCTCCTCTACGGCCTGCTCCCACTCGCCGTCTCCTTCGTCGCCGAGCAGCTCCGGATCTCCTCGGCCGAGGCGATCCTCGCCACCCGAGGCTTCGAATCGGCCGCCGAAGTCGGCCAGCTCCCCGAGGAAGAGCAGCAATCCGTCGTCCTCTCCATCGTCCGCCGAGAGCTGGGAGTCATGACCCTCTCAGCCCTCGTCATCGTCGTGCTCGCCATCAGAGCCGCCGGCACGGCGGGGTAGCGCCAGGGCGGTCGGGGCCCCCGACCGCCCCCCAACCACACAGCCGGGGCCGGCCGCCCGCACAGGCCCCCTGATATAACGACCAAGCGTGCTTCGAACCTATCTCCCCGCGATTGTGTTCTTGGTGCTTGGTGGGCTCGTCGGATCGCTGTTTGCGGTCCTCAACCTGTTCCTCGGCAAGCGCCGTCCCAACCGCTCCAAGCAGGACCCCTATGAGTGCGGTCTGCCGTCCGACGTCCAGCGCGGCTTCCGCTTCGGGATCAGCTTCTACCTGGTGGCGATGCTGTTCATCCTGTTCGACATCGAGGTCATCTTCCTGTATCCGATCGCCGTCGAGCTGCGGTCGTTCGGGACGTTTGCGCTCAGCGAGACGATCGTCTTCATCGCGCTGCTCGCGATCGCCTTCGGCTACATCTGGCGCCGTGGGGCCCTGGAATGGAGGTGATCCGCCAGCAGATCGGCGCGCCGAGCGAGTTCCGCTCCCGTCAGCTTCAGGCGCGCGACATGCTGCGCGGCGACCTCGAGGGCGACGCGCTCGAGCAGTACGTCGGCGAGCGGGTGCTCACGACGACGCTGGACAAGGCCGTCGCCTGGGGACGTTCGAACGCGATCTGGCCGGCGACCTTCGGCCTCGCCTGCTGCGCGATCGAGATGATGTCGATCGTCGNNTCGATCAAGATGGCGCCGGTCGTGCGCCGGATCTACGATCAGATGCTCGAGCCCAAGTGGGCGATCTCGATGGGAGCGTGCTGCTCCTCGATGGGCGTATTCAACAACTATGCGCTGGTCCCTTCGGACAAGTTCATGCCGATCGACGTCCACGTCCCGGGGTGCCCGCCGCGGCCGGAGGCGCTCGCCCACGGGATCCTGAAGCTGCGCGCGAAGGTGCAGGGGCATCCTCCCGATGGTTGGCGCGAGCGCTACGACGCCGTCGGTACCGAGGAGGTCATCCCCGAGGAGCCGGCCGGTGCCTGACGCGACCGGCCTCGAGCTGATCGCACACGAGCTCCGCGATGCGGACGGCGACTCGGTTCTCGGGACCGAGTTCGCCCATGGTCGCGCGGCGCTGATCGCCGAACCACGCCTGGTTCACGGCGTGCTCGAGCGTCTCAAGGCCCGCGGGTACGGCTTCCTCGCGAGCCTGCACGGGTGCGATTACTACCCGGAGGAGCCCCGCCTGGGCGTGCTCTACGAGCTGCTCGACATGCACGAGGTCGATCGCATCTCGGTCAAGGCGCGCGTCGACACAGGTGCGCCGCACATTCCCTCGGTGGTTGACCTCTGGCCGGGCGCGAACCATCCCGAGCGCGAGGTCTA
>PMOY01000012.1 GCA_003165655.1 Solirubrobacterales bacterium
CAGGAGGCGATCAAGATGCTCGGGACCAACGGCGGTGGCTTCTTCAACACCAACTCCGCGCACCCGTTCGAGAACCCGACCGCGTTCACGAACTTTTTCGAGATGCTCGTCGTGCTGATCATCCCGGCGGCGCTCGTGTTCACCTACGGCCGCATGGCGGGCAACCGCCGGCAGGGGTACGCAATCTTCGCGACGATGATGGTGATGTTCCTAGGCGCGGCTTCCGTCGCCTACGTCGCCGAGGCGCACGGGTCGCCGGCGCAGCACGCGGCTGGACTGAACACCCACGTGATCGACGGCTCGAGCGGCGGCAACCTGGAGGGTAAGGAGCAGCGGTTCGGGATCGCCGGCTCCGCGCTATTCGACACGGTGACGACGGTCACCTCCTGCGGTGCGGTGAACAGCGCGATCGAGTCCTACACAGGGATCGGCGGGGCGGTTCCATTCGCCAACCTGTCCGCCAGCGAAGTCATCTTCGGCGGCGTCGGGACGGGGCTGTACTCGATCCTCCTGTACGTCCTCCTGGCGGTGTTCCTGGGTGGGTTGATGGTGGGCCGAACGCCCGAATACCTGGGTAAGAAGATCGAGGCGCGCGAGATCAAGCTGGTCTCCCTCGGCATCCTCATCACGCCGCTCACCGCCCTCTTTGCCACCGCGCTTGCCACCGCCAGCAAGGCGGGTCGCGCATCGATCGATACCGCCATCGCCCACGGCCCGCAGGCGTTCTCCGAGACCTTCTACGCCTACCTCTCTCAGGCGAACAACAACGGCTCGGCCTTCGCCGGCTACACCGGCTACATCCAGCCCAACGCCGGCAATCTCGGCGCCCACGGCATCACCTTCGCCGACCTCCTCGGCGGTTTCGACATGTTGTTCGCGCGGTATGCGCCGATCCTCTTCGCGCTCGCCGTCGCCGGCTCGCTCGCCGGCAAGCGCGTCAGCCCCGCTGGACTCGGGACCATGCGCACCGACAATCCGACGTTCGTCGTGCTCCTGATCGGCGTGATCGTGCTGATCGGCGCGCTCACCTTCTTCCCTGCCCTGCTGCTCGGACCGATCGTGCAGGGCCTGACCGGACACCTCTACTGACATGAAACGCGACGTCATCACCTCAGTCATCGGCATCATCGTGTTCACTCTCTTCTGCGGGATCGTCTACCCGTTGTTCATCACGGGTGTCAGCCAGGTTGCCTTCGCGGGTAACGCGAACGGCCAGAAGATCTACGCGAATGGCAAGCTCGTCGGCTCGAAGATCATCGGCCAGGAGTTCGCCGACCCGGTGATCAACAAGAAGACGGGCAAGGTCGAGATGAGTGACGGTAACCCGGTCACCACGCCCGATCCGCGTTACTTCCAGACCCGGCCCTCGGGGACCACGCCGCCCGACAATGCAGCGGGCACCGAGTTCGCCAACTACGGTCCTAACAGCATCGTGACCGAGGCCGCGATCGCCGCCAACATCCAGGCCTACATTGCGCTCGACAAAGCCCGGAACGGCACGCCTTACTACCCAGGCGGGCTGACCCCAGGCAAGGTCCCCGTCGACGCGGCTGATACCTCCGCGTCAGGGATCGACCCCGACATCTCGGTGAGGAACGCCGACATCCAGGCCTACCGCATCGCCGCCGTCCGTCACCTCCCGCTCTCGACGGTTGACAAGCTCATCTCCCAGTACACCGCGGGTCGCGGACTCGGGTTCTCAGGTGAGCCCGGAGTGGACGTGCTCGAGATCAACCTCGCCCTCAACCGCCTCACAGGGGGTAGCTGATGTCCACGACCACACCCGCCGCGCCCCAGGAGCGCGAGGCAATCTCGCTGTTCCGGCGCGACATCGTTTACCGCGCGCTCTTGGACAGCTTCAAGAAGCTCGACCCACGTGTCCAGATCCGGAACCCGGTCATGTTCGTCGTCGAGGTCGGCGCGCTGGTCACCACGATCACCTGGGTCATCCAGCTCTTCGGCGGCAAGGCCCTCGGCGGCAACGACCCGTCCTGGTACACGTTCACGATCTCGGTCTGGCTCTGGCTCACCGTCGTGTTCGCGAACATGGCCGAGGCGTTCGCCGAAGGTCGCGGCCGCGCCCAGGCCGACACGCTGCGGGCGATGCGCCAGGAGACGATGGCGACGATGAAGGACGGCTCGAGCAAGCGCGCCGCCGAGCTCGCCAAGGGCGACATCGTGGTGGTTGACGCAGGCGAGCTGATTCCCGGCGACGGCACGGTGATCGACGGGATCGCCTCGGTCGACGAGTCGGCNNTCACGGGCGAATCGGCACCCGTGATCCGCGAGTCCGGCGGTGACCGCAGCGCCGTCACGGGCGGCACGCGCGTGACCTCGGACCAGCTCGTGATCGAGATCACTCAAGAGCCGGGCCACTCGTTCATGGATCGGATGATCGCCCTCGTCGAAGGCGCCTCCCGGCGCAAGACGCCGAACGAGATCGCCCTCAACATCCTGCTCGCCGGGCTCACGCTGATCTTCATGATCGTGGTCGCGACGCTCCGTCCGTTCGGCCTCTTCGCCCACACGCCGATCTCCGAGACGACGCTGATCTCGCTCCTCGTCGCGCTCATCCCGACGACGATCGGCGCGCTGCTCTCGGCGATCGGGATCGCCGGCATGGACCGTCTGGTTCGTCGCAACGTCCTCGCGCTCTCGGGCCGGGCGGTCGAGGCCTCGGGCGATGTCGACGTGCTGCTGCTCGACAA
>PMOY01000178.1 GCA_003165655.1 Solirubrobacterales bacterium
ACGGGTTTATTGGGCTTTGGGACCGCGTGGGGACGATGGGAAGCCGCCGCGCGAGAGTCGCATACGCAAGTCACGCGCGGCGGCTTCCCGTCGTCCCCCTGATGTCCCTAGACCTTCGTCCGTGGATCGCCAGGAGGGTCGGCCCATGGCCGCGCCTCGCCCTTTTTGAGCCTGGCGGCTGGCGGGCTCTCGCTAGGCGATGGCGTCGAGGCGGTCGATGATCTCGTCTGCGTAGCGGATGAAGTGGGCGTAGTCGAAGATCGCCTTCAGGTCCAGCTTTGACCCTTGGGGATCGACGGCGAGTAGGTCTTGGAGGGGAATTTGTTCGGTGATCGCAAGCTGCGCTAGGCGCTGGACGGCGCGGTAGGCGTCGTCGCGTGTGAGCCCGGTCTCGACGAGCGCGAGGAGGACGCGTTGGGAGAAGAGGGCTCCGTGGGTNNTCGAGGAGGATCGTGGAGTCGGGCAGGATGATGCGCTCGACGGAGGAGTGTGAGATGTCGCGCTCGTGCCACAGGGCGACGTTCTCGAGCGCGGCCAGGGCGTTGCCGCGGAGCACGCGGGCGAGGCCGGCGATCTGCTCGGACTTGATCGGGTTGCGCTTGTGCGGCATTGCGCTCGAGCCCTTCGCGCCGGCGGCGAAAGGCTCCTGCACCTCGCTGACCTCCGTCCGAGCGAGATGGCGGATCTCGGTCGCGAAGCGCTCGAGCCCCGCCCCGGCGAGCGCGACCGACTGCAGCAGCTCCGCGTGCCGGTCGCGCGCCACCACCTGGGTCGAGACCGACTCGCGCTCCAGGCCGAGCCGAAGCAGGACGCGCTGCTCGAATTCCGGCGAGGTCGACGAGTAGGTGCCGACGGCGCCCGAGATCGCCCCGACCGAAGCCTGCGCGAAGGCTCGCTCGAGCCGGCGGGCGTTGCGGTCGGCCTCGAACGCGAAACCCGCGAGCTTGATCCCGAACGTCGTCGGCTCGGCGTGAATGCCGTGCGTACGCCCGGCGCAGAGCGTATGGCGGTGCTCGCGTGCGCGGGCCGCGAGGGCCTGCACGAGACGCCGGCTATCCGGCAGGACGAGCTCGGCCACGCGCCGGAGCTGGAGCGCGAGGCCCGTATCGAGCACGTCGCTCGACGTGATCCCGTAGTGGATCCAGCGGCCGGCCGTACCTGCCGACTTGGCGAGCACGTCCACGAACGCGGCGGTGTCATGGTCCGTGACCCGCTCGCGTTCGGCGACGGCAACGACGGTGAAGCTCGCGGCGCGGATCTCGTCAAGCTCGGCGAGAGTCGGGCCGGACATCTCCTCGCACGCCGCAACCTCGACCTGGCGCATCGCCTCGAAATGGGCGTAGTCGGACCAGACCTCAGCCAGCTCGGGCCTGGTATAGCGGTCGATCACTATCGGTGATTATCGCGGGAGCAGACCCGTCGCCGCGGCCGCCGCGAGCACTGTCTCGTGCTCCTCAAGCACCAAGGCGCTGCAGGTTCTCGCGGGCCGTGGCGTGGATCGCCTTCCCGTTCGTCGGGAGCAGGTTGGCGGAGATCGTCACCGGCACGCTTGCGTGGCGACGGAGCGCCGCCGTGACCCGGGGCAGTGTCGTCTGGGTGATCGTCAGAGCATGTCCGCCGACGACCTTGACGTAGGCGAACATGACGGTCAGGCGGCCGACCGGGCCGCCCGGCAACGGCTCGTACGTGCCTTGAGTGAGCACGAGGACGCTGCCCGAGCAGGTGTCACCGGGTGGCTCGTCGCAGCCGATCTTCAGCCTCACGCGACCAGCCGCATCGATCGTCAGCGCACCGCCGATCACCGGCGGCGGCAGCAGGATCCGGAACGTGTGCGCCGAGCTCAGCTTCGCCCGGCCGGCGGCCTGGCTCTGCGATGCCCGCGCCGTGTATACCGCCGGCCGCAGCGCGACCGGCCACCTCACCGACCAAGTCGAGCCGGCGGCGGCAATGTGCAACGTGCGGAGCGCCTTGCCGGCCGCCCTCGTGCCCCTGTACAGCGAGACGGCGATCATGCCCGAGTCTCCGGCCGCCGTGCCGGCGCCTCCCGAGAACACCGGCCGCGCGACATCGGATCGCGAGCCCCTCGTGGGCAGGAGCAGCGTGAGCACCGAAGCCTGGGTGTCGATGGTGAAGGTCTGCGGCGCGCTGGAGCCGATCGACCCTCCGGGGCCATCCTGCACCGCCACCGCCGTGTAGGTCCCGTCGGCCAGCCCGGGGGTGACCGCGGCCGAGAATTGACCTGAGGTCGATACCGGAGCCGTCAGCGCGCGGAGCGGCGATCCCTTCGCGGTCGCTCCGACGAAGACGTCAACGGCCACGGACGATTGGTCGCTCGCAGCGGTTCCTGCCGTCCCGGTGAGCGTCGGAGTCGAGGTGGTCAGGGGATGGGAGCCGGGTGAGTTCAGGGTGACCTGCGGCGCGTTGGCTCCGACGCTCGCGGGCGCGACGGAGAACTTGACGGGCGCACTGGAGCCGACATCGCCCGCGAGATCACTCTGCGTCGCCTGCGCCGTGTACGTCCCGACAGCGAGGGGCGAGTCGAGCGTCGCCGACCAGGTCGCGCCCGATCGCGCCACTTGCAGCGTCTGCACGGGCTTGCCCGACACGGCGGCGCCCGAGTAGACGTTGAGCGTGACCTGGCTGCCGTCGCCGAAGCCGTTGGCCGCGGCGCCCGAGAACGTCGGCTCGGCGGCGGTGGTCGTCGAGCCCGGGACAGGCTGCGTGATGGTGACCGCGGGGATGGCTCCGTTGGCCTCGATCTGGAGCGAGACGTCGCACGCCCCGACCCCCGGAAGACCGACGCCGGCGTCGACGGTGACGAAGATCGATCCTCCGGGACTGACCGTCTCGCCAGAGGCGAACGAAGCTCCGCTCTGGGTCTCGACGGAGGAGGTGCACGCCGCGAACGGGTAGTCGGCATCGGCGTTGACCGAGACGTAGACCGACACGGGCGTCGGCTGGCTGAACGGGGACGTCCAGCCGACGGCGACGAGCTGGCCCGGCGTCACCCCAGAGTCGACGACGATCTGCCGTGTGCTCGAATTGAGTCCGACGAGCGCGCCCGTGTTCGGGTCGCCCCACTCCGCGAGTCCTCCGCTGACCGCGTACCTCGGGAGGAGGGAAAAGGCGCCCGGGGACTCGCTTCCGCTCTTGCTCTCCTGGTAGCTCCACGGGGTGTCGCCGTACTGGTCCGGGTCGGGATTGGCGGGCGCGGACGTGTTGAAGTCGTTCGCCAGGTTCCAGATGTAGGTCCCCGCGAGCGCGGACGATGGCGCGCCGAGCGCTACGAACAACAGCGCCCCTGCGAGAAAACCGAGAAATCGAACTCGATTCACGCGATGAAGGGTATATGGTTCGATCTCTTTATTTCTCGTCAATCCGGGTATGACTAGTCGTATGGCCGAAGTCAGACTCAACTGGGCGACAGCGAAGGTCAAGGACGCGAAGCTCACGGTGGGCCTCGAGGGAAAGATTTCCCCGGATTGGAAGGACAGCTTCGAGACAACGGTCAGGCTGCTCGCCGGCCGCGACTGGGGCGAGGTGCGAGTCAAGAAGCAGACCGTCCGCGTCAGCGACGTAAACGCAGGAAGCGAGGAGAAGCTGCGTCATCACTTGACGAGCGTGGTCGAGCAGGCGAACGCCACGCTCCGCTCCGACGAGCCAGAGTCGAAGCCATCAGACTCGGATGCCGAGCAGAGCGATCACGACAGTCCGGATGCACGGATGACCGAGCGCTTTCGCGGTTTCGCCGAGGACCCCGAGACGTAGATCGCTCGGCACTGGGGTAAATGCCGGCCCATGAACGACCAGCGCACGAGAAGCTAG
>PMOY01000124.1 GCA_003165655.1 Solirubrobacterales bacterium
GTCTACATCAGGCCCCAGCAGCGCTACGCTGACATCGTTGTCTCCTTTGCGCCGGGGGTGAACGGCGATCAGGACCGACTCGACGCGAACGTCAAGATGCGACCCGGGCTTCCGCATCCCGATCTATCACCCTTCGTGAATGAGGACGGCGCGGGGATCACCCTCACTGAGCAGCGGTCCGAGACCCACCTACACGTCCCCGGTTCGATCGCCCCCGACCGCGCCGCGGCGATCGAGGAGGCGGTGTGGGACCGCATGCACTTCGCCAGCCATCTGCGCACCGAGAGGTTGGGCGAGTTCACGGTCGGCACCCAGCTCCACCGATCCGAGTCGCTGGCGATCGTGCAGGTGCTGATCCTCTACCAGCTCGTCACCGCCCGCGCGGCCGTGGCGCTCGGCGGTCTCGGCGTCCGCGTGGACCAGCCGCACTAGCCGGCCCTCAGCGGCAGGAGCTGGCGCTCAGCGGCAGGCGAGCTAGCCCTCGGGCGCGAGTGTCGTCCTGACGAAGCTCACGAACGCCGCGACCGGAGCTCTGACCGGGCCGACCGCCGAGTGCAGGACGAACCACGGGCGCGGCGGCGGCGGGTCTTTCAGCGTCAGCTCCCCGAGGAGGCCCGCCGCGAGCTCAGCCTCCGCGGCGGCGCGGGAGAGCAGCGACACCCCGAGGCCCACGCGGGCTGCCTGCTTGATCGCTCCGTTGGAGCCGAGCGTCAGCGTCACGGGCGTCAAGTTACGCTCGGCGAGATACTGCTCGCAGAGCAAGCGCGTGCCGGAACCCTGCTCGCGCAGGAGCCAGGCGCGTTCGGCGAGCGCGGCGACGCTGATCGGCCCGGCGCCCACGAGCTCGTCGTCCGGCGAGGTGATGCAGACGATCTGATTGTCCATGATCGGCAGCGCGATCAGACGATCGTCCGCGGGCGGCCGTCCCGTGATCGCGACGTCGGCGGCATGTGCGAGCACGTGCTCGAGTACGCGTTGGCGGTTACCGACATCGAGGGCGAGCTCGAGCCCCGGATGCTCCTGCCCGAAGGCGCGCATCAGTGGCGGGACGAACGACTCGGCCGCGGTGGTCACCGCGGCGATCTTCAGCTTGCTCGCGGCGACCGCCGCGGCCTCGCGGGCCGCACGACGTCCCTGCTCCAGGAGTCCCATGACGTCTTCCGCGTAGGGCGCGAACGCGGTTCCGGCGTCGGTCGGGCGGATCCCGCGACCCGCACGCTCGAACAGCTCCGAGCCGAGCTCGCGGGAGAGCGCGGCGATCGCTGCGGACACCGACGGCTGCGTGACGATGAGCTCGTCCGCCGCGGCGGTGACCGAGCCGCCGCGAACGACGGCGAGGAAGGCAGTGAGCTGCGTAACTGTGATCGCCATGTCTCTGTGATTGAAGACTATGGCACGAATGGAAGCTACTATGAACTGAAGCTGCTTCGGCTCGGCCGCGAAGCTACCAGGACCGGCGATAGCCGCTGCTCAGCTCGGCCGCACGCCTTCTCCAGGGCGGTTCGACGTCGTACTTGCGGCGGATGGTGCGCTCGCGGAAGTACCTGAGCACCGGACCGTAGGTGAACCGAGCGGCGTTCGTGTACAGGGTGACCAGGCTGATGTTCTCGGCGAAGGGCATGTATTTGTCCGGGAATCCAGGCATCGTGCACGCCATACAGACGCCACCGACGTTCGGGCAGCCACCGATGCCATTGACCCAGCCGCGGATCGGGACATTACATTTGACCACCGGGCCCTTGCAGCCGAGCTTCACCAGGCAGCCGGGCTCACCGAGGCTCTGGGCGAACCGGCCTTGCTCGGCGAAGCCGACGCGATCGCAGCTCTCGTGGACCGTGCGCCCGAAGATCCGTCGCGGCCGCCCTTGCTCGTCGAGCTCGATCGGGGGGCCCATCCCGATCAGGTGCAGGACGAGGCACAGCAGCGTCTCGGTGATGTTGTCGGGCTGAGCCGGACAGCCCGGCAGGTTGACGATCGGGAGCTCGAGACGGGACACCCAGTCCCAGCCCAGATAGTCGCGCAGACCCATCGCTCCCGTCGGGTTGTTGCGCATTGCGGGGATTCCGCCATAGGCGGCGCAGGTGCCGAGCGCGAGCACCGCGGCGGCACGAGGCGCGAGACGGTCGATCCAGGTGCACGTGGTGATCGGTTGGCCCGTCGCCGGGTCGATGCCGAACGCCGCCCAGTGTCCGTCGCCGTTGACCTCCTCGTTGGGGATCGCGCCCTCGACCACGAGGACGAAGGGATCGAGCTTGCCGGCGGCGGCATCGCCCCAGGCGCGCATGAACGCCTCGCCGGTCTCGTAGGCGAAGAACGGGTTGTAGATGATCACAGGCGGGATCCCGGGGAGCGCGCCCCGCAGCAGATCCTCGAGGCTCGGGTTGGTCGCCGCCGTCATCGACACGGTGTCGCCGTCGCAACCCAGCCCGCTGGTCATCCAGATCACATGCACCGGGCGCGCGTCTGAGCGGACGGGGCGGGGCCCCGATATCGCCTCCCCTCGCACAATCAGCGCTCGCTGGCGATCTGCGATGTCCGTTGGCCGCTCATCCGCCTGAGGCCAGCTTCCGGCCCGTGGACCGACGGGTGGGACCGGTCCGGTCGCCGATGCGGGTCGTCTTCTCGATCAACGATTCGAGGTGGTCCGCGACGGTGCCGTGGAGATGCCAGTCGCCCGCGGTTCCGGTGACCACGCCTGCCTGCGCGAGTCGCCCGAGCGCGTGCGAGATCGACGGGCGTTCGGCCCCGACCAGCTGGCCGAGCATGCGGTGGGTGAGCGGAAGCGAGACGCGGATGCCCGCCGGCTCGACACGACCCCAGCGCGCCGCTAGGTGCCAGAGCAAGAGCACGAGGCGCACCTCGAGCCGCGGCTGGGAGGTGATCGCCCGCAGCACGTCCAGATCGGCGATGCGCCGGCCGGCACGTTGCAGCAGAGCCTGGACGATCTGAGGCCAGGGTCGGATGCGTTCGGCGAACTCGGCGTCGAGCAGGGCGAACCGGGTCGGGCAGAGCGCGCGCCAGGCGTCGGTCCGCTCGATCAGATCCTCGGCCAGGGGGCAGGCAGGCTGGATCAGATCGCCGGGCCCGATCAGCTCGGTCGCGGTCCGGTTACCGACGCGGGCATCGATCGCGATCAGCCCGTCGAGGACCAGCAGGCCGAGGCCGCCGCGGGCGGCGCTGAACCAGCCCGAGAGATCGCAGTCGCCGACCTCGGCCACGAGAACCCGTGCCGTCGCGACCTGGCGCGCAGCGAGGCGCATGCGGACGTCGAACTCCTGCGCGAGATCGTCGTCGGCGTCGAGCAAGTAGGCATACAGGGCCGGCGACGCCGGCTGGCGTCGGGCGACGTGCGAACGGCCGGACCATGGAGCAGCTTGTCTCGTGGCGGCCTCTCGATCTTCAGTGGATATGGCGCTGCCTCTCCGCAACCCCTCGGTCACCAGGTGCCTGCGGCGCAGTCTACGCCTGCGGCCCCAAGCGTGCCGAGGTCCGAGAGCGCGACTCGCCTCGGGGCGCGCGCACGCTTTTTCTCATTGGGTACACGCCTTTTTTCACTGAGTACCTGCCCGCTCGCGTGAGAGTCCACAATGACGTAACGGGCATTACCGAGGTTCCACACAGGCCGCTCGCGGCCTGGTAGAACGGAACCTGTCGTGGTAGAACGGCAGTCGGCCGTGGCAGAGCTACGGCCGGGTTTCACGGTCACGCACGTAGTAGGCTGCGCCGCAGTCCTGGAAGAGTTAGGTTCCGAGAGGAGATACGACAACCGTATGTGCTTAGCGATACCGGGTCAGATCATCGAGATCGTCGATGACGAGAACAGGTTGGCGAAGGTCGACGTCGCCGGTGTACGTCGGAACGTGAACATCGGTCTGCTGGATGCAGACGGCTCCGGAGTCGGACCCGGCGACTGGGTTCTCATCCATGTCGGGTTCGCAATCTCCCAGGTGGACGAGGAGGAGGCGCGCGCGACGCGCGACCTGCTCGAGCGCATGGGCGCAGACTACGAGCAGGAGCTCGAGGAACTGAAGGCCAGCGTGATCGAGTGATCGCCGACCAGGCAACCGTCCCGAGCTGCGACGAGCACCACTGCATCACCTGTGGCGACGACGGCGATCCGATGACCGTGGTGCGGGTGGACGCAGATCGAGGGCTGGCGTTGTGCGCCGACGGCGACGGTGCGCGACACACGATCGAAACGGCGTTGGTGGAGCCGGTGAGCCCCGGCGACCTGATCCTCGTGCATGCCGGCACGGCGATCGCGGCGCTCGCCCCGGACGACAGCGAGGCGGCCGCATGAACTGCGTGTGCGAGCGCCGCGACGACAGCGAGGTGGGCGGATGAAGTACGTCGACGAGTACCGCGACCCCGACCTGGGCCGTGCTCTCTCCGGCGAGATCCTCGCCCTGGTCGAGCCGGGCCGCCATTACAAGTTCATGGAAGTGTGCGGCGGCCACACGCATTCGATCTATAAGTACGGGGTGGACGACCTGCTGCCGTCCAACGTCGAGCTCGTGCACGGTCCGGGGTGCCCGGTGTGCGTGATCCCGATGGGTCGCGTCGACGACGGGATCGCGCTCGCCCACGAGGAGGGCGTCATCTTCACCTGCTTCGGCGACATGATGCGGGTGCCCGGCTCGAACGGCAGCCTGCTCGAGGCCAA
>PMOY01000131.1 GCA_003165655.1 Solirubrobacterales bacterium
AGGCGTTGGCGAGGCTAGAGCGAGGTGAAATCACGGGTAGAGCAATTCTGCTGACGGGGACGCAATGACCTTAGGGCCCGTAGCTGATCTGAGGCGCCTTCTCGACGGGGCTCGATGGGACTCGCCTGGGAAGGCCTGACTTCAGCTACCAGGCGGTACGGTCCATGATGCACGAGATGACCCGCGGGGCAGTCACGATACCGGCTGGCAAGGACCTCGGTCGTCTGTTCCGGCCCGAAACCGTCGCTGTCGTGGGAGCATCAACCGACCCAGGGCGGATCGGTGGACGGGTCCTACGCAACCTGACCAAGCACGGGTACGCCGGCGAGATCATACCTGTCAACCCTCGCTCGCGAACGGTCCAGGGCAGGCGCGCTGTTCGAAGCGTCGATTCGCTCGGACGGGTCGATCTCGCTGTCATCGCGGTGAACTCGCAGCTGACTCTCGATGTATTGCCCGTCATGCTGAGCACCGGAACGCGTAACTTTGTCGCCTTTGCGAGCGGAGACATCAACGATGAGATTTCACGGATCCTTCAGTCCTACGACGACGCGTGCTTTGTCGGTCCGAATTCAAACGGGATCTGGAGCGTGGAGCACCGTCTCATCGCATCCTTCGGAGGCGAGGCGGAGCGCGATCACATCGAGGATGGGCCAGTCGCGATCGTGAGCCACAGCGGCAGCCTCGGTGGCGCCGTCGCTCGTCGTCTCGAAGATGAGCAGATCGGGATCCGCTACCTGGTCAGTTCCGGGAACGAGGCGGATCTCTCGGTGAGCGACTTCGTCGGGTACTTTCTGCGAGACCCGGCGGTCCGCGTGATTGGCGCTTACGTGGAAGGCGTCAAGCATGGGGAGATGCTTTTGGACGCGATCGCCACGGCGACGAGGCGCGGCATCCAGGTCGTGGTTCAGTTGTCGGGTCGATCGGCGGTTGCCCGCCGGACAACGGTGTCACACACTGGCAAAGCCCTGTCTTCCCAAGCCGTCTCACGGGCAGTGCTGGTCAATCGCGGCGCTCTGGTGGTTGAGACGACCGCGGACCTGATCGACGCGTGCAGGTACTCCAGCCCGGGAGGTACGCCGCAAATCCCCACTCTCGGTGCCCTCGGGATCTCCGGTGGGATGCTCGCGAGTATCGCCGATGCGTGCGATGAGGCGGACCTCGCATTGGCAGAGTTCTCGACCGACACACTGGCGGGCCTCCAGGCGCTCCTGCCGGGCTACGCACGACCTGGAAATCCCGCCGACGTAACAGGCGCCGTACTGGAGCGCGCCGACCTTCTGGCAAAGTGCGCATCCTTGGTGGCGGCGGACCCGTTCGTGGATGCGGTTATCGTGGGGCTCGACAACAAGGGCTACGAGCGGATCGGTGATGGCGGCTGGATCCTCGCGATCGCTCGGGCCTCGCGCAAGCCAATTGCTCTCGTGCTTTGGGACTCGCCCGAGCGGCGCGACGTGGAGATGGAGCGGAAGCTCCTCAGCGCCGGCATCGTCGTTGTCAGCGAGCCATCCTCTGTCGCGAAGGTGCTGCGGTGGGTCTGCCGGACGCATCACGCGCAACTCGTTGCTGCAGCCGCGAAGTCGAAATCTCGACATCCAAGCTTCCCCACGGTGCTGAGAACAGCGGAGCCGACAAGCCCGAGCGAACTCAAATCGTGGGAGAAGCAAGCTGAGCTGGCGGACTCGCTCGGCTTGCGCACGCCCCGTACGGTCGTGGCTGATGGCCAGACTTGGGGTTCGCTGCTCAGCGATCTCACATACCCCGTGGTGGTAAAGCCACTTCCCGCGCTCGTTCAGCACAAGAGTGATCGCGGACTCGTACACCTGTGGCTCCGCGATAGCGCGGCGGCAGAGCGCGCGGTCGATGAGGTTTGCCGGACGATCGGTCCTGAAATCCCCATCCTGATTCAGGAGATGGCGGAAGGGGTGGAGGTACTATTGTCGGCTTCTCACGACGTCGACTGGGGTCCGATCCTCACCCTTGGTTTTGGCGGAGCGCTGGTGGAGGCGCTCAAAGATCTCACGTCGCTGCCGATACCCACCGACCGAGAGTCCATTCTCCGCGCGCTTCGTACCACTCGGGTCTGGGTGCTGCTGAGTGGCTATCGCGGCCGGCCCCGGGCGGATGTAGACGCCTTGGTTGACGCGGCGGTCAAGTTACAGGACGTGTTCCTTGCCAGCGGTCTGCGCGAGATCGAGCTGAATCCGGTGATCGTCGGAAGTGGCGGCGAGGGCGCGTGGATCGTTGACGTTCTCACAAGCTGAGGTCAGGACGCACACATGGACATACAGGCTCCCACCCATCACGATCGCCCGACTGCCATCCGCAGCGCCGAGCTCAGGATACCGCTGTTCATCAACGGCAACTGGCAGATGAATGACGACGTGTTTGAAGTGACGGATCCCGCGACCCTTGACCGCGCGGCCATTGTCGCCGACGCTGGGGACCAGGACCTCGATGCCGCCGTCAGTTCCGCCTGCACGGCGTTTGCGCAGTGGCGTGAGACCACTCCACTTGACCGCTATCGCTTACTCACGCGTGTCGGCGAGCTCATGGAGAGGGACGAGGCGCACCTTGCCGCTTTGCTAACGCTTGAGACTGGCAAGCCGCTTGCCGAGGCGCGCGGCGAAGTCGCCTATGCACGTGATTTCGCTTATTGGTACGCGGAAGAGGGCCGGCGGATCATGGGTTACACATTGCGATCGGGGACAAAGGCCGGCGTGAGACTATCGGTGAGTCGCTACCCGCTAGGAGTCGTCCTCGCGGTCGTTCCTTGGAACTATCCGCTTGTCCTCCTATGCCGGAAGCTCTTCGCCGCGATCGCGGCGGGAAACACGGTGATCGTCAAGCCGTCGGAGCAGACGCCGATCGCGTCCGCGCATCTGATGCGCCTCTTCGGTGAAGCAGACGCGCCATGCGGGTTGGTAAACCACGTGACGGTCGCCGACCCTGAACGAGCTTCCCGGCGCTTGCTGCGCGATGAGCGTGTTGCACAGGTGTCCTTCACGGGATCCGTGGCGACCGGACAGGCGCTGGCCCGCCTCGCAACCGAGAACCTGATCCGGGTCACGCTCGAGCTAGGCGGTCAGAACGCGTTCATCGCGCTCGAGGACTGTGACATCGATGCGGCCGCGAACGCGGCCATGCACGCGCGGCTACGAAATGGCGGGCAGACCTGTGTATGTCCAGACCGGATCTACGTCGCCGAGGCAGTGCATGAGGAATTCGTAGACGTGTGCCTCTCGTATCTGGGGAAGACCGTCGTCGGTGATGGCTTCAGTCCGGCATCGACGATCGGGCCCCTGATCGATGCTGCAGCCGCTCGGAGAGTCGACAATCACATTGGTGACGCGGTCGGAAGGGGAGCGGTACTGAGGTGCGGCGGCGAGCGCGTTCAGCCCGGGCCCGGGCTCAGGGGACATTTCAGGAGTCCGGCACTGCTGACGGGAGTCCGGCCCGACATGCTCGTTCTCAACGACGAAACGTTCGGACCGGTCGCTTCGATCGTCCCCTTCTCAGAGGTCGCGGACGTGGTCGACGCAGTGAATGGCTTGCGATACGGGCTCGCCGCATACGTGTTTTCCGAGAGCTTGCGCGCGGTGACGAACCTGTCGGAGCAGATCCAAGCCGGGATGATCGTGGTCAACCAAGCTGCTGGATCCGGGGTCGAAGGGCCGCAAGGTGGCGTCAAGCTCAGTGGATACGGCGTCGAGGGTGGTAAGGAGGGCCTCGAGGAATTCACGTATCAAAAGTACGTCAGCATGGCTGTATGAAGCTCAGGTGCTATGCGCACTCGCTACGCACGCTCTCAGAGATGCGGCGCACGGCATCATCATCGGCGTGGGGGGGCAAGAACGCGGCCCAGCCGTCACCGCCGAACACGTGAGGCCCGAGCGGGGGATCATCGTTCATCTTCGGGATTAGATGAACGTGGAAGTGCTTGTCCCTGTCGCCAATTGCGACGACGTAAGTCTTCTCGGCCGACGTCTGTCTGACGATGCTCCGGGAAACCTGGGCAGCAAGCCTCATCATTCCTGCGGCCGCGGCCGGCTCCACCTCGTGGAGCGACGGCCGGTGGTCGAGGATCCCCACCAAGACATGACCTGGGCGAGCGGGTCCAGCGAGTACGACGATGCCGTCCGCGTTCCGACAAATCTCCGTACCGGCGGCCGGATTGCAGAAGATGCAATCAGGATGCTCAGTCTCCATTGTGGACCTCCCCCGCTTCGGTGGACACGATTCGGTTAGGTAAGACAGGACCCTACTGGTTGTAGTTGTCGTAGCCGTTGTGCTTTTTGTAACCCGAAGGGCTATGGACGGTTTTTGACTTCTTCGCGCTCGGGCGCGGGCGCGCGAACGGGGACCGGCCCGCTGGCGCGTTCCGTGATCGCAGGTCGGGGCGGTGCTCAACCCGCGGCGAAAGCGTGGACAACGCAGACGGCGGCGCCGGGTTCCTCGCTGAGCTGAAGGCCGATCCCGTGCGGGTGGGCCTTAAGACGCTGTTCGGCGAGATCGAGAAGCGTGAGCGCGTGTGCGCGATCGGACTGCCGGGCGACCTGTTCGCTGACGCTTGGGAGCGGCACGTGGCCGCAGCGGCGAACCCGTGCGGCGAAGCTCTACCCGTCAGACCTGCGCGGCGACGGCGTTGTCGTAGGCGTCTCCGCGGGAGCCCATCGAGACCCGATCCCGGCGTCGCCGGCGGCGCGCCCGAACGCCAGGCTGACGTATTGCGAGCCGTGGTCTGAGTGGTGGATCAGCCCGGGCGGTGGGCGCCGGCGAACGAGAGCCATCTTGAGCGCGTCGACGACCAGCGTGGCCGCATGTGCCTCGCCATCGCCCACCCGACGATCTGCCGCGAGTACGCGTCCTGCACCGCGGCGAGGTACAGCCAGCCCTCGCCGGTCCGCAGGTAGGTGATGTCAGCGACCCACACCACGTTCGGGCGTCCGGTCTGAACTCCCGCTCGACCAGGGTGGCACGGCCGCCTCGAGCAAGAGCTGGGCGCCCAGGTGCGACAAAAGACGACTGTCAGGACGAGCAGCGACGCGACGCGTTGGCCCGACAACCCCTCCCTCGACCGAGCAGTCGTCTCACCGATCACCGCCGCTGAGCTCCTCCGCGACAACATTGAGCAGTCTCTGCCATCGGCCGCGGGGTGACGCGTCAGATCCGGGTCACACAGCGTTGCTGATCCTCCGGGAGGGCGAGGGTGAGCAGAGCTGGTGCGGGCTCTCGCAGCTCGCGCGAGGCGCTGGCCGTTTCCGGGCCAGCGGCTCGCCGGGACCGCTAGACGAAACGGGCAATGTGCCCGATCTGGATCGTGCGCAGAGATCGGGGAGGTCTTCAGCTGGTCAGCGCGTGTCGGTGCCGGTGATCTTGACCTTGACAATGTTCGTCTGTAAGTCGTAGGTGCCTGTGAAGGTGTACGTGCAGCGCTCCTTCTGATGGACTCCGGTTCCGCCGGCGCATTTGCCGCTGCCGGTGATCGCGCCAATGCCATCCGTGTGCGGCGGGGCCAGCGTGAACTTGTCCGTGGTGATCCGAACACCGTCCGCGAAATAGGTCCTGACGTTGTCGCTGCCGTTCAGCGGGAACGTCGTGCCAGCCACTGAGCCGTCCTGGATCGCCGCTCCGGCACCGTCCGGCGAGCGTATAACCCGATAGACCGACTCGAAACGGCTGCCGGTCATGCTGATCATCGCCCCGACGTTAATCTCAGAAAATGGGCGCTTCCTGACTGGCTTCGGCGCTGCCATCGCGTAGCTCGAGAGCCCCGACGCGATGACCAGCCCGATGATTCCGCCCGCTGAGACCAGTCCCTTACGCATAGCGCCTCCCTTAATAGTGGATTCTGCACCTCGCCGACAGATTAGAACCCAGCTTTCATTGGCGATCGACCTAGCGTGCGAACTGACCAGCGATGGCCGTCGTGACGGCCGCGCGACCTGCTCTCACCACGGAGGTGCTCGATGCACCTGGTCCTGCTCGATGCAGCTGGCCACCCTGACTGCGTGTCTTACGGGGGTCGGGAGTCGCCGGGCGGGATCTCCCTTGGCAGGTGCTCCCCAGCGCAGGCTTATCGCGACGCGGCCACAGTCTGCGGATCGGGCAACGGCCGGGCGTGGTCCGGCCCAAGCACGTCCGGCTCGGGCGTGGAGAGGGCGATGCGGAGGAGTCGTTGCAGGACGGGCGAGGTCTCGCCCGTCCGCCACGCGATTGCGGTCTCGATTGCTGGATGGTGTTGTCGCAGTGGGAGCTTTCGCAATCCTGACCAGGCCACGTCAGCCAGCGCGGCCGGCATCATCGTCACGCCGAGCCCGGCCTGCACGAGCGCGAGCGTGGTGGTGGTGGAGTCAGTCTCCCGCAGTTGGTCGTCCTCGCCACCGTTCGCTCGCCACGTGGCCAGGAGCTGGGTGAGCAGGCCAGGCGCTGATGCGCGAGACGGTGCGATCAGGGGCTCCCTGGTTAGCAGTGAGAGGTCGGCACGCTCATCAGCGGCGCGAGGGTGATCTTCGCGTAGAACGGCCACCAGCGGCTCGCGGGCGGCCACCGCGGTCTCCAGGGTTCTCGGTCGCGCAGCGAGGTCAAGCGGCACCAAGTGCAGGAGCCCGGCATCGGCCTCGCCGTGAAGGACCCGGTCCAGGACGGCAGCGTCGTGTCGGTCGGTGACGGCCACCGACACCTCCGGGGCCTCTGAGGACAACCGGCCGACGAGGTTGGCCAGCAGGTTTGGAGCGACGGAACCGCCAACCGCGATCGTGAGATGGCCTGAGATCCCGTGGCCGACGGATCGGACAGCCTCCGCGGTGCTGTCAACTTCGGTGAGCAGTCGGCGCGCCCGCTCGGCGAAGATCCGGCCCGCCGCGGTGGGCTCGACGCCTCGGCCGTGGCGGTGGAGGAGCTCGACGCCGAGTTCAGCTTCAAGTGTCTTGAGGCGCACGGTCAGCGGCGGCTGCGACATGTGGAGGCGCTCGGCAGCCCTCGTGATCGCACCCTCCTCGACCACGGCGAGAAAGCATTCCATCGTTCGGATATCCATTCGCTGATCGTATGGGACCGGGAAAGCGATTCGTATTTGTTTTTCTCGCGTCTGGCCGCCATGCTGTCGCCAGAGGTTGTGTTCCACGAGGAGAGGGACCGCCAGTGCTTGAGTTCGACTACACCGCGCTGCCGTCGCACGTCGTTTTCGGTGCCGGAGCAGCGCGCGACGGGCGTCTCGTCGACGCCGCCGCGCGCCTTGGCGCCCACCGGGTTCTGTTGGTGGCTGCGGAAGCCGACCAGGAGCTTGCGGGTCCGATCGCCGCGGCCCTCCGCGGCCGGATCGTCGGCTGGTTCTCCGAGGTGCGGCAGCACGTCCCGATCGAGGTTGCGCAGGCGGCACGGGCTATGGCCGCCGAGACGGGAGCCGATGCGGTGATCAGCGTCGGGGGCGCCTCGACCACTGGCACGGCCAAGGCGATCGCGCTGACGACGGGCCTACCGATTCTGGCTGTGCCCACGACGTACGCGGGCTCTGAGGTCACGCCGGTGTGGGGGCTGACCGAGAAGGCCCGCAAGACGACGGGGACCGATCCGCAGGTCCTGCCCCGCGTCGTCGTGTATGACCCGGAGCTGACGGTCACGTTGCCGGTCGGCCTCTCGGTGACCAGCGGACTCAACGCGCTGGCGCACTGCGCTGAGGCCTTCTGGGCTCCCGGACGCAATCCGATCACGTCACTGATCGCCGAGGAAGGGATCCGCGCCCTGGCGCAAGGGCTTCCGCGCCTCGCCGCCGACGGACACGATTTGGACGCCCGCTCCCGCGTGCTGTACGGCGCCTGGCTGGCCGGAACGGCGTTCGCGACCGCCGGTTCGAGCGTGCACCACAAGATCTGCCATGTCTTGGGCGGGGCCTTTGACCTTCCCCATGCGGAGACGCACGCGGTGGTGCTGCCGTACTCCACCGCGCTCGCGGCGCCGCGTGCGCCCGGAAGCGATGAGCGCATCGCCGCCGCGCTCGCCGGAGACGGAGCGGCAGCCGAGGCGATCGCCGCCTTGGCCGACCGGCTAAACGCCCCCCGCTCGCTGCGGGATCTGGGCCTGCGGGCGGGCGAGATGAACGGTGCTATCGAGCTGGTCGACGCGACGCTGTCGCAGCTCCCGGAGCCGGTCTCACGGGCCGATACCGAGGCACTGATGCGCGCGGCGTATGAAGGGACGGCTCCGATGCCGCAGGTGAGTACGCGATGAACGCGACGCAGAACCAGTCGCTCCTGGCGCGGCGAGAGGAGGAGCTCACCGTCGAGGTGGTGCAGAGCTTTGATGGAACCGTCTCGCCGCGGGTGGGCGAGCTGCTGCGGGGGCTCGTGCGTCACCTGCACGCCTACGCCCGGGAGGTCCGCCTCACAGAGCCAGAGTGGCGATACGCCATTGATTTCCTGACGCGCGCCGGTCACATAACCGATGAGCGGCGTCAGGAGTTCATCCTGCTCTCGGACGTGCTCGGGCTGTCGATGCTGACGATCGCCATTAACGCGCCGACGGATCCGGACGCGACCGAGCCGACCGTGTTCGGCCCCTTCTTCGTTGGAGACGCGCCTGAGATCGGCTACGGCGGGGACATCGCTCAGGGCGCCCAGGGCGAGCCGTGCTGGGTCGAGGGCCAGGTCACTGACACGCGGGGCGAACCCGTGGCCGGTGCGACGATAGAGGTGTGGGAGGCCGACGAGGACGGCTTCTACGACGTCCAGTACAGCGACGGGCGAACCGCGGGACGTGCCCGGATGACCGCCGACCCGGAGGGCCGGTACGGGTTCTGGTCGGTCAAGCCCGCCCCCTATCCCATCCCCGGCGATGGGCCAGTGGGTGAGCTGCTCACGGCCGCTGGTCGCAGTCCGATGCGCCCCGCCCACATTCACTTCATGATCAGCGCCCCCGCCCACCGAACGCTGGTCACCCACGTGTTTCTGGCCGGCGGCGACCACCTCGATGACGACGCCGTCTTCGGCGTCAAGGAGTCTCTCATCGAACCATTCACCCAGCAGCCCCCTGGTGCCGGACCCGGCGGCCGCACGCTGACTGGCCGCTGGTGGAAGCTCATGTTCAACGTTCGCCTCGCCCGGGAGGAAGTTCTATGACTGAGATCCTGCACACCGACGTCCTCGTCGTGGGGAGCGGACCGGCGGGCGGCGCCGCGGCGCTGTCGCTGGCCACCCTGGGCGTGGAGCATGTCGTAGTCACCAAGTACTCGTGGACCGCGAATACGCCGCGCGCCCACATCACCAACCANNACCTGATGGGCGACACGGTGTTCTGCACAAGCCTGTCGGGCGATGAGATCGGCCGCGTGCGGACGTGGGGCACCCATCCAGCGCGGCATGCCGACTACACCCTGGCGAGTCCGTCGGAGCATTGCGATCTGCCGCAGACGCTGCTGGAGCCGATCCTGATCGGCCATGCCGCCGCACGCGGCTCGCACATTCGCTTCGACACCGAGTACCTGGGGCTCAAGCAGCACGCCGACGGCGTCACCGTCCGCGTCCGGGACCGTGTGGCGGGCAAGACGTACGCGATCGAGGCCAAGTACGTGATCGGCGCCGACGGCGGGCGCAGCAAGATCGCGCAGGATGTCGGTTTGCCGTTCGAGGGCGAGATGGATCTGGCCGGTTCGATGAACATCGTGTTCCACGCTGACCTCAGCGAGAAGGTCGAGCACCGCCCCAGCGTGCTGTACTGGGTCCTGCAGCCGGGGTCAGACATCGGGGGAATTGGGATGGGACTCGTGCGGATGGTCCGCCCGTGGGACGAGTGGCTG
>PMOY01000378.1 GCA_003165655.1 Solirubrobacterales bacterium
AACTGCGGCGACCCCTCACCGAGAAACGAGAACCAGCTCGTGAGCGGCAGCCGCCCGGCGCGCAGCTGCGCCGTGGCGAACCGAACCATCTGCTCGTGCAGCGAGCTGTCGTTCAGATACGCGACCCCGACCGTGAGCGCCCGGAGGCTCGCGAGATTCCAGCCGACCGCCGCGGCGACGATCGACCACGGCCACCACGCAGCGGTCCGGCCCCCGCTATCACCCGTGGACCGGACCGCCAACCACGCCATCACCGACGCCCGCGCTGGGCGGGCGCCGGCGGCCGTCACCAGATCAACCGGCGCCCGTGTTGCCGGTGTTGCCCGTGCCGGGGCCCGTGTCGCTGTCAGGCGCAACGGTGCAGCGGGCCAGGTGGAAGCTGCCCTCGCCTGTGTTGCCAGCTGACTGGCCCGGGGCGATGACCTCCGTTCCGTCCGTGCCAACGAGAACCTTCACCGGCGGCCTCGGCAGGCTCGCACCCGGCCCCGGCGTACAGGTGACCGGACCACTGACGGCTGCCGCCCCGGTCGCCATGTAGATGGTGATCTGCTCGTGGGTCCCCATTTCGGTGAGCTTGCGGTTCACTTGGGGAAGATTCTCGTTCTGCTGGTAGTTCAACTGCACCAACACCGAGCCATCGCCTTCCTTCGTGATGGCGAACGCCGGCGGGGCCGCCGACCCGCTCAGGGCGAGCGCGAGCGCCGCGCCGACGCCCGCCAGCCCGAGCGTGCTGCCCGCGAGAACGCGCGGACGTGCACGTGTCCACGGCCGCACCTTTTGACCAAGGAGCCGGGGCGAGCGCTCGTGAGGAGCTTCGACCAACCGGGGGTCTCCCGGCTCGGCGACGATCCGCGCGAACAGTGGGGCGTGATTGCCAGGCTCCGCGGCCACTGGTCTGGCCGCGCGGAGACGGCGCATCAAACTGTCATCCTTCATGTCTGCCTCCAATTCGGTTGATGTGCTGAGACGGGATTTACCGGGGCCTGCTTGGTCAGGAGATCGCTGAGCCGGCGCCGAGCGCGGTGGAGCCGCACTCGGAATGCCGTCGGGGAGATCCCAAGGCTTGCCGCTGCCAGGGCCGGGGTCAGGTCGTCCCAGGCGATGAGGAGCAGCGCTTCGCGATCCTTTTCAGGAAGCACTCGTAGACCACGCGCGAGGTCGGGGTCGAGATCCAATTCGGACGGCAGTTGCTCAGCTGGCGCTTCAAGGTCGATGTCGCCAAGCGGCTGTCTCCCGGTCTCCGGTTCGCTCCGACGCTCAGCAAGGAGCAAGTTACGAGCGGTGACGATTAGCCACGGCCGGGCATCGGCGGTTGGGACCTCCGCGAGCCGACGCCAAGCAATTGCCATCGCCTCAGCCGCGATGCCGTCCGGATCGCGTGCGCCCCGACAACGCGCGTACGTGGATATGAAGTCCAGGTGCGCGAAAATCTCGGCGAACCGGGCCTCAACAGCGTTGCGATCGTTTTGGTGATACCTCTTCATGACCCCTACTGTCGATTTCAGCCCAGATCGTTACAGCAGGCCCCGAGATAGTTTCCGGGCTCGACCGTAGACGCAGGGTGTCCTCGCTCAGCGAGCCCCGCCTGACTCTGCGGGAGGCGCCCCGCCGTCAGGAGGCGGGTGGAACATGGGGCGCGCTCCATCTCGTCGATGGAGCGCGACCTGCCCGTAAGACCAAAGCGGGCCGACGACGGGAACGCTCGGCTCGCGATCGACAAGACCGGAGTCTCGGCCCTGGCCGAGGCAAGCTTGCCGTAGTCGGAACCCCAGCCGGATCACCGAGCACCGGGAACGCCGCCGAGTAGTCCACCCACGGAGCGCTCCTTCCGGGGCGTTCCAGCACTCCGGCGCCGTCGGTCCGGTGCGGAGCGCTCAGAATCCATGGACGGCGCTGATGCGAATCCGCACAGGGACGCTGAAGCGCTGCGCGAACGACTCGGCCGTCATCCCGAAGCGCTCCCACTCAGTGGCGTACTTGGCCAGTTGGGCGCGCCAGTAGGCAGGCAATGCCTTCAGTGCCGCGCTTAGCACTGCCTGCGCCCAGTCGCGGGATGAGGTTACCCGTTCCTCGCCACCTTCAATTTATACCGCAGAAGAGCTTCTCATGAGGCCGCGAATCGTGCTGCATAATCGCCCGCCGCAGGTTGGACCAATGAACAGGATGGAGTTGACCAGGTCAACTCCGAGGGAGGTGAGCGGATGGGCTGCTACGTGTTGGATTTTCAGGAGATCGATCAGACCCAGGTTCCGCTCGTTGGCGGCAAGGGCGCGCTCCTGGGGGAGCTTTCGCGGATCGAAGGCATCCGCGTGCCGGCTGGCTTTTGCGTGACGACGGACGCCTTCCGGCGGATCCTGACAACAGTGCCTTCGATCGACGATCAACTCGATCGGCTGTCGCGCCTGGACCCCGATGACCGAGAGGCGATCCGCACGCTCAGCGCGAAGACCCGCCGGGCCCTCGAGGGGATCGCCATCCCTGGGGATCTCGCGTCGGCGATTACGCGCTTCCTCGCCCGGCTCGGCGAGCAAGCGGCCTGCGCCATCCGATCCAGCGCGACGGCCGAGGACTTGCCGATGGTCTCCTTCGCGGGCCAGCAGGACACCTACCTGAACGTCGGGGGATTGGCGGCGATCCTCCAGCACGTCAGTCGGTGCTGGGCCTCGCTGTTCACCGAGCGAGCCGTGACCTACCGCCTGCGGAACGGCTTCAACCACCGGAAGGTCCACATGGCTGTGGTCGTGCAG
>PMOY01000038.1 GCA_003165655.1 Solirubrobacterales bacterium
GTGCCCCATTCCGCGTAGCCCATAATCGCCGCGCGGAACTCGGGATCGCCAGTCCGTGGTGCTGGTTGGGGTAGCGGGCCAGGCGCGTTTGCAGGGTGTCGGCGCGACCGGTTGGGAGCTGGACGATGCCGATGAGCGCATCGGGCAGCAGTTGCCAGGCGGAGGCGTGGCCGTGGGCTCGCAGCTGCACTTCGATCTCCGGGGATCTGGAGCGGTTCGCCGCCCAGCGCATGGGTGCCGCGACCTACGAGGTCGCTAGCAGCCACGTCCCGATGCTCTCCCATCCCGACGTCGTGCTCGACGCGATCCGCAACCTCGTGAAATCCCTACAGGGATCCCTGGCGACGGCGTAAAGCACGACACCCCCGCACAGCGGTGACCCGAGTCAGGCGGGGCGGCGTTCCGCCCCGAACAGCTCAGGTGAACCCGGCTCGTCGGCTGGTGAAGGCGTGTGGAAGCGATGATGAACTTTGCTCGTGCCTCCGCGAGCGGCGCGATCGCACTCGCTGCGGCGCAGATGATCGACATGCGGGTCACCGGCCGACACGGGAGTGACACGCCTGTTCGGGCGTTCGAGACCCTCAGCCGCCGTCCTATCCAGCGTGCTAGCGACGGCTGTCCTCGCCGCTCTCTGAGGGTGCGAGCGGTTCACCCCGGGCGGCCGGCTTCTCATCGGCGCGCGGATCTGTGTGTGCTGCTGTCGGGGAAGGGAGAAGCGCGAGGAGTGCTCTCAGGGCGCCTTGCTGCTCGTGGCCAGGCGCGGGTCGTCAGAAATCCCGACCGATCCCCAAACGCCTCCTTCAGCTACGCGTGTAGCCACCCGCCCGCGGCCACCCCGTGGCGAGCTCACCAGCGTCGAGCACGAGCGGAATGAAGAACAGAACCGCGCCGAATAGGTCGTACGCATTGCTCGGCCAGCCATACTCAGTGATGCTCGGCGGGCTCCGCAACGTGAGCATCCCCGCTAGGCTGATCAACGCGATCGACGACCGCCCCGCCGTGCGGGCCTTCTTGCCCGTCGACTCTGCATTCAAGGTAGGGGTCACAGCGGGAGTTCGCTGCGCTGACCACACTGGTCCCCTTGCGATCTACTCAGCGATGGCCGCGGCTTCCGGGTCGGTTTGGGCAAGGATCTTCTTGAACGTTCGCCCGTTCGTACGTCGATAGACAAACTCGAATCCGAAGCTCACCGCCAGCGTGGCACCGAGGCCGATCACCGATGTCGGGGCGGTGGTGATCATGTGGTAGAGGAGGACCGCGAGGAGTGAGAGGCACGTGACCGCCGAGGCGACGATCGGCCACGCCTTGGCGCCGGTCTGCGCTCGAATCCTCGTGTGGCCGATGCTGACCGCCGCGTAGACGATAAGGAACCCTGCGCTTCCCATCGAGGCGACCGCGCTCAGCGGGAAGATAAGCACGAATACGAGAACGATGCCTGCGGTGATGAACAGTCCTTCGACGTCACGGCCCCAGAGCTTGCGGTCGAAGGTTGGTGGAAGACCGCCGTTCTTGGCGATCTGGTACGCGATGTTCGTGGACCCGAACAGGGTGGCGTTCACCGCGGATCCGGTCGAGAGCAACGCGGCGATCGCGATCAACCTGAAGCCTGCCTGGCCGAGCGATGGTTTGGCGGCGACGGCAAGAGCCGAATCTCCGAGTCCCTTGAGGACGTTGAGCGGCACGTTGGTCACGACAGCGCTAGCGACGAGGATGTAGATCACACTCACGATCGCGACGCTGCCGTAGAGCGCGCGTGGTAGCTCGCGCATGGGTTTGGCCATGTTGGCCGCGGCGTTGGTGATCAGACCGAAGCCCTCGTAGCCGACGAACAACAAGCCGGCGCCGGTGAAGATCGCCAGGGGATCCGGCCAGGTCGCCGGTGACAGTCGTGACAGTCCGTTTCCGGGGAGCCCGATGAAGGCCGCCGCGATGAACACGATCAGGATGACCACCTTGATGATCACGATCACGGACTCTGCGCGGCCCATGATCCGGGCGCCGAGAAAGTTGATCGCGGTGAACGCGAGCACGACCCCGACCGCCCATACCTTGGACGGGAGGTCGATGAACGTCGCGGCGTACGCGGCGAACCCCGTGGCGTATAGCGCGATCGAGATGATGTAGCTGAAGTACTGGAACAGATTGAGCGACCCTGAGGCGACCCCGTCGCCGTAACCGCGAACCAGGAAAGTAACGGCACCCCCGACACTCGGGAACGTCCTGCCGAGCGCGGCGTAGCCATAGGCGGCGAGCCCGGCAACGACCGCGCCGATCGCGAACGACAGGGGCAAGGCGGACCCCGAAATGCGTGCCACGACACCGAGAATCGAGAAGATCCCGGCACCGATCATGCCGCCCACCCCGATACTCAGAGCCGCGACCAGTCCGATCTCGGACTTCTTGGCTGAGTCGGACCTTGGATTGGTCATCGCGTGGGCGGGTCGTCCCGGTCGCGGTAGGCGCTGAGCACAAGGTGGTGGGTGAGCCACCCGATCATTTGGTCATCGGTGTCGCCGATGATGGGGATTCCTTCCTCGTCGCTCGCCCCAAGCGCGATGATGGCGTCCTCGAGGGAATCGTGCGGATGAAGCCGCGGCGTGTCCCGGACGAGCGTCGCGGCTACCGTCGTGCGGTCGGAGTGTTCGCTTACCGCGCCCTCCACGTCGACTGCTGTCACGACCCCCAGGAGCGCACCGTCCTCACCGGCGACCGGGAGCGAGTCGGTGCGGTCGGCTGCGAACCGCGCGACCATGTCCGGCAGCGTGTGCTCGGGGCGCAGCGGTCGTGGGGGCTTGCCCATCGCTTCTGCGACGGTGATCTGCGCCATCGGGCTCGGGATCCTCGGTGTGTCGATGTCGATTCCGCGGCGGCGAAGTTTGAGCGTGTAGATCGTGTCTTTGGTGACGGCGTTGCTGAGCGCGGTCGCGATGACGATCGCGAGCATCAGCGGCAGGATGATCTTGTAGTCGCCGGTGAGTTCGAAGATGATGATCACGCCCGTGATCGGGGCGCGGGTCGCGGCGGCGAACACGGCGACCATCCCGACGAGGCCGTACGCGCCGGCCGACGCGGCGAGGTGGGGCATCAGGTGATGGGCGACGGCACCGTAGGCGCTGCCGAGCATCGCGCCCATGAACAGCGACGGTGCGAACACGCCGCCGGATCCGCCGATCCACATCGTCAGGCTCGTGGCCAGCATCTTCGCTGCGAGCAGCCCGAGCAGAACGAGGATCACGTAGTGGCCGTCGACCGCGCGTTGGAGCACTGGGTAGCCAACGCCATACATCTGCGGCACCGCCAGCAGCAGCAACCCGAGCATGAGACCTCCGACAGCGGGGCGCAACGATTCGGGGCGACCTCGCCATAGCCGGTCGGCGACATCCTCACCGGAGTACAGGATCCGAACGAACGTGAGTCCGGCCCCGGTCGCGAGCACGCCAAGACCCGCGTACAGCACGAGCTCGAGCGGCGAGCTAAAACTGAATGTCGGGAGCGTGAGGAACGGCTGGTTCCCGAAGGCAGCCCGGCCGACCGCGTCCGCGGCGACCGAGCTGAGCACCACAAGCCCGAACGACCTGGTCTCGAAATTGCCCAGGATCAGCTCGAGCGCGAAGAACACGCCGGCGATCGGCGCGTTGAACGTCGCCGAGATCCCTCCAGCGGCGCCGCACGCGACGAGCAGTCGCAGCCGCGACTCGGACAGATGCAGGAACTGCCCGAGTACCGACCCGAGCGCCGACCCGATCTGCACGATCGGCCCTTCCCGACCGACAGAGCCGCCCGATCCGATGCAGATCGCCGACGCGAGCGACTTGACGACGGGCACCTGGGCGCGCATCCGCCCGCCCGCCCGGTTGACCGCGTACATCACCTCCGGTACGCCGTGCCCCCGCGCCTCCGGCGCGAAGCGGCTCACGATCGGACCGTAGATCAGCCCCCCGATGATCGGGACGAGCACCACAAACCAGATCCCCAAGCCCGGCACCAGTGGATTGGGAGCGTGACCGACCGCGCTGTAATCGCGATGCCCGGTGAACAGGTACGTAAAGCCAAGGATCATGTAGCGGAACCCGATCGCGCCCAGCCCAGCGCCGACCCCCACGACCAGCGACAGGACGGTCAGCCCGCCTTGCCCTCGGGCCACCGAGCGGCGAAGCTGCTCTTGGCGCCGCGGTGAGAGGACACGTGCGAGCAACCCGTCGCCCCCAGATGTCGGGGTCGGCCCCCCAGTGGGCGGTGCAGCCTCCGAGTCCTCAGAGCGCGCGCCATCCCTGCTGTCACCCGAGGTATCGATTCCCGCACGCTCCTCGTCGATCGGGTGGTTCGCTCCGGTCAGTCACGATTGCAAACGCATTCGACGCTTGTACCGGCGATCGGATCTCACGACAACGCGAGACGGAGCCGGTCTGGCAGAGTTGGCGTTGTGGACCCCTACCGTCATTTCTCTTCCTGCACGTGCAACGTCCTGCGTGAGGATGCCGACTTGGCCGAGGCGATTCCTTTGGCGAGGCGACAGCAGGCGACGGACGAGTGCATCGCTCGGATCATGCCAATCGCTCATGGCGATCGTTCACGAGCCTCGGGTTGATGTCCGCCTCCACATGCTGTTCTGGCATCTCGCGGACCGCTGGGGGCGCGTGCGCGGGAATGGGACTCTTGTGCCATTTCGCTTCACACACGCCGTCCTCGCCGGCCTCGTGGCGGCCTGGCGCCCCAGCGTGTCAACGTCGCTGTCCGAGTTCGCCGAACGCGGAGCGATGCGCCTGATCGATTCTGCCTGGGTGCTGTCAGGAGAACCTCCCGGGGAGTTGCTCGAGCTGCAGGATGTAGCCGTCGCGGTGGGCGACGAACCGGAGACTCGGGCGACCGAAGAGCGCCTGAACTCTTCGAGACTCAGCCGATCTGACACGAGTCCTGCTCGGAGACGAGCCTTTCGCGTCAGCCGGTCGACCGTGTCGTGAGCAACGTGCTCTCAGGCAGAGTGAGAGTCGCGGTAGAAGTCGCCGGGGAGCTGCTCGATCGTTCCGGCCTTCACCGCAGCTGAGAGCGCACGCCGAAAGCCACCTTCGTGCCACTTCGCTGCCTCCGCCGCGCTCTCTAGCGCGTGTCCGCTCAGGGCGCCAAACGGCCGCAGGGCGCTCGCCAAATCTCTCACCTCGGCTTGGATGACGGCGTCATCATGCCGCGAGGCCGCACTCCGATAGGGGTTTGCCGACGTCGTGCGCGCTTTGCCACTGGGCCGGAGGCGCTTGTGTTCGTTCGTTGCTGGCATTGGGGTTCCTCTCGTTCAGTCACTCCACTATCGCGCAGTCCGCTCGTTACACCCAAGCGCGGCGGTCGTGATTCTGACCGGATCCTCAAGACCGAGACGGCGTCGTCAAGACCGGGACGGGGCGAAGTAATTCCGCGCGCGAGGACGAGGTAGAGGCTCCGTCGTGGCCGGCGTGGCGTTCGTTGTAGTCTGGACGGTGGAGGGCATTCATCGTGATGTCGGCTCGTGAGGGTGGGCAGCACGGCCTGACTTCCTAGGGTCCGCTACTCCTGGAGGTCGTTGTGCCCGATGTGCTTTCCCCGGACTTGCTCGCGAAGATGGACGCGTACTGGCGCGCCGCGAATTATCTGTCGGTCGGCCAGATCTACCTCTACGACAACCCGTTGTTGAAGCGGCCGCTGGAGCTTTCGGACGTGAAGCCGCTGGTGGTCGGGCATTGGGGGACGACGCCGGGTCAGAACTTCATCTACGCGCATCTGAACCGGTTGATCAAACGGCACGATCTGGACATGTTCTACGTCGCCGGTCCTGGTCATGGCGGCCCGGCACTGGTCGGCAATACGTATCTCGAGGGGACGTATAGCGAGGTGTATCCGGAGATCAGCCAGGACGAGGCCGGGTTGAAGCGGCTGTTCACGCAGTTCTCGTTTCCCGGCGGGATCTCCAGCCATGTCGCCCCGAGCACGCCTGGCTCGATTCACGAGGGTGGCGAGCTGGGCTACTCGCTCAGCCACGCCTTCGGCGCCGCGTTTGACAATCCTGGTCTGGTCGTCGCGTGTGTGATCGGTGACGGCGAGGCCGAGACGGGACCGCTGGCGACCGCTTGGCATTCGAATAAGTTCCTGAACCCGATTACCGACGGCGTTGTGCTGCCGATCCTGCATCTGAACGGCTACAAGATCAGCAATCCGACGGTTCTGGCGCGGATCGAGCACGAGGAGCTTGAGCAGTTCATCCGGGGATGCGGGTGGACACCGCATTTCGTGGAGGGAGATCAGCCCGAGGTGATGCATCAGCTGATGGCCGGGACGTTGGAAGCGGTCGCCGAGGAGATTCGCGAGATCCAGCGCCACGCACGCGAGCACGACGACGCTACGCGGCCGCGGTGGCCGATGATCGTCTTACGATCACCTAAGGGCTGGACGGGACCGAAGGTCGTCGATGGGGTGCCGGTCGAGGGCACGTTCCGCGCGCACCAGGTGCCGTTGCTGGTGGACGGCGAGCATCCGGGACATCTGGCGCATCTCGAGAGCTGGATGAGGAGCTACCGGCCAGAGGAGCTGTTCGACGAGGACGGCCGGCTGATCGCGCAATTGGCCGAACTGGCGCCCAAAGGCGACCGGCGGATGGGGGCCAATCCCCACACCAATGGCGGCTTGCTGCTGAGCGATCTGCGGATGCCCGACTTCCACGCTCACGCGGTGGAGATTCCTTCTCCGGGCGCCGTCGACGCACAGGACACGCTCGTTCTCGGCGGGTTCCTGCGTGACGTCGCAAAGCTGAACGGGGAGCAGCGTAATTTTCGGATCTTCGGTCCGGATGAGACGCTCTCGAATCTCCTCGGGGCGGTGTTCGAAGTCACCGATCGCCAATGGGAGGCGCCGGTGACCGAGAACGACGAGTTTCTCGCCCCGTCGGGCCGGGTGCTGGATTCGATGCTCTCAGAGCACCAGTGCGAGGGTTGGCTCGAGGGGTATCTGCTGACCGGTCGGCATGGGTTGTTCAACTGCTACGAGGCGTTCATTCACA
>PMOY01000174.1 GCA_003165655.1 Solirubrobacterales bacterium
CATTGCTGAGGCGTGGAGGGCAGCCGCGGAGCGGCGGGTGCCGACGCCGAGTGCTGCTGGCCGGCGATGACCGCGATCGCGACGATGGTGGCGACTGCGATCAGGGCACGCGGTTTCCGTCGACTGGCCCGTGGCAGATCGAGGTCGTACAGCTCTCCGGGGACTTCGTCGGGCTGCCTGTTCGGCAGGTCCTCGTCGTCAGTTGCGGTCGGCGCCAGCGGGGGAGTCACCGGCGTCGACGGACGCCAGCGGCTGTGGGCCCGCAGGTCGCCACGGTGGCGGGCGATCATCGCTTCTTCCGCCTCGTCTTGTGGTGGCTGCCCCGGCGGCGCCTGGACTTGTGGTGTTTGGCGGCGGCGGGCGTGCGCTCGCCCAGTGTGATGATCACACGCTTCGACGTTCCGGGCGCATACGGGAACGCCGCCTCCGAAAGCGTGCCAACTGAGAACCACGGGTGGATCACGCCCTGGCCGCGGTCGAACTTCCAGACAATCAAGAACCGCCCGTCGGGCCGGATGTCCGGCAGGCCTTCGATGTGGCCGATCCGTCCGATGCCGACGTTCAGGCGGAGCAGGCTCGAGTTGGTCGGCACGTAGCCGCCGAGGACCCGCCCGGTTACGTGGATCTCGGACCCCCACGGGACGATGCGCGGCCGGATGGCGATCCGCACCATCGCTGGCACCACGACTCGTACCTGGCCCGACGACGAGGACTCCGTTGTCGGCGACCCGTCGAACACGGCCTCGACGACGCGCGAGGGGCCCGGCGGCAGTTGCGCCGTCCAAAAGCCGGCGGCCGTCGTGGTGACCGTGGCCGCCTCGGTGAAAGCATTGCTTCCGTTGTTCGGGGCGGCCAGGACGTGCACCACCTGTCCCGCGAGGGCCGTTCCGCTTGACGTGCCGAGCCAGCCGTTCACAGTGGTGCCGTGACCGAACCGGACCGCTCGCGCCGTCTTCGCGACGAGGTGCTGGGGCACGACGACGCGCACATACTTGACCCGCTTGAGCTTGACGAGATGGCCATGTCGCCGGACGCGGACGAACACGATCGTGCGTCGACGCACGGTCCGCGGGTGGCAGCGCTGCACGCGCTCGAGCTTGCTCTGAGCGTGGGTCTTGACCTTCACGCGCTTCCCGTGACGCCGAACGGTGATCCAGCGCCCCGGGATGGTGACCCGGACTCGAGCGCTGTGACAGCGCAGGCCAACAAGCTTGTCGAATGCGATTCCGACCTCTGTCGGTTGACCGATCTTGAGCGACCAGCTCGCCGTGGTCGACCGGCCGTGGGCTCCTGAGGGGTCGACAGCATTGTTCTCGGCGAAGCAACTCACCACGTGCGGGCCGATGCCGCTCACCGGCACCTGGGCGCTCGCGCCGGCGAACGTCTGCGCCGGACCTCCGTCGACAGTGCAGACGATGTCAGCGATCCCGGACGGGCTGCCACCACCGGTGGCGGTGACGTACTGGGTACCGGCAGTCGACGGCGCATCAGCCGGGCCCGCGAGCGAAACCGTCGGCGTGCTGTTGTCGATGTAGACGGTCTTGCTGAGACTTGCCGGAACGCCTGCCGCGTCGGACGCGCTAAGCGTGAGCGCGACGGCGCCCTGGCTATATCGGCTGGTGTCAACCGCCTGACTGATCGGCGGCGCTGCGCACTGATGCCAGCTCGAGACGTCCTGCCCAGAAGTTGTCGTATCGATTAGCTGCCCGTTGAGGCTTGCGGAGAGCGAGCAGAGCCCGGACGGAGAATCCCCCGACAGGACGAATGGCCATGCGCGCCTGATCCACCCTGTCGTCTGCCAGAGGCCGCTCGGTGAGTTGAACGTCGGGCCGCTAGTCTCGCGGACGTAGAGCGCGAACGCGCCGACGGCCATCAGCGCCGGCGCCTTGCACGTTCCCTTTCCGCACACGAGCTGCATCCCGAAGTAGGTCGACGGCGACGAAAACGCCATGCCGAGCGTGCTAGGCGACTGGTCGTTTGTTCCGACTCCTCCGCCTGCCCAGTAGAAACCGCCGCCGTAGTCCGCGCCGTCATTCACTCCGGTCGACACCAGCTGGCTCGCCGTGGCTCCGACGAGCTCGAGTCCACCAGGGACTGTGGTTTGCCAGCGACCGGTCTGGCCCCTTGTCGTGTTCCCTGTGTTGAACAGCCCGAAACCACCTCCGTTGTACGAAGGCGTCGGACACCGGCCGGTGGCGCTGATCCCGGCGACAGAGCTGGACTGGAACACGTTATTCGCGTACGAGCCGCACACCTGAACTGTTTCGTCAGCCAGCGCCGATGAGCAGCACACGAAGCCCGTCACCAATGCAATGACGAGCCCGGCTCGCGTGAGTCGCCGGTGTGTGATCGACCGGAGCGCCATTGCTGGGGTTAGGGACAGACGACGATGACGTTGACGTTCTCGGGCACGTTGTTGCCGCTGGCGTCGAATGTCTGCACGAGCAGGTTCGTGCTACGGCCGTGACCGCTTGGTCCGAACGTGTCCGCTGTTGCCGAGCCGAGAACCGCCGGCACGTTCGCCGGAGTCGCGATCGCCATGCAGTTCTGCTGAATGGATTGATTCCACGACACGCGGAACAGCCCACGGCCCGGATTGGTGAGGGCGACGCTGGCACGCGGACTCGACGAAATCACCGTACCGTCAGCCCGTATCTGCGCCCAATCGGAGATATGCCCGGCGATGGATTTCGGATCCAGGCTCGCTGCTGTCACAGCGTGCCTCGCGAGCTTGCTGCTCGTCACCGCTCCGTTGCGCAGTTGCCGCGTGCCAACGCTGCCGGCAGGGATGGCGAGGGCGGCATATGAGCTGCCGCCCAGCGCAATGAACAACGCGATGTAGCCAACTACATTGCTCCTGATGTGACGAAATAGACGGTCTGGCATCGGTTCCTTTCGGGCTGGCTAGCAGCCTTTGACGCAGGAGCCGATCCCGCCAAGCGGATCCAAACCGGTTGGCCCCGCAGGCCGGCTGCTGCTCTTGGCTGAGGGTTGCGAAGTCGCTGATGTCTGGCTGGCCGTGCTCGCCGGCGCTTGCGCCGCCGTAGAAGTCTGGGTCTGGGTGCCTGTTGTGGAAGGAGGCGGCGAGTTCGTGACCGGTGCGCGCCGGACCACCGCGACCCGATGCTTTGCCCGAGCGTGCCCCGCGCGTGAGCGGATCTGCCGGCGCTTCGCCCCGCGCCGAGCAGCCGCCGCGCGAGCTGAGGAAGCTGCGCGCCGGGCGACCGCTCGGAGCTCGGGCGCGATCGCCGCGATCGTGGCCTGGAAGTCACCGGATCTCGCGGCCGCGAGTCGCGAGTTGGCTGTCGAAGAGTCGAGGCGTCGGGGCATGCTCGTTCCGCCGGTGCCGGCCAGCGTGACCAAGAGGAAGGCGATACCCCCGAGCAGCACGATGGCGCCCACAACCCGGCGGCGCTTCTTGGGCGTCGGAGCCACATCCGTACTGCGCAGCTCGGTCTCGGTCGGACGCCGCCGGGCAGCGCGGCTCGTCACCGCGTCGCGGGCAAGATCGGCGGTGCCTTTCGGGCGCCGCTGCTCGAGCGTGCTCGAGGCCTCGACCGCCGCACCGGCCGCGTTGTCCTTCACCCGCCGGATGAGCTCGTCGATCGCTTCGCCCCCGCGGCTCGTGGTGAGCGCGGATTCCGACGCTGTGCGGTCCTCGCGCTGTCCGCTGGCGGATACAGCTGGCTTGCTCTCGCTGCCGGGGCCCGATGCGGCTGAACCTTCCTCGTTCCTCGGCGCGCCGTCCGTGATGAGACCACGCAGCAGGTCGCGGGCGGCCCCGGCCGATTGGCCGCCGGCGGGTGTGCCACCGTTTACCGCAGGCGGCTCTTG
>PMOY01000233.1 GCA_003165655.1 Solirubrobacterales bacterium
GCCATCGCCGGCACGAGCATGAAGACGTCGTTGTGGAACCCGCCGAGCTCGTAGATGAGGAAGATCGGATTGGCCGCCACGAACAGCACCGCGAAGCGCGGATCGCGACCGAGCTGCCGAGCGCACCGCCAGACGAGCGCGATGAACGCGAGGCTCGCCAGCACCGTCGCCGTCTTCAGCAGCCAATACGCAAGGGGCAACGACAGATGCGACACCGAATACGTCAGCAGCGTGAACGTCGGGCCGTAGGGGCTGCGCAGGTTGTACCAGGTGGTCAGAGCGAAGATGGGGTCCTGGCGCTCGTCCCCGATCACGTGCACATAGGGGTTGAGATGGTGCAAGCCGCCGAGCCGCGCGTAGCCCAGGTAGTTGAAGAGGTCGGTGAGCTGCAGCGGTGGGCTCATGAGGAGGATCGCGTGCAGCACAACGACGGCGATCACGATCGTCCGCATCGAGAGCACCCGCACCGACGCAAGCGCGATCCCGTACGCGACCGTCATCGCCAGCACCACGGCGCTCAAGCCGTAGCCCAACGTCCGCGGATCGCTGATCAGCTGACCGAACAGCCCGTGCAGCGGCCCGGACAGCCACCCCGGGAACGCGAACCGGCTGCGCGGGACCAGCACCGTCGGATCGGCAGCGGCAAACACCACCACGGCCAGGCATCCGGCCAACAGCACCCCCAGCGCCGCCACGCCGTAGACCGGCCGAGAGACCGCCAGGCGCAGACGCAACGTGCTTGGGCGCGCACCGTGATGGCCGAAACGCGTGAGGGCGATCGTCGCGTCCGCGGTGCCGGCAACTGACTGGGACGCGAGCGCGCCCGAGACATCGCCCTGGGTCGGGTCGTGCCGCATCGATCTCAAGTGTGCCGGGCGGGGCCGATGTCCACCCACCGGCCATGTTGGAATTATGTTAGGCGCGGATCGCGAGCCGCAAGAGCCGCCACAGGGTGCCGCTACTGCTCGAGCCTCTGCTCGCGCGCGCTCGCCGTCCTGCCGACCGAAGTGCTCATCGGGTTGATGTGCAGCTGACCGAGCAGGATTCCCGTCGCGGGTATGAACGAGAGCACCAGGAACAGCGTGACCACGAGCGCGCTCCGGCGCAGACGAACGCTCGAGCCGAGCGCGGCCAGCGGCAGGACCCAGACGACGTACCACGGCATCAGCCACGCGAGGCTGGCGAGCAACGCGAGCGTTGCGAAGCCGGCGGCCGACAGCCACTCGCGACGGCCGCGCGCCACGTCGGCCACCAGGATCGCGATCACGAGCACGAGCACGACGTTGGCGACACGCAGGAGCGCGGGCGCACCGCCGCCCACGCCGAGCAGCAGGCCGACGAGGTTGGGCACGCTGAACGGCGTCAGGATCGTGCTCTGGTCGGACAGGTTCGGGATCGAGAACCCGAAGGCCGCGATGCTCGAGGCCGCGAGCGCTACCGTCGCCACCGCCGCGCCGGTGAGGAATCGCGCGCGACGGCGATTCGGGCGCGCGCCGAGCAGCAGGAACGGGAGGAGCAGCACCATCGTGAACTTGACCGAGACGGCAAGCATGAGCGCCGCGCCCGCGCGCCGATCCCGTCCGTCGAGTAACAGCGAGATCGCCGCCATCGCCGGCACGAGCATGAACACGTCATTGTGGAAGCCGCCGAGCTCGTAGATGAGGAAGATCGGATTGGCGGCCACGAACAGCACGGCGTAGCGCGGGTCGTGACCGAGCTGCCGAGCGCACCGCCAGACGAGTGCGATGAACGCGAGGCTCGCCAGCACCGTCGCCGTCTTCAGCAGCCAGTATGCAAGCGGCAATGACAGATGGGACACCGAATACGTCAGCAGCGTGAACGTCGGCCCATACGGACTCGGCCAGTTGCGCCAGCTCGTCAGTCCGTAGATCGGATCGTGCTCCACGGCGCCGATCCCGTGGGTATAGGGGTTGAGGTGGTGCAAGCCGCCGAGGCGCGCGTAGCCCAGGTAGTTGAAGAGGTCGGTGAGCTGCAGCGGTGGGCTCATCAGGAGGATCGCGTGAAGCGCCACGACAACGATCACGACCGTCCGCATCGAGAGCATCCGCACCGACGCAAGCGCGATCCCGTAGGCAACCGTCATCGCCAGCACCACGGCGCTCAAGCCGTAGCTCAACGCGAGCGGATCGCTGACCAGGTGGCCGAAGACGCCTTCGAGCGGCCCGGCGATCCACCCCGGGAACGCGTATCGGCTGGCCGGCGCCAGCACCGTCGGCCCCGCGGCCGCACACACCACGACCGCCAGGCACGCGGCGCACAACACCCCGAGCGCCGCCAGGCCGCAGGCCGGATGCGACAAGCGCAGACGCTGCCGGGACAGGCGCAAGCTCGCGCCAGGAAGCGCGATGCGTGGGAGGGCGATGGTCGTCTCGCGGTGGCCGGTGGCGATGCTGGCTACCGCCCCCGGTGCAACCGACAGCTCGCCCTGGCCGACGTCATCTCCCATTGAGAGAATGCTCCACCGGGACATGTGGGAAGGGTCACCGCCCAGTTGGCATCGAGTTAGGAATTGGGAGGAAACCCTGACGTTCAGATGTGCGCCGGTTACGCCGGGGAGAACGTCCCGTAACATCTGCGCACCGTGAGCGGCGTCGCGCTTGACGAGAAGGTGCGCGGCCCGATTGCGCGGGTCGGCGCGCTTGACGCCAATCCGTGGGCGACCGTCGCCGGCCTGACCGTCTTGTCTGCGGTTCTGCGGTTCGCCAGGATCGGCCATCAGGGGTTCTGGTTCGACGAGGCGAACACCGCGCAGCTCGTCCACTTCTCCCCCGGCAAGATGCTGGGCCTGCTCCCGCAGACGGAGTCCACGCCGCCGCTGTACTACTGCATTGCCTGGGTGTGGGCTCGCATCTTCGGCTTCGGCGAGTCGGGCCTGCGCTCGCTGTCGGCGGTGGCCGGCGTGCTCACGGTCCCGGTCGCGTATGGGGCGGGAGCGAAGCTGATCTCGCGTCGCGCGGGCCTGGTCGTTGCGGCCCTGGCCACGACGAGCCCGCTACTTATCTGGTACTCGCAGGAGGCGCGCTCGTACGAGCTCGTGGTGCTGCTCGGTGCACTGTCACTGCTGGCGTTCGCCTACGCGCTGCAGGCCCCGACGCCCCGCGCGCTGACGGCCTGGGTCGGCGCTTGCGTGCTCGCGCTCGCGACGCACTACTTCGCCGTGCTCGCCGTCGTTCCCGAAGCGGCCTGGCTGCTCGTCGCGCACCGGCGCCGGCGTTCGGTGCAGGTCGCGGTCGGGGCGATCGCAGCGGCCGGCCTCGTCCTGATCCCGCTCGCGATCAGCCAGCAGGGCACAGGAAACTCGAGCTGGATCGCCAAGATCCCGCTGCACGTGCGGCTCAGCCAGGTGCCGCCACAGTTCATGCTCGGCTTCGGCGCGCCGGGTGGTCGCTGGCTACGCACGATCGACGCGGTCGTGGTCGTCGCGGCCGTCGCGCTCCTCTGGCTGCGAGGCGGCCGGGACGAGCGCCGCGGGGCGCTGCTGGCGGGCGGGCTCGCCGTCTCGGGATTCCTGGTGATGCTGGCGCTTCTGGCCGCCGGCGTAGATGACCTCATCACCCGCAACATCATCGTGCTCTGGCTCCCGCTCGCGCTGGCAGTCGCCGCCGGCCCCGGGTCGCGGCGTGCCGGCGCGCTCGGGCTGACCTGCGCGGCGGTGCTGTGCGCCACGGGCGTGGTGGCGGCCGTCGGAGTCGGCGTCGACCGTAACCTCGAGCGCCCCGATTGGCGGCCGCTCGCACGCGCACTCGGACCGGCGCCGGCCACTGTGGGCCGGGCGATCCTCATCGAGCATTACAAGACGCTGCTGCCGTTGTCGCTGTATCAGCCGCGGCTCAGGTTCATGCCTCGACGCGGGGCGCTCGTCGACGAGCTCGATGTGATCACCATCCGATCACCCCAACAGGTCGCGTGCTGGTGGGGCGCCGCATGCAACCTGATTCCCTCGCAGCTGCAGCCCTCCTACCCGGTGCCGGGGTTTCACGTCGTCGGCGAGCAGCACATCCTGCAGTTCACGCTGCTGCGATTGCGCGCGGCGCGGCCCGTCCGGCTGACTCCGCAGCTGGTCTCGGATGCGCTCACAACGACGACGCTGCACCGCGACGGGCTCATCCTCCAGCCGCCGCGCGGAGCGCGCTGACCTCCTCGGGCGTGAGCTCCCGGCACGCGCCCTCGCGCAACGAGCCGAGCTCGAGCGGTCCGAACCCGACGCGCTCGAGACGCCGCACCGGATGGCCGACGGCCTCGCACATCCGCCTGACCTGGCGCTTGCGTCCCTCGCGGATGGTGATCTCGAGCGCGTCGGCGGCGACGCGCCGCACGCGTGCCGGCGACGTGCGCCCATCGTCGAGCTCGACCCCCTCGCGTAACGCCCGCAACGCCCGCTCGCGCACCGGCGGTCGCGATACGACGGCTCGGTACGCCTTCGGAACCTCGAAGCGTGGGTGCGTCAGCCGATGCGCGAGATCGCCGTCGTTGGTGAGCAGGATCAGCCCTGTCGTGTCGATGTCGAGCCGGCCGATCGGATACAGGCGGACGCCCGCCGGCGCCAGCGACACGATTGTCGGGCGTCCCTGGGGATCGCGCGCGGTCGAGACGACGCCGACCGGCTTGTTGACCGCGTAGACCACGCGTCCGACCGGCACACTCACCGTCGCGCCGTCCACCGCGACCGGATCGCCCTCGCTCACGTCCCGCGCCGGGTCGGTCACCGCGACCCCCGCGATGGTCACGCGTCCCGCGCGGATCAGCTCCTCGGCGGCACGCCGCGAGGCGACTCCGGCCGACGCGAGGAACTTCCCAAGCCGCACGCTTGCCACCATAGGCGACATGGATCTCGAATTGCTCGAGCGCACGCTGTCGCTGGCAGGCGAGCCCGCGTTCCGTGCGCGGCAGGTGTGGAGGTGGGCCGCGCAGGGCGCCGGCTCCTATCAGGAGATGACCAACCTGCCCCGCGGCCTCCGCGACGAGCTGGCCGGCGAGGTCCCGTTCTCGAGCCTGACCGTGGAGCACGAGTCGCACTCGCAGGACGGCACGGTGAAGGCACTCTTCCGCACCGGTGACGGGTGGCCGGTCGAGGCGGTGCTGATGGTCTACCGCGACGGGCGCCGCTCGATCTGCATCTCCTCGCAGTCCGGCTGCCCACTGACCTGCAGCTTCTGCGCGACCGGGCAGATGCGGTTCGCGCGTAACCTCACGGCTTCCGAGATCCTCGACCAGGCCCTCCATTTTCGGCGGCTGGGTCAGGTGGATCATGCAGTCTTCATGGGCATGGGCGAGCC
>PMOY01000366.1 GCA_003165655.1 Solirubrobacterales bacterium
GGATAGCCGGGGTAGTTCTCGACGGCGGGGGTCTGCTGGAGCAGACCACCCCAGGCGAAGCCCTCGAGCACGAGCGGGTCGAGGTTCGCGCGCGCGGTGTACAGGGCGGCGGTGTAGCCGGCCGGTCCGCCCCCGATGATGATCACTTGCTCAGGGGTCTGATTCACTTCACAAAGTATAGCGGGATCTGCCACGCCTGCCACCACACAGAAGCCCCGGGCCGCCGTCCCGGGCTCGAGAACGTCGCCGGCCGGGAAGCACAACCTCGGCGCAACAAACCGGCGGCGGTCGTGTTAGCTTCGCTATAGCTAAAGGAGAGGTAAACGGGACGCCGAACGGCGATACGGACGTTCTCGGGCCTCGGCGCCGGACGCCAACGCATCGACCAAAGGAAAGCATGAGATCAGTCACGCGAAAGTTCACGCTCATGATCGCGGCCGTCGCGGCGTGTATCGGCGCCGGAGTCCTCGCCGCGGGGAGCGGCCAAGCCGCCACCCCGATCGCGGCCTTCACCACCAAGGGTGCGTTCACGTTCGTGTCCGCCCCCAACCTGCATCCGCCGAAGATCTCGACGGACGTGCCCACGAGCGCCAAGCAGCTCGCGCCGGGCTACTTCATGGTGGCGAACTTCAAGAACCTTTCGATGACGCAGCCGCTCGTCGGCCAGGGCGGCCCGCTGATCCTCGATCGCAACCTCCAGCCGGTGTGGTTCGATCCCGCCCCCGACGACGTCTACTCGCTGAATCTCGCCGCACAGACGCTCCAGGGCAAGCCCGTGCTCAGCTGGTGGGAGGGCGACATCACGCCCGTTGGCGCCGTGCTCAGCGGCGAGGATCTCGTGGTCAACCAGCACTACCGCACGGTGGCGACGCTCGAGGGGGCCGACGGCTGGACCCTGAGTCCCCACGAGTTCCTGATCAGGGGCGACGACGCCTGGGTCACCGCATATAAGAACGTCCCGATGAACCTGAGCGCGGAAGGCGGCTCGGCCGACGGGACGCTCGTCGACTCGGCCGTGCAGGAGTACAGCCTGAAGACGCACGCGCTGCTCTTCAGCTGGGACGCCGCTGCGCACATCCCGCTGGCGGACTCCGAGACCAGGCCGGCCCCGGCCCCTGCCGTCACCCCCTGGGACGCCTACCACGTGAACTCGATCAACCTCACGAGCGACGGCATGTTCGTCGCCTCGATGCGCAGCACCTGGGCCGCGTACCTGGTCGACATCAGGACGGGAAGCATCGTCTGGACGCTCGGCGGCAAGGCCAGCAGCTTCACCGTCGCCGCCAACGCGCAGTTCCAGTGGCAACACGACGTGGATCTCCAACCCGGCGGCGAGGTCAGCCTGTTCGACGACGCGTGCTGCGCGGTCATCGGCCAAGGCGTGTTCGCACCGCCGAGCGGGCCCTCCCGCGGGCTCGTGCTCAAGCTCAACACCACCACGCACACCGCCACCCTCATCGCGCAGTACACCCACAGCGGGCTCGAGACGAGCACCCAGGGCAGCATGCAGATCCTCAGCAACGGCAACGTGCTCGTCGGCTGGGGTCAGCAGCCCTGGTTCTCGGAGTACAGCAAGTCGGGCAAGTTGCTCTTCGACGCACGCTTTCCTGACCCCGATATCAGCTATCGCACCTACCTCGAGCCGTGGGTCGGGACGCCGTACTTCCCGCCGAGCGGGGCCGCACGCAAGGTGAAGGGCAAGGTCACCGTGTACGCGAGCTGGGATGGGGCGACACAGGTGGTCGCATGGCGCGTCATGGCGGGGTCGAGCGCCAAGCACATGAGCAGCGTGGTCACGACGTCCAAGCGCGGGTTCGAGACGGCAATCAAGCTGAAGACCGGCCACAAGGTCTACGAGGTCCGGGCGCTCGACGCCAAGGGCCACGTGATCGGCACCTCGAAGGACTTCAGCGTCCCGAAGGCGGCGGCGACGACGCCTCCGCCGCCGACCGGGTTCTACTGATCGAGCTCGCACACCGTCTCTCCTCGCCGGCAGTGCCGCTGTCGGCGTCAGGACCGCGGACCCAGCCGCCCGTCACGATCACGTCGCCGTCGCCGGCTCCGCCTCCCAGCGGTGCACGGTCCGGCGCAGCTGCAGGTAAGCAATCGCTCCGGGGAGCGTGGGCAGCCAGAAGGCGAAGACGCGGTAGGCGAGCACCGACACGACGGAGATCTCGACCGGTACCCCGAAGGCGCTGAACGCGCCGATCATGCCGCCGTCGACGCCGCCGATCCCGCCCGGCAGCGGCAGCGTGTTACCGAGCATGCCGACGAAGTACGCCATCACGACCACTGCCGTCGGCGGCGATCCGCCGAACGCGTGGAAGCACGCCCACAGCGTGGCGATGTCGAATCCCCACCAGGCCACGGCACCGATCAGGTTCGGATCGCGTGAGCGGGCCAGCGAGATCGCCGTGCGGACCCCGGTCGCAGCGGCCGCCGGCGCCACAGCGACCCGGCGCGCGACTCGGCCCAGGCGCCCCTCGCCGCTCGTCCACCGCCCGACCAAGCGCTCGGCGTCACCGGGGAGTAGCGACACCGCCAGGAAGACGGCGATCACCACGGCGCCGAAGATCGCCGGGACGACGGTGATCGCGAACGGCGCCGCGCCCGGGAAGATGCCCAGCGCCAAACCGAGTCCGTCGATCACGAACGTCGCCATATAGACCCCGTAGAGAATCGCCATGAACGCGATCAGCCGGCAGGCGACGAGGCGACGTTCCATCCCCGAGCGCCGCAGCGCCCAAGCGGTCAGCGCGACTCCGCCCGCGCCGGCGGCCGCGAAAAGACGCGTCGCCGCCAGCCCGGACATCGTGATCTCGTAGCTCTCGCGCCAGTCAATCCGCGAGTCGCCGTGCACGAAGACCGCCCGGAACAGCGCCACGTAGCCGACGAAGGACAGGACCTCGAAGGACGCCGCGAGCACGAGCCATCCCACCTCGCCGTGCGAGATGCGGTCCCACGTGTCGTGCAGGCCGACGATCTTCGGGAGCACGAAGTACAGGAAGGCGATGCTCGAGACGACGAAGACGCCAAAGCCGACGAGCCGCCGGCGCGTGAACACCACACGCGGCATCTCCTCCTCGGTGGAGCGATCCGCCGCACAGACGTGGTCGCTCGGAGCCGGCGCTCGTCGGTGTCGGAGCGCGTGCCGAGCCATCGCGATCTCCTAGGCCGTGGCCGCCTGCGCCTCGAGCCCCTGCAGCACCACGGATATCCGCTGGGCGAGCGGCTCGACGCGGGGCGCGATCGCGCGCACGGCCTCGGCGAGCGCGAGACCGGCGACCAGGTCGATCGCGTAGTGCTCCCCGAGGTACACGAGCGCGAGACCGAGCGTGAGCGCGTAGGCCCACCCGATCGCGCCCGACACGGGACCCACTTCGGAGAGCAGGTGTGCGGCCGTGACAGAAGTGGCGAAGTGAAGCGACGGCATGGCAGCTAGCGGGTTTCCTCCAAGGACATCGTAGAGGGCGCCCCAGCGGTCGCCCCAGAACTGCTCGCCGTACTCGAGCATCATCCGCCGCACTTCCGCCGCGTCCTCGAGCTGGCCGTGCTGGGCCGCCCACCAGGGCGGTGCGGTCGGGATCGCCCAGTAGAGGCACGCGCCCGCGTCGAACACCCCGTACATGCGCGCGGCCGCGCTCGGAAAGCGCTTCGGCTTGCGCCAGCGTATTAATGCCACGCTCCCATGGGGTACGAGGAACCACATCCAGTGGCACCAGACGAGGACCCGTTCGCACCGACTCACCTGGCCGGGGACGGACAGACCCCGCTGCAGCCGCAACGTCGGCAGCGTGCCCAGGCCGAGCACGCGGTCGATCGCGATCGGGTAGCCGACCCGTACGCGTGCCACGAGCCGCGCCGGGTCGTCGTTGGGCATCTCGTACGCGGCGATGTACGCCCACATGTTGAGTGCGCACACCGACACGTCCCTGGCCAAGGTACGCCGCGAGGCCACGCACAGGGCGGCCGGTGCGATCACGGCCGCGCCGACGACCGCGGCCGGCGGCACGTTGATCCGTCGCCTGAGCACGGGCGCGGCCGCGCCTGCGGCGACGAGGGCCCAGGCGGTTGCTCTGATAGCCCTCGACATCGGCACCGCGCGGTGAGTATACGTTTGCGCCTGGGCAGCGCTGGGGCCGAGCGCGTGGGCAGGGGAAGCGGATCCGCGGCGCGCTATCAGGCCGCACCCCAGTAATGGCCGAACGACGCCCCTATGGCCTGCAGCGGGTACTGGGCGTCAGCGCACTGGCCTCGACCGCGTACGGGAACGTTGGCTCCTCGATCTACTACGCGCTCGGGCTGGTGGCCTCGTACGCCCTCGGGCTGACACCGGTCGTGTTCGTGCTGACGGGGATCATCTTCTTCCTCACCGCCTCCACGTACGCGGAGGCGACGGCAATGTTCCCCGAGGCCGGCGGCTCATCGAGCTTCGCCCGACATGCGTTCAACGAGTTCTGGTCGTTCTTCGCCGCCTGGGGTCAGATGCTCAACTACGTGATCACCATCGCCATCTCGGCGTTCTTCGTGCCGCACTACATCGGCGGGCTGTTCTGGCCATTCCTCAAGACGTCGCCTGGAGACATCTTCTTCGGGATCGGCGTGATCCTGCTCCTCAGCGCGATCAACGTCGTCGGCGTCAAGGAGGCGGCTCGGCTGAACATCGTGCTCGCGATCACCGACTTCTCGACGCAGCTGCTGCTCGTCGTCGTCGGCATCGTGCTCGTCCTCTCGCCGGATACGCTGGTCAACAACATCCATCTCGGCACCGTGCCGCACTGGAAGGACTTCCTCGTCGCGATCCCGGTCGGGATGATCGCCTACACTGGGATCGAGACGATCTCCAACATGGCCGAGGAGGCCCGGGACGAGTCACGGACGATCCCGGCCGCGATCAAACGCGTGGTCATCGCAGTGTTCGTCATCTACGCCGCACTGCCTGCCGTGGCGCTGTCCGCCCTGCCGGTGCGGTGCATTCGAGGCCACTGCCAGACACTGCTCGGCGTGGCCGAGGACAAGGGCGGGTTCGCCGGAGACCCGGTCTTGGGGATCGTTCGCCATCTGCACCTGGGGCCACTCGAGCACGCCGGCGAGATCTACGTCGGACTCCTCGCCGCAACGATCCTCCTGATCGCCACCAACGCCGGGATCATCGGCGTCTCGAGGCTCGTCTACTCGATGGGTCTCCACCGCCAGCTCCCGGATCGCGTGCGAGAGCTGCACCCCAAGTTCCGTACCCCGTGGATCGGCATCCTTGTGTTCGGCGCCATCGCGTGCGTCACCCTGATCCCCGGCCAGGCCACCTTCCTCGGGAACATGTACGCGTTCGGGGCGATGCTGTCGTTCACGATCGCCCACGTTTCCGTGATCCGCCTGCGCATCACCGATCCCGAGCGACCGCGCCCGTATCGCGGTCCCGGCACGCTTCGGATCGCCGGCCGAGAGCTACCCCTCTTCGCCGTGCTCGGCGGACTCGGGACGTTCCTCGCTTTCGTTACCGTGACGGCGCTGCACTTCGAGGTCGCGATCGCGGGCACCGGGTGGCTGCTCACCGGGATCGCCATCTTCGTTCTCTACCGCCGCGGTCAGGAGCTCGACCTCGTGAGCACCGTCAAGGTGGCGGTGCCCGAATCGGTCACCGACCACGAGGTGGAGTACGACTCCGTGCTCGTGGCCTTCGACGAGCGCACGTACGAGCCCACCGTGATGGCCACGGCGGCGAGCCTGGCGTCGCACAGGCGCCGCGGCATCCATGTGCTGGTGACGATCACGGTTCCTGCCACGAGCCCGATCGACGCGTTGCTGCCGGAGCAGGAGGCGGCAGCCGAGAAGATCATCGAGCGCGCCAAGACGCAGGCGGGGCGGCGCGTATCGGGCCACTGGGAGAAGGTGCGGGCCGGCCAGACCGGACGACGGATCGTGGACGAGGCGCTCGCGATCCAGGCGCGGGCGATCGTCGTTTCGCTGCCTGACCGAGGCGGCGGCGCGGTCTTCGACAAGACCCTTGCGACCCTCCTTCGCGAGCGCCCGTGCCGCATCATCATCGAATCCGCCGCGCATTGAGCGCCCTGTCCGCGGCCCCACAGCGTCGGCACGAGCCCGCAGTGCGATGAGGCGGGCGAGTATACGTGTGCCCATGGAGTTGCTTGCCAAGGTGCGGAGCGCGTGGCGCACGACGCTCAGAACGCCGCTCGAGCGCGATCGCACGTCGACCGTCCGTGCTCGGGCCGCGGGCGCTACGGAGATCGTCGTCGCGGTCGCCCTCGCCACCGTGGGCGTCGCGGCACTGCAGTCGACGGCATCCCCGACCGGGCTCGGCGTGCTCTACCTGCTCGCGGTGCTGACGGTCGCGATCCGGCGCGGAGAGCTCGCCGCGCTTGCGGCGGCCCTGCTCAGCGTGATCACGCTCAACTACCTCTTCATCACGCCGCGCCACCGGCTGGCGATCGCCCACTCGCAGGACGTCGTCGAGCTCGTGGTGTTCCTGATCGCCGCGGTCGTCGTCGGCCGGCTGGCGGCCGCCGGTCGCCAACGCGCGACCGAGAGCGAGAGCCGCGCCCGTCTCGCCGCGGCACGCGAGCGCGAGGCGACGCTGCTCGCCGAGGCCGCCTCTGCGGTCGCGGCGGGACACGACATCCAGGCGCAGCTCCAGAGCATCGGACGGCGCGTCGAATCGGCGACGGGAGCGAGCCGCGCGCGGGTGGTGCTCGAGTCGGTGCCATCCCCACGCGCCGACGAGATCGCCGTGCCCCTGAGCACGCGCGTGCGCACAGGCTGGCTGTATGTCTGCACCGACGCGGAGTGGCCGCCGGCCGACCTCGAGCGCATCTCGGGACCGCTCGGTCGCCTGATCGACGTCGCCCTGGAACGGGAGCGGGTCGCCGAGCAGGCCGCCGAGACCGAGGCCGCCCGGCGCGCGGAGGTCGCCAAGACAGCGATCCTGCACACGATCTCGCACGACCTGCGCTCGCCCCTCACCGCGATTACCACCGCGGGGTCGGCACTCGCCACAGTCGGCCTGACCGACGACGAGCGGGGCGAGCTCACCGACGTGATCCAGTCCGAGGGCGCGCGCCTCGCCAGGCTCGTCGACGACCTCCTCGATCTCTCGAAGATCCAGGCGCGCGCGGTCGAGCCACGGGCGGATTGGTGTGACCTGCACGATGTGGTTGCCTCAGCTGCCGCGCAGCTCGTCGTCGGGTCCTCACTGGACTTCGGTCTCCCGCCCGACCTGCCGCTGGTCCGCGCCGACGCCGCCCAACTCGAGCGGGTGTTCTCGAACCTGATCGAGAACGCGATCAAGTTCTCTCCCTCGGGGGCGTCGGTGCGGATCACCGGGGGCACCGGCGGCGGGCGCGTCACCGTCCGGGTGATCGACACCGGCCGAGGGATTCCCCCCCAGCACCGCGCTCACGTATTCGAGCCGTTCTTCCGCGGCCGCGGCGCCACCGATTCCGGGTCCGGGCTCGGCCTGGCGATCTGCCGCGGCTTCGTGGAGGCGAACGGCGGGAGGATCACGCTGCAGACCGGAACCGATCGTGGCACCTCGTTTGCGGTCAGCTTCCCCGTCCCCCGCCAGCCCGAAACGGTCTCGTGAGCGCCCAGGCACCACGCGTCCTCGTGGTCGACGACGAGCCCCAGATCGTCCGCGGACTGAAGATCATCCTGCGCACCGCGGGCTACTCGGTCGAGGCGGCGGGCACGAAGGCCGAGGCCCTCTCCTTGCTGGCCGCCCGACCCCCCGCGGCCATGGTGCTCGATCTCGTCCTTCCCGACGGGCAGGGCGTCGAGGTATGCGAGGAGGTCCGTCGCTGGAGCCGGCTCCCGATCCTCGTGCTCTCCGCGGTGGGCGACGAGCGCGAGAAGGTTCGGGCCCTCGACGCCGGGGCCGACGACTACGTGACCAAGCCGTTCGGCACCGACGAGCTCCTCGCCCGCCTCCGAGCGGTCATGCGGCGCTCGGCTGACACCGGTGGATCCCCACGGATACAGATCGGCGAGCTCGTGATCGACCTCGCCGACCGGCGCGTCACGCGCGCGGGAGAGGACGTTCATTTGACGCCGATCGAGTTCGACCTTCTGCGTGTGCTGGCCCAGCACCGTGGGCGGCTGGTCACCCACCGCATGCTCCTGCGCGAGGTGTGGGGACCCGAGTACGGGGATGAGACCCACTATCTCCGCGTCCACGTCGCCCACATCCGGGCGAAGCTCGAGCCCGACCCTCACCGGCCGTCGCACCTCGTCACCGAGCCGGGGGTCGGCTACAGACTGCTGGCCGAGTAGCGGCCCCGCGCCGGGGTGTGTGGCGCCGGAGCGGCCCCGCGCCGGGATGTGGCGCCGGAGCGGCCCCGCGCCGGCCAGGCGCAGCGACCGCCGTGGCGCCCCATTAACGAATTCTCTACGCCTGGCTTCGTGTTCTTATCGCGGCCTTGACGCCTCGTGATTTATCGTCGCGTTCGCTCGGATGGCCAAGATCGAGACCCACGGCCTGCGCAAGACCGTAGGCGTCGGCGGTCTGTTCTCGGCGGCCTACGGCAACGTCGGATCGTCGATCTACTACGCGCTCGGCCTCGTCGCGGTCCACGCGCTCGGCCTCACGCCGGTCGTCTTCATGGCCGCGGGTCTGCTGTTCGCGATCACGGCCAAGAGCTACTCCGAGGGCGCGGCGATGTTCCCGGAAGCCGGCGGCGCCTCCTCGTTCGCGCGCCACGCGTTCAACGAGTCGGTCTCGTTCTTCGCCGGCTGGGCGCTGACGCTCGACTACATCCTCACGATCGCCCTGTCTGCGTTCTCCGTCCCCCACTACCTCGGCGCCTTCTTCCCGCCGCTGCTCCACAACCCGTGGGACATCATCGGCGGGCTGGTCGTGATCGCGCTGCTCGCGGTCCTCAACATCCGCGGGCTCGGAGAGTCCTCGAAGGTCAACGTGACCCTGGCCTGCGTGGACCTGGCCACCCAGATTGTGCTCGTGATCATCGGGGTGTTCCTCGTCCTCAACCCCTCACGGCTCGTGAACCAGGTCCACCTCGGGACCGCGCCGAGCGTGAGCCAGCTGATCTTTGCCCTGTCGATCGCGATGCTCGCCTACACCGGCATCGAGACGATCTCCAACATGGCCGAGGAGGCGACCGATCCTGGCAAGCAGGTCCCGCGGGCCGTCAACCTCGTCGTGCTGGCGGTGCTCGTCGTCTACTTCGGCATGTCCGTGGTCGCGCTGTCGGCGCTGCCGGTGGTCGAGCATTCCGTATACGTCCACGGGCACTTCCAGCACCACTTCGTCACCCAGCTCGGGACCAAGTATCAGGACGACCCCGTGCTCGGGATCGTCCAGAGCTTCGGGCTGCACGGACTCCTGCGGATCGGGCTCAAGGACTACGTCGGCCTCCTCGCCTCGACGATCCTCTTCGTCGCCACCAACGCCGGTGTGATCGGGATCTCGCGCCTCTCATGGTCGCTGTCCGAGCACCGCCAGCTACCCGGGCTCTTCGCCCGCCTGCACTCCCGCTACCGCACCCCGTGGTTCACGATCGTCTTCTTCTCGGTCCTCGCCGGGCTGCTGCTGATCCCCGGCCAGACCTCGTTCCTCGGCAACCTCTACTCGTTCGGAGCGATGCTGTCGTTCACGACCGCGCACGTCGCGGTGATCGCACTCCGGGTCAAGGAGCCCGACCTGCCGCGCCCCTACAGGATCCCGGGCAACGTGATGATCCGCGGCAAGGCGATCCCGGTGATGGCGGTGTTCGGCGCGATCGGGACATTCGCCGCATGGTGCGCCGTGGTGGCGCTTCATCCCGAGGCCCGGGCCATCGGAATTCCGTGGATGGTGATCGGAGTCGGCGGATACTTCTTCTACCGCCGCCGCCAGGGGCTCGACCCATTCAAGCAGTACCGCGTCCAGCGCCATCAGCGACCGGCGTTCTTCGTCGAGCTCGAATACCGCTCCGCGATCGTGCCGATCTTCGGCACCGACGTCGACGCCAACGCGCTGCGGACCGCGGCGAAGCTGGTCGGCGAGGATGCGATGGTCGAGGCGATCTATGTGCTCCGCGTGCCGAGCCAGCTGTCGCTCGACGCCGGCCTCGACGAGGAGGAGCAGCTCGGCCTGAGGGTGCTCGAGACCGCCAAGCTGAGGGGTCGCCAGGCCGGGCTGAAAGTGCAGACGAGACTGATCCGCACCCGGAACCCGGGCGCGGCGATCGTCGAGGAGGCAGAGCGCCGCCAGGCGGAGATCATCTATCTCGGTACCGCCCACGCGCCGGTCTCCGAGCGGGCGCTCGGGCCGACGGCCAGCTATCTCCTCGCCCATCGGCCGTGCCGTGTGGTAATCGAAACGCCGCCGGCAGAGTCCTAAGCACGAGCGACATGCGCCGTCCCCATCTCCGTCGCGGACGTTCCAGTGGCGCCTGCCCATCTCTGCCGCGGAAAGTTCCCAACCGAAGTTCGTGCGATCGTCACTAACTCGCGCCGGGGCCCCGGCTGGATAGAATCCCGCCGCCTTGCGCTCCGACGCGAAGAACGATCCTCACCGGCGCAGCGCGCGTGGCGCCAGTCGCCGTCGTCTCGGGCTCTCCCTCGCGCTGTTTCTCGTCGCGTCCCTGGTCCTGGCGCCGGCCGCCTTCGCGAACTTCCTCACCCCGAAATCGGGCGGCTCGCCGAACGCCGACGCGATTCACAGCCTCTACCTGATCGTCCTCTATATCGCCGCGGTCGTCTTCGCGATCGTCGAGGGGGCACTGTTCTACTCGGTCTACAAGTTCCGCGCCAAGAAGGGTGCCGTTGCCGCGCAGATCCACGGAAACACGAAGCTCGAGATCGGCTGGACGGTCGGCGCGGCCGTGATCCTCGTGGTGCTCACGACGATCACCTTCCTCAAGCTTCCGAGCATTCTCAACCCGCCGAACTCGAGCGCCGACGGGCTCCCGCTCAGCGGCGGCGTGCTGACTGCCTCGACCACCGAGCCCTCACCACCGAACGGTAGGAAGCTCGTGATCTGCATTACCGGACGCCAGTACATCTGGGCCTATTACTACGGCTCCGCCTGCGAGAGCGACCCATACTCGAGCAAGGTCGCCTACTCCTACCAAGAGATGTACGTACCCGCGAACACGACGATCGTGCTCCATATCCAGGCGCTCGACGTGATCCACTCGTGGTGGGTCCCCTCGCTCGGCGGCAAGGTCGACGCCGTGCCCGGGTACACGACCTACACCTGGTTCAAGGCATCGAAGGTCGGCGCGCTCTATCACGGCCAGTGCGCCGAGCTCTGCGGCCGGCTCCATGCGGCGATGACCGCGCTCGTCAAGGTGCTCACCCCGACGCAGTACCAGCAATGGATCACCCAGCAGAAGGCTGCGATCGCCGCCGCCGACCAGCAGGTCCTCCAACTCCGCAACCAGCTCATCCAGACCGGCAACCTCACCGCGTCGATCCCCTCCTAAAGGAACCCGAATGTCCACCTCCGACACCGTGCTCCGCCCCGTGCCCCAGGTGATCGCCGATGAGGTCACGAAGCCGCGCGAGACGAAGAAATGGGTCGACTGGGTCACGACCACCGACCACAAGAAGATCGGGATCATGTACCTGATCCTGACCTTCGTGTTCTTCGTCCTGGGCGGGGTCGAAGCATTGATGATGCGGCTCCAGCTCGCCGTTCCTGACAACACGCTGATCACGCCGCAGCACTACAACGAGCTGCTCACGTTGCACGGGACGACGATGATCTTCNNATGGCCGGGTTCGGCAACTACTTCGTGCCGCTGATGATCGGGGCCCGCGACATGGCCTTCCCGCGGCTCAACGCCCTCTCCTTCTGGCTGCTCCTGTTCGGCGGGATCGTCTTCTACTGCTCGCTCTTCTTCCAGCCGCCCGAGGCCGGCTGGTGGAGCTATCCGCCGCTGTCGAGCATCCTCTACTCGCCGAGCGGGGGTCAGGACGCGTGGATCTTCCTGATCCACCTCACCGGCATCTCCTCGCTCGTCGGCGCGATCAACTTCTACGCGACGATCGTCAACATGCGCGCGCCCGGGATGGGCTGGGGTCGGCTGCCGCTGTTCGTGTGGACGGTGCTCATCTACGCGGTCCTGCTCATCATCGCGCTGCCGGTCGTGGGTGCCGCGGTGACGATGCTCCTGACCGACCGCCACTTCGGGACGCACTTCTTCGACCCCACCGAGCACGGCTCGCCGGTGCTGTGGGAGCACTTGTTCTGGTTCTTCGGGCACCCCGAGGTCTACATCATGATCCTGCCCGGGTTCGGGATCATCTCCGAGGTCATCCCGGTCTTCTCGCGCAAGCCGATCTTCGGCTATAAGGCGATCGCCGCCGCGACCTGCGTGATCGCCTTCTTGGCGGTGCTCGTGTGGGGGCATCACATGTTCGCCTCGCCGTTACCGACCGTGGTGCTGGGCTTCTTCATGCTGAGCTCGTTCTTCATCGCGATCCCCACGGGCGTGAAGATCTTCAACTGGATCGCGACCCTGTGGCGGGGCTCGATCGTGATGACGACATCGCTCTACTTCGCCGTCGGGTTCATCGCGATCTTCGTCATCGGCGGGATCACCGGAGTCTTCCTCGCGGTCTTCCCGATCGACTGGCAGCTCAACGACACCTACTTCGTGGTCGCCCACTTCCACTACGTGCTCATGGGCGGTGCCGTCTTCACCGTCTTCGCAGGCCTCTACTACTGGTACCCGAAGATCACCGGCCGGCTGATGAACGAGACGCTCGGCAAGTGGTCCTTCTGGGTCATGTTCTGGGGCTTCAACATGACCTTCTTCGTCCAGCACGCGCTCGGCTTGTCCGGCATGCCTCGCCGCATCTACACGTACCCGGCCGGCGTCGGCTGGTCCACCTACAACTTGATCTCCACGATCGGATCGTTCATCCTCGGCTTCGGCGTCCTGCTGACAATCATCAACGTCTTTCGCAGCCTGAAGACGGGGGCGATCGCCGGCCCCGATCCGTGGAAGGGAAATACGCTGGAGTGGTTCACCACCTCCCCGCCCCCCGCCAACAACTTCGACGAGATCCCGCGCGTGCGCTCGGTCGAGCCGATGCGCGACATTCGCCGCCAGATCGAGCACGACACCGGGGTCACGCAGAAGACCGGCGGCAGCGAGCAGTTCGTTCGCGTCTGAGGCCGTGATCGAGGCGTCCACCACCACCGGCGCCGTCCCTGCGGCGTCCACCACCCCCGGCACCGCCCCCGCCACCGCCGGCGCCGCCCCTGCGGCGCCCACCACCGTCGGCGCCGCCCCGCCGGCGTCCCGCGCCGAGCAGTCGGTCAGACAGGTCGTCTCCGACTACGTCGAGCTGACCAAGCCGAAGGTCCAGTCGCTGCTCCTGCTGACGACGATCACGACGATGGAGGTCGCCGGCAGCCCATCGGTGTCGAGGATCGCACTCACGTGCGCCGGCGGCTACCTCTCGGCCGGCGGGGCCGGTGCCGTCAACCACTACTGGGACCGCGACATCGACGCCCGCATGTCCAGGACCGCGTCCCGGCCGATCCCGGCGGGGCGGATCGCGCCGCGCGCGGCGCTCGTTTTCGGGTTCGGGCTCTCGGCGCTCTCGTTCGCGCTGCTCTCGCTGACCGTGAACGTGCTCGCCGCCTCGCTTGCTCTCGGCGGCTTCGTCGGCTACGTCGGCGTGTACACGATCTGGCTGAAGCGTCGCACGCCCCAGAACATCGTGATCGGCGGGGCGGCCGGCGCGATCCCGCCGCTCGTCGGCTGGGCGGCCACGAGGGGGTCGCTGTCGTGGACGGCGATCTATCTCTTCGCGATCGTCTTCTACTGGACGCCACCGCACTTCTGGGCGCTCAGCCTGCTCATGAAGGGCGAGTACGAGAAGGTCGGAGTCCCGATGCTGCCGGTCGTCCGGGGCGAGCGGGAGACCCGCAAGCAGATCCTCCTCTACTCGCTGTTGCTCTACGCGATCACCCAGCTCCCGTTTTGCGCCGGGGCGTTCGGCGGCATCTACCTCGTTGCCTCGATGGTGCTCGGGTTCGCGTTCATCGGCGCCGCCGCGCTGCTCTACCGGCGCGCCGACCGCCGATCGGCGCTGCGCCTGTATCTCTTCTCGCTGCTCTACCTCGCGCTCCTGTTCAGCGCGATGGTGCTCGACGTGAAGTTGTAGGATTCCGCCGCGAACTGAAGGACACCCATGGATCGCAAGCTAGCCCGCAAGAACCTCCGCTCCGGCCTCATCGCCGGCGCCATCTGCGCCTTTATGTTCGGAGCGACCTTCGTCGCCGCCGTCATCTACGTGCACAAATGAGCGACGTCGAACATCCCGTTCCTCCCGCCGGCGAGGAGATCCATCTCCCCGGGCCGACGCTGAAGCCGATCCTGTGCGCCGCCGGGATCACCTTCACCGTAGTCGGAACGACGATCTCCAAGTACTTCCTCATCTTCGGCCTGATCCTCTTCCTCAGCACGACAATCCTATGGATCCGGGACGTCCGCCAAGACATAGCGGCGCTCCCCGAGGAGCACGAGCAGCACTGAGGGCGCGGCGCGACGGGGGCGCGCGGGTCGGCGCGGCGGCCGGGACCGCGCCGATCCAGGCGCGGCCGAGCGAACTCACGGGCGAGCGAGCGGCCCCACACCCAGCCGCGCCCAGCGCTCGTCTCACCACCAGAGCTCCGGATGCGAGCGAGCGGCCCCGCACCGCGGCCCGGGTCCGAGCCCCCGCACAAGCGCCACACGAGCGAACACTTGCACTTTGCAACGATTGACGCAATCATAATGCCGTAATTGGCCCCGGGGCCCGGCAGGATCGGCGTGGCTCGGGAGTGCCGCCCTATGAAGCGCAGTTGCGCGTTGCCGTTCGTCCCGCGGAACGCATAGGATGCTGCGCACATGGCCGCGGGTCGTGGAGAATTGCCGGTGCGTAAGCCGCACTCAATCGTGCCGATGCTGATCTTCGGCGCGATCGCGACCGCTGTCGGGATCTGGATCGTGCTCGCGATCCATTGGTTCCCGGTCGATGCCTCTCAGCAGGCGAAACGCACGAGGATCCTCTACGACGTCCTGCTGATCGCATCGGTGCCGATCTTCGTGCTCGTCATCACCGTGATCGGCTTCTCCATCTACTGGTATCGCATGCGCCCGGGCGAGGAGCTAGTGGACGGTCCGCCGATCCACGGCAACACGAGGCTCGAGGTCATCTGGACCGTCGCGCCGGCGATTCTCATCGTCGCGCTCTGCACCTACTCGGTCACCGTTCTGTACGCGAACGAGGCGAACCACAAGAATGCGTTGACGGTCGACGTGACCGCGCGCCAGTGGGCGTTCGAGTTCGCCTACCCCCAGCCCGATGGAAAGGCCGTCTACTCGCCGTTCCTCTATCTGCCCAATGGACGTCCGGTCGTCTTCAGGATCCGCTCCCTCGACGTCATCCACAGCTTCTTCGTGCCGAACTTCGCCGAGAAGATCGACGCGGTGCCGGGCCTCACCACGACGCTGCGGGTCACGCCGACGAAGCGGGGGACCTACGCCGTCGAGTGCACGGAGCTGTGCGGCGCGGGTCACGCGTTCATGAGATCGACGGCGTATGTGCTCTCGCCGACCGCATTCAAGACCTGGATGAGCAAACAGCCGGTCCAGGTGCGGACCGCGAACGGCCTACCAACCGGCTCGGTACTGCAGACGGCGGTGCCCGGCATCCCCACGACCGGGCCGTTCACGTCCAGCACCGCGTCGAGCACCTCCACAAGCCCGGCGACCACCTCCACCACCCCGACGAGCACCTCGACGACAAGTGCGTCCGGCACGAGCCCCGCCGCCGGCAAGGCGGTGTTCGCATCCGCCGGATGCAGCGGCTGCCACACGCTCGCCGCGGCCGCCGCGACGGGAGTGATCGGGCCAGACCTCACCACTCGGCTGGCATCCGACTGTGCCACCCCCGCCTCGCAGAAAATCCGCGGCACGACGCTGGAAGCGTGCATCGACAAGGCGGTCACAGATCCGTACGCCTACATCCCGTCCGGCTACTCGGCCGGGGTTATGCCCTCGACCTTCGCGTCATCGCTGGGACCCACCAAGATCGCAGCGGTCGTCAACTTCTTAGTGAGCGTGACAAAGTGACCCCTACAGCCGGACGGGACAAATGACTGCCATCGCCGAACCAGTCGCCAAGCGGACCCGGGTTCCCCTGCCTGCCAAGCTGCGAGCACCCGGGTGGTATCGAGCGGCCCTGTTCGACGTCATCGGCTTCGCTTTCGCGATCGCGCTCACTGTCGTGATCCGGATCGCGATGCACCAGCATCCGGTGCTCGACGGTCACGCGATCACGATCGTCTCCCTGATCACCGTGCCGATTTTCTTCCTTCTCGGCATCGGCACGTGTGACTACTGGTTCTATTGGATGTCGGGCAGGCCGACGCGCCCCGAGGACCACTCCGCGCACGGAGCCCGCAACTGGCGCGACTACTTCCGCGTCAACACCGACCACAAGGTGAT
>PMOY01000320.1 GCA_003165655.1 Solirubrobacterales bacterium
ACTGCATCACCCAGCAGGTGCCGTCCCGCGATCCGATCAGCGCTTCCGATGGCTGAGCTCGAGCTGCCGAAGCTCCTGACCGCCTTTCCTGCCCCGCCCTCGCCCGCGCGGATGCGTCAGCCAGAGCGTGCGCCGCTTCGGCTCGGGCTCCTGCAGGAGCGCTGGCACAGCGACCCCGACGAGCACGAGTCGGCGCTCGAGATCGGGATCGGGATCGCAGCAGCCGAGGGCGCGCGGATCGTCTGTCTACAGGAGCTGACGCTTTCGCGATACTTCGCGACCACGCCCGATGGACCCAGCGCCGCGGGCGCCGAGCCCGAGAACCTGGAGACCGGACCGACGGCGACCTTCGCCCGGCGGCTCGCAGCCAAGGTCGGCATCTACATCCACGCCTCGCTGTACGAGTCCGCCGACGGCCCGGACGGCCCCGACGGGCTCGGATACAACACCGCGATCGTCGTCGCGCCCGACGGCCGACTCGTCTCCCGCACACGCAAGCTGCACATCCCGATCACCGCCGGCTACCACGAGGACCGCTACTTCCGACCCGGCCCGGCCGACGGCGATCCGTTCCCGCTCACGCCGCTGCCCACCCCCGACGGCGACGTGAAGCTCGGGTGCCCGACCTGTTGGGACCAATGGTTTCCCGAGCTCGCGCGGGCATATTCGCTGGCCGGGGCGGAGGTGCTGATCTATCCCACGGCGATCGGCTCCGAGCCCGACCACCCCGGCTTCGACACCCGTCCGCTGTGGCAGCAGGTGATCGTCGGCAACGGCGTCGCCAACGGCACCTTCATGGTCGCGATCAATCGCACGGGCTTCGAGGACCCGCTCACCTTCTACGGCTCGAGCTTCATCTCCGATCCCTACGGCCGCCTGCTCGTACAGGCGCCACGCGACGAGCCGGCGGTGCTCGTCGCCGACCTCGATCTCGACCAGCGCCGCGACTGGCTCGAGCTGTTCCCGTTCCTCGCCACGCGCCGGCCGGGAGCCTACGGCGCGCTGACGCGAGAAGCGCCCTAACCGTCGCTCCCGCTCGCGCGCGGGAGGGCGTAGAAGGCGGCGACCGCAGCGCAAATGGCGAGCCTCGCGAACGGCAGGATCCCGATACTCATGAGCAACAGCAGGTTCAAGAACAGGATCGCGTGATTGGGCCGCTGGAGTCGCCCGATCATCGCGTGGTGGTTGATCCAGATGATCCCGATCGTGATGAAGGAGATGACGTAGGCGGCGTATTGCGGCCAGTTGCGCACGAGCTGGTGCCCGAGATTGTGTTCCGTCACGGGCGGAACTCTGATGTTGAGCACGAGCGGCGTGATCGCGACGGCGATGACGCCGTCGGAGAACGCCTCGAGTCGACTCGTGCTCACCGCTACGGGTTCGCCGGCACGCCGATAGGTCCTGTTCGGCGCGCTGCGCGAGCCGCGACGAGCTCCCGCGCCGGCCAGCGGTGATCCGGACGAGCTCCCGCGCCGGCCGGCGGTGATCCGATCGGGCGGGGATCGCCGGCCCGTGGTGATCCGATGGCGCCCGGGGTCGCGTACATTTGCGTGATGTCGATGCCGAGCGTTCTCAGCCACCGCGGCAAACCGGCGTCGACCGCGATCCCGGTACTCGCCCATGATGTGCAGGGGCTCGGACCCCCACTCGTCCTCATCCATCCGCTCGGGGGCGACCGGCGGGTGTGGGATCCCGTGCTCGAGCCCCTCTCGACCGAGCGAACCGTGATCGCCGTCGACCTTCCCGGATTCGGCGAGTCGGCGCCGCTGACCGAGACCCCGACGCCCGCCGCGCTCGCGCGGGCTCTTGACCGCTTCCTCTCTGGCCTCGGCCTCGACCGCGCCCATGTCGCAGGTAATTCGCTCGGCGGCTGGGTCGCACTCGAGCTCGCGCTCGCCGGTCGCGCCAGGTCGGTGACCGCGATCGCCCCCGCCGGTCTGTGGCGCGGGCCGCTGGCGCCGAAGCGCAGCTTCGGGCGGATCGTCGCCGGCGCCGTGCTCCCGATCCTTCCTCTGCTGAGCGCGCGCGCCGCGGGCCGGCGGCTCCTCCTCGGCGGCGTGATGGTGCATCCGGATCTCGTTCCGGCCCGTGCCGCGGCCGGCATCGTCCGCGCCTACGCGAAAGCCCCGGCGTTTGTCGCGACCAACAACGCGATGCGCGCGCGGCACTTCGGCGGACTCGACAAGATCGATGTGCCGGTGATGCTCGGCTGGCCCGACCACGATCGCGTGGTATCGCGCCCCACGCGACTCCCCGCGTCGATCCACAGCCGCGTCCTGATCGGGTGTGGGCACCTGCCGATGTGGGACGCGCCCGACCAGGTCGCGCGGATCCTGCTGGACGGCTCGTCGGGATAGCCCGACGGCTGGACGTACTGCGGCTGGCGTCGCCGACGCAGGAGCCTCACCGCCGGGACGCGCGCTGAGGGCTCGCGCAACGGCGAAGCGTCAGTGCGCCGCGATGTTGAGCGCGACCGCCGCGGCGAAGCACACCACCGCGAGGGCGCGCACGGCCCAGCCCATCCTCGCTCCCGGCCGGTCTGTGACCATGCCGACGATTGCGAGCACCAGACAGCCGATGGCAATCAACGCGAACAGCACTGCGAGGGCGTGAAGCACGATCTGAGCTCTCCTCGCCGGCCGGCCCGCGGTCCTCAGTGACGCGCGTCGTGGATTTGATCGCCCCCGATGGCCACGGGTCGCGAGGGGTCGCTCACCCATTCCGACCACGAACCGGGGTAGAGCGCGGCGTCGAGCCCGGCAATCGCCAGCGCTGCGATCTCGTGCGTTGCCGTGATGCCCGAGCCGCAGTAGACGCCGATCGAGGCGGCGCCGTCGGCGCCGAGGGCGGCAAACCGCCGCGCGAGCACGCCAGCGTCCTCGAACGTACCGTCCGGGCGAAGATTGGCGCTCGTAGGCGCGCTGATCGCTCCAGGCACGTGGCCGGCGCGCGGATCGATCGGCTCGAGCTCGCCGCGAAAGCGCGCGCAGGCGCGCGCATCGAGCAGCAGCCCGGTCCGTGCCAAGCCGGCGGACTCCTCGGCGCTCAGCACGGGCAACGTGCCCGGTGCAAGCGTCGCGTCGCCGCGCTCGGGGGTGACCGTGCCCGACTCGGTGTCGTAGCCCGCCCGCTTCCACGCCGCGAGGCCGCCGTCAAGCAGCTGGACATCGCGCAGTCCGGCCCACCGTAGGAGCCACCACGCGCGCGCCGCCGACAGATTGCTCACGTCGTCGTAGGCGACCACGTGAGAGGTGGCGCCGATACCCCAGCTTCGGGCGGCCTCTTCGAGCGCCGCCGGCTCCGGAAGCGGGTGCCGTCCCCGATTCGATCCCGGCGGGCCAGCCAGCTGCGTCTCGAGGTCGACATACACCGCGCCCGGGATGTGACAGGACCGGTGGTGGTCGCGTCCGTGGGTGTCGCCCAGCGTCCAGCGAACGTCGAGAATGACGAGCGCCGGGTCGCAGGCGAGCACGCGATGCAGGCGCGCCGCGTCGATCGCGACGCGGGCGCGCCCGGTCATCTGCTGCGATTTTTCCAGCGGCTACTAGAGCTTGGTGACGTTAGTCGCCTTCGGGCCCTTCTCGCCGGCCTCGGCCTCGTATGAGACCTTGGCACCTTCGGGAAGGTCCCGATAGCCGCTCGAGTTGATCGCCGAGTGATGGACGAAGAGGTCCTTCGTCCCATCGTCGGGGGTGATGAAACCGAACCCCTTGTCGGCGTTGAA
>PMOY01000385.1 GCA_003165655.1 Solirubrobacterales bacterium
TCGTCGATGAAGATGATCGCCGGCGCCGCCTCCTTCGCCTTCGCGAACAGGTCGCGCACGCGTGAGGCACCGACACCCACGATCGCCTCGATGAACTCAGACGCCGCGATCGAGAAGAACGCCGCGTGGGCCTCCCCCGCGACCGCGCGCGCGAGCAGCGTCTTGCCGGTGCCCGGTGGGCCGGACAGAAGCACACCGTGGGGCATCCGCCCGCCGAGACGTACGTACCGGTCAGGGGTGCGCAGGAAGTCGACGATCTCGGTCAGCTCGGCTTTCGCCTCATCGATACCGGCGACATCGTCGAACGTGACGCGTATCTTCTCAGGATCGACCCGGCGCGCCTGGGAGCGGCCGAAGTTGCCGAGCGCACCCATCCCTCCGCCGGCCTGCGCCCGACGCGCGAAGAGCACGAACAGCCCGACGAGGAGCAACGTCGGGCCGAACCCGAGCAGAATCTCCTCCACCAGCGACTCGCTCGTCGTCGTCGATTGCGCGTTCACCTGAACGCCCTTGGACTGCAACAGCGTTGTCAACGCGGCGTTATTCCAGAAGGAGGGGACCTGGGTCGAGAACAGCGTTGTCGCCGTCGCCTTCGTGTCGCTCGCCGGATAGCGGAGCTTCGTCTTAAACGTTCCCTGAATCGTGTCGCCCTTGGACGAGATCGACTTGACCTCGCCAGCTGTGACCTGATTGAGGAAATAGGGGCTGAACGGCACCTTCACGCGCGGCTGACCCGTCGGCTGGAACACGAGCACCGAGATCCAGTTCAAGGCCAGCAGCACGATCGCGAAGATCCACAAGCCACGCCACCGATGGGGCGGACTGGGCTTGTGCTGATCGGGCATTCCACGACCATCGGGCGCGGGCGCCACCTGCCAGCCGCCCTTGTCTCGCGGCATCGACGCCCGCGAGACGCTCTGGCCATCGTCCAGGTTGCTCGCCGGCGTCACCGCCCTCTGGGCGCGTTCCGCGCTACTCGAATCCGTACCCCGGTCGGTCATCGCTTCATTCTGGCCGATCGCGGCCACGGGCGGCACCCCCGACCTATTCGCCCGGCGTATGGGTCGGGGAGGAGAGGTGCGGAACCACGATCACGGCCCGGCGAGACGTTTGCGCCACGCTTCGAACGCGCATGCCAGCTGCGGCTGGCCGAGTGAATCGAGGCGGGTGATGTGGTCATCGATGTAATAGATGTAGAGCGCAACCACCTGGCCGCGTAACAGCTCAGCGGCAGCTCGCTGATCAATCGGCGGTGCCGTTCGCCACGACAGCGCAGCCGCCACCAGAGCGCTCGCGGGCGCACCACGTTGCTCGAGATGGTGAGCGACGGCGGCGTCATTCGTACCGACCTGGCCGGTTGCCGCCGTGAACAGGAACCGCACCGGGAAGAGCGCAAGCTTGGTCACGCGGCGCACGCCTCGTGCGAGGAGCATCTCAGGGCGCCGGATCTCCTCGACGGCGTCCTCGCCCGCAGGCCGAAGCGACCCCAGGACCTGACCTGGCCGGTTGCCCTCGCCCCGCACGCCGGCCAGGTAAGCGATGGCGAACTCGGCGCCACCGACGATCAGCTCGCTCCTACTCGGCCGCGACAGACCACCGCGCACCTCGCGCCCGATCAGCAGCCGGCCGTGTTCGAGCAGATCCAGTCGATCGAGCGCCGGGAAGCGCCCACCCTCGCGCTCCCTGCGCAATGTGGAACGCGTGCCCCAGAACACCGAGAGCCGTTGACCGAGCTCGGAGCCCTTGGCCTTCTCAGCGTCGGCGACGATCTGGATCAATCGCCCGTCGCGGGCGAGCAGGGGATCGCTGATGATCAAGCCCAAGTCGATGTCGCTCACCAGTGGGCTGAAGCCGCCGTGGGCCAAGCTGCCGATCGCGTACGCAGCCACCAGCCGCTCCCCGAGCGCGACCCGATACGCGTTGACCGCCTCGGCCAATGTCGTCTCTGCAGCTAAATCCGCAGGCGAGACCATTCACGGCGCCCGGGAACTCTCGTGATGCTCATGAGGTTGGCTCGAATCACCCTTCGAGATCGCGACACGTCTGGAAGGGTCTCTGATCTGACACCCTATATCGATGGGGTTCCGTAGAGACGGCGTCGGGCGCGATCCCTCTCGGCGTCGCCTGACCCCGAGGCTCAGCGTCCACGACATCGCGATCGATCTCGGTACGGCGAATACGCTCGTGTTCGTCGGCGGACGCGGGATCGTGGTCTCCGAGCCGTCGGTCGTGGCGTCTGATTCGTTGACCGGGGAGGTCCACGCCGTCGGGGCCGAGGCCGAGCAGATGATCGGCCGTACGCCGGCGACGATCTCGGCCGTGCGTCCGTTGCGCCATGGGGTGATCGCCGATTTCGAGGTCACCGAGGAGATGCTCCGGTACTTCATCCGCAAGGTGCTGGATCGTCGCAGAGGCCATCCGCGCATGATCGTGTGCGCTCCCTCTGGGGTCACCGAGGTCGAGAAGCGCGCCGTCGAGGAGGCTTCGCTTGCGGCGGGTGCCCGGCGCGTGCACCTGATCGAGGAGCCGATCGCGGCGGCGATCGGAGCCGGTGTCGCGATCGGCGAACCGATCGGACGCATGGTGGTCAATGTCGGCGGCGGCACGAGTGAGGTGGCGGTGATCTCGCTCGGAGGGATGGTGCTATCGCGTTCGATCCGCGTCGGCGGCTATGAGATGGACGAGGCAATCACACAGTATCTGCGTCGCGAATATCAGCTCGCGATCGGTTCGCAGACGGCCGAGGCGATCAAGATCTCGATCGGTACGGCGCGCCCGCCGGAGTCGGAGACCGCGACCCCGGTCCGCGGCCGACATCTGATCACCGGACTTCCGACGCAGGTTTCGCTGCGAAGCGAGGAGGTACGCGAGGCGCTCAAGCCACCGTTGGACGAGATCCTGCGGACGATCAGGGACACGCTCGAGCAGACGCCGCCCGAGCTGGCCGGTGACATCGCGCGCGATGGCATCCTGCTCGCGGGAGGCGGGACGCTGCTGCGCGGCTTCGCCGAGCTGGTGGCGGCCGAGACGGGCATGCCGGTGTTCAGCGCGGACTCCCCGCTGAGGTGCGTTGCGTTCGGATCCGGTCAGGCGCTTGACCATTTCGACCAGCTCGGCTCGACGACCGGGATGCCGCGGACCCTGTCAACGCGCGACTGACCTGCTGACCCCGAGGCGAGCCGGCGGTCAATCCCGCCGGGGCTCCACGCGACTCGCGGGTGACCTGCCCGGTCACGGATGGGCCTGGATGCGAGAGCGTCGTTGGCGGCGGCACCACGGGTCCGCGCGGACATCCCGTGCGGGTCGTGATCCCCGCCCTCAGCGGATCTTGCGCGACAGGACCTCTTCGTTGAGCTCGATCACGTGCGACAGTTGCACGTCGCCATGCTGAGCGGCGACCGCGACCGAGACCATCAGCTTTGAGTCGTAGGAGTCGACGTTGAACGTCGTCCACTCGGGGTCCCCGCTGCAGGTGGGCGGACCGAACTTCGGGAGCTTGTGCTTCGCCGAGCATGGCGCAAGGCCCGCATCGGTGACCGTTCCGGTGACGAAGAACGCGGCCTTCCATGGATTGTGCCGCGCAGACAGAGTGCCGAAGGTCTCATCATTCTTCGCCGCCGCCTTCATCCCGTCGGCCTCGGCCGTCGCATAGATGGACGGGATTCCCGGAATGATGTCGACGCCGACGGCCTGGTCATAGTGCCCGGCCTTTTTGCCCTTCCATGAGCACAGATTGGCCGTTCTCCCGAATAGCTTGAGCGGGCCGGTGCCGAGCACCTTCGCCATCGACGTCGCCGACAGACGCTTACAGCTCGGGATGCTCGGCGCCTTCTTCTTGGGAGCCGCCGACACGACCGCGGGGACCGCGATCGCAACTGCCAACACGACGAGCGCAAGGCCACTCGCCGCGCGACGCCGACGGTGACGGTGACGGAGCGATGATCTGCGCCGGCGCATGGCGGGTGCACGGTACCAGCCGGTTGCCCTCGGTACCGGAATGCCTCTCTTCACCGACCCGATCAGCCTCAAGCTCCTGACTACCAAGGCATACGACGCGGGCGCCGTGCTCCACGTCTCCGAGCCGGCACTGAGCTGGGGCCGACAGCGGCTAGGTTGCTGATATGCCTGAGGGCACGATCTCGATTGACGATCCGCGAGCCGAGGACGTTCGCGGGCTGCTCGAGCGCCACCTGGCGTTCGCCAATGTGCATAGCCCGCCCGAGGATGTCCACGCCTTTGCCGTGGATGCTCTCCTCGATCCCGCGGTGACGTTCTTCAGCTTCCGCCTGACAGGTCAGCTGCTCGGCGTCGCCGCGCTCAAGCAGTTGGACGAGCACCACGCGGAAGTGAAGTCGATGCACACGGCGCAGGAGGCACGTGGTCGCGGGATCGGCCGAGCGATGGTCGACCATCTCATTCGCGTGGCTCACAACCGCGGCTTGCGCCGGGTGAGTCTCGAGACCGGATCCATGTCGGCCTTTGCGCCGGCACGCCGTCTCTACGCGAGCGCGGGATTCAGGCCGTGCGGACCGTTTGGCGACTACGCCCCGAGTCCGAACAGCACGTACATGACGCTCCTGCTGAACGACCCATACTCCGCGGCTCGACCTGGCTAACGGACACAGGCCACCGAGGACGCCCGCCGGATCCAGATGTCTTATCGCGCGGCGGTTGCGACCTCGGCGAGCCGGTGCAGCGATGTGTGGATGATCTCGCGTTGGCTATCGAGGCGGTGGGCTTCGCTCTCGGGGATCTCGACCTCGACGGTGATGAGGGTGCCGTGCCCGGCGGGTTCGAGGCGCCACTGGAAGCGCAGGTCAGAGACCAGGCACGAGACCGTGACCCGTTGCTCGTCGCGCTGGGTGTCGAGCAGCTGCGCCATCGGATAATCCGGGTAGCCGTCGGGGTACATCGTGTACTTGCCTTCGTCCTCGACGTCGACAGTTTCGATGCCGGCCCACCAGTCCGGGAAACGGACGGGGTCGTAGAGGAGCTTCCAGACATCCTCGGGTGGTGCCTCGCTCGTGGCGGTGTCATTGAACGACGGCATGGGGCGTTCCTTTCGTGAGGGCGGCAAGCTCACGGCGGACGCGCGCCAGCTCCCGTTCGGGCTCGACGAGCCCGACGACCGGGCGGCCGAGGTCGGCGAGCACCGCCGTCATGCTCTCGGCGCGGCGGCCGCGGTCCACCAGGCGCTCCCAGCCCGCGATCGACTCGCGCAGCCGGCGCTCGGCCTCCAAATGGTCAGCGCGGGCCAGCGCGAGCACGCCCTGGACGCGCGCCAGCCGGGGGACGAGCGCACCGGGAAAGTCGCTCGGCCGGACGGGCTCGAGCACCGTCGCCCGCAGCTGGGCGGCGGCCTGCTCGAGCTCACCGGCGGCGGCGAGCGCCTCGGCGAGCGCCAGGCGCGTGAGTGGGCGGCTGATCGGCGCACCGTCGACGAGCGCGGCGGCGAGCAGCGACGCCGCGAGCGAGTGCTCGCTCGCTTCGAGGGCGACGAGCCCTCGGTCGTGGCTGGCCATTGCCAACAGCTCTGGCTGCGCGAGCTGGTCGGCGAGCTGCTGCTCCGATTCGGCGGCAGTGCGGGCGTCGTCGAGCCGGTGCAGTCGTGTGAGCACGAACGCGCGCGCGGCGAGCAGGTGGATCTCGAGGCTTTGCAGGCCGTGGCGGCCGACCGCCTCTAGCCCGCGATCGATGAACTCGAGCGCGCGCTCGAGCTCGCCGCCGGCAGTCGCGGCTCCGGCTGCGTTCGCCCAGCAACCGTAGGCGAGATCGGGACGCCCGGCGCGTGCGATCGCCTCGCCGGCCGCGATCGCCGGCGCGTACGAGTCGGCGTAGCGCCCGCGGCGCATGAGCGCGAGCGCTCGGGCGTGGCCGACGTCATACGTGTGCAGATCGCTCTGGGGCGCGTCCGCGCCGAGCTGAGCCAGGAGCCGCTCGGCTTCCTCGACGCTGCCGGCGACGGCCTGCGCCCACGCGAGCGCCGCCAGCGCCTCTCGGCGCTCCTCTTGTGCGGGCTGCGCGGCGTCGCCGAGCAGCTCGAGCGCCGCGACGCAGCTCTCGAGGACGGCGCGCGGAACGCAGATCGGCCCGTGGTATGCGCGCGCTCGCCGCAACCACGCGCGGGCGAGCCCGAGCGGCTCGCCGCCCCGCAGCAGGGCCACGGCGCGGTCGAACGCAACCTCCGCCTGCTCACGGCGCACACGCCAGGCCTCCAGCTCGGCCAGCTCGAGCCAGAGGTCGGCGCGGTCGGGCGCGATCGCCAGGGCCTCCTCGAGATACCCGACGGCGTGCTCGAGCGCCGCCACCGCGCGCGCCTCGACGGCGGCGCGCGCAAGCTGCGGGACGGCTTGTGTATCGGCGCCGGCGAGCCGCAGCTGCCGGGCCGCTTCCGCTGGGCGGGTGATGCTGCCGGCGTGCTCGCTCGCCAGCAGCGCATTCGCCCAGCGCCGATGCAGACCGCGACGGCGCGGCTCGGCGATCTCCGCGTAGACCGCCTCGCGCAGCAACGCATGACCAAACCCGACCCGGCCATCGACCACGACCAGCAAGCCGGTCTCGAGCGCCTGGGATGCGTCCTCGTCTGGGTCTCGCAATCCCAGCTGACCGAGCTCGACCGGGTCCAACGCCCGGGCTGCGACCGCAACGAGCTCGAGGAGCGTACGGATGTCCGGCGCGAGCGAGGCGAGCGTCGCGCGCACCGAGCCCCGAAGGCTGGGCGCGACCCCGTCCCCGAGACCCCGACCGATCGCGCGCGCCGTCTCGACCGCTAGCAGCGCGTTGCCCTCAGCTCCGTCCACAACCCGCTGCACTCCGGCGTCGCTGAGCCGCGCAGCGCGGCGCGCCAGCGCCGCCACCGCGGCGGGCGCCAGCGGCGCGAGCACGAGCTCGCCGGCGAGTAGACCGCGGGATCGCAGGGAGTGCTCGAGCCGGTCCGCGTCGGCGCTGTGCGGTAGCTCGCGACGGGTCAGCAGCATCATGATCGGCAACGCTGCGACCCGCCGTGCGACATACCCCGCCAACTCGAGGCTCGACCGATCGGCCGCGTGTATGTCGTCGAGCACGAGCAAGACGGGACGCGCGCGCGCCGCCCATGAGAGCAGCGCTACGACGGCCTCGAACAACCGCGTGCGCTGGAGGTCGGGCGCGAGGACCACACTGCGGTCGCCTGCGCGGGCGAAGTGCGCCGGCAGCTCGCTCGCGAGCACGGCAAGATCCTCAGGCCACTCGGATTCTGGGGGAGGTGCCGGCAGCGCGGGCAGCAGCTCGCGGATCAGCTCTGCCCACAGGCTCAAGGGCGCGGTGCCGCCGAGGTCGAGGGCCGCGGATGTGGCCGTCTGCCCACCAGCCCCAGCGACACGCGTGCCCAGCTCCGTCGCCAACCGTGTCTTGCCGCTCCCCGCTTCGCCGCGCACGAGCACCACCGCACCTGACCGGCGCGCCACCGCTTTCCACGCGCGATCCAGCTCGGTCAGCTCGCGCTCACGACCCACCAGCGCCAGCAATCCGGGTGGCGCAATCGCCGGCCGGGGGCCGGCCGGGGCGGGAGAGTCGGCGCGGAGGCGCGCGATCAGCTCCCGCGTCTGTCCCGACGGGGCGACCCCGAGCTCGCGCCGCAGCCGCTCGCTCAGCGTGCGATAGATGCGGAGCGCCCCGGCGCGATCCCCGACAGCGTCCAGGCGGGAGATCAGCCGGCGGTGTGCGTGCTCATCGAACGGGTCGTGCTCGACCTCGCGCCGGGTCCAGTCGATCGCCTCGCGGACATCGCCTCGCTCCTCGCACGCTCGGGCCGATCGCTCGAGCAGCTCGATCACCTGCTCGCGGTGGCGCTCCCGCGCCGAGAGCGCCCACTCGTCAGCCACGCCCTCGAGCAGGTCGCCACGGCACAGGGCCAACGCCTGCTCGGGCGAAGCGCCGCTCGCGAGCCGCTCGAACTCGCGGGCGTCGATCCACAAGTCCTCGTCGGCGCGCAAGCCGACGCGCTCGCGGTCGACGACCAGCCAATCGCCAAGCGGGCGGCGCAGCGCCCACAGCGCGCTTCGCAGGCTCGCCCTCGCGCTCTGGTCCAGCACGTCCGGCCAGAACCGTGAGGCAAGCTCGGCTCGCGACACGGGTCGCGGCGAAAGCGCCAGGTACGCAAGCACGGCCCAGGGTCGCTGCGACGGCGACGAATCGATCACGGCCCCGTCCAGCTCGACCTCCAGCGCGCCTAGGAGACGCACGCGCAGCACCCGTGAAGCGTACCGCCGCTCGTCCGCGAGGCGGGGAATCGGTGCAGCGATCGCATTGCGATTGGCTGGCAGGTCCAGACCCGCGTACGGAGGATGTAGGCAGGGCTCGGGTGCGCTCGGGCGGGCAGGCGTTCAGAAGTAGGCGAGGCTAGGACCCTGATCCACTGCTCCTGCGCCTCGGACCCCTGATCCTCCCCGGCATCATGATCCTCCGCGAACGCCCGCACGGACAACACCATTGACTGAACGGACCGAAGGGCGCCCGCCATGGTCTCGGCGCTCAGTTGACGAGGAAGGAAGTCCGCCGCGGTCCGCGAGGCCATTTTATATAATTAGCGGAATGGCTAACGATACGTTCAGCGCTCTCGCCCATCCGCTCCGACGCGAGATCGTCGAGCGCCTCAGCGGAGGACCGGCGACGGTCGGGGAGGTAACACGCGACTTCGGGGTTTCGAAGCCGACCATCTCGCGGCACCTGCGAATGCTCGAGGAGGCAGGGATCCTGAGCCGCGTGATCGTTGGGCGGACCCACCGGCTCGCACTGCGGCCGGAGGCGCTTGCCGAGGCGTCGGATTGGATAGAAAGCCAGCGAGAGCGTTGGGAACGCCTCTTCGATGTCGTCGGCGAGTACCTGGAGGAACGGAGTGAGCGACGATGAGCGCGGAGTCTGGCCGCGTGGTGCGTATCGAGCGAACCTTCGCGGCGACGCCCGAGGACGTCTTCGATGCCTGGACGAGCCCCGAGGTGATGCGGCGCTGGTTTCACTGCGCATCCGACTGGGACACCCCGGAGGCCGAGGTCGATCTCCGGGTGGGGGGAAAGGTCCGGGTGGTGATGCGAAGGCCCGACGCCAGAGAAGTCGAAGCGCAGGGCAGGTACACGCTGATCGACCGGCCGCACCGGCTGGTCATGACCTGGACATTCGACGACGATCCCTCCAACGAGCAGATGATCGAACTCTCCTTCTCGGAGTCCGAGGGCTCGACCACGGTCCTGATGGTCAACAGCAGCATCTCCACCGATGAGCGCCACGACGCCCAAGACGAAGGATGGAACGGGTGCTTCGACGAGCTCGAGCGGGCATTGGCCGGGTGATTCGACGCATGTCGGGACCGGATGGGGACCCACGTCCCGGCGCGCGATCTCTGGGGTGAGCGGCTCGCCCATCTGCTCGAGGTAATCCTCGTCAAGCTGGCCACCGCGAGCCGCGTACGCCTGGACCGCCGGCCGACCGAGGTCATCCGGGCGGTAAAGGTCTCGATTGACAGGACTTCTCGGAGGTGGCGAGACCGGGACTTGAACCCGGGACACCACGATTTTCAG
>PMOY01000044.1 GCA_003165655.1 Solirubrobacterales bacterium
ATGTCCTGCGCGTCGTAGCTGCTCCCGCTCTCAGGGCGCTGAGACGCGCCATTGTCCGTCGTCAAAGATCCTCCGATGACATTGAGACGCCCCGGATCCGGCCGGTGGGCGGAAAGCGGGGGCGTCCGAAGTTAGTAGTCANNAAATAGTCCAGGTGCGAGCTAGCACTGACCGGGGGTGGTCTCAGGCCAGCTCGAAGGGTGTTCACGGGGTCCGATCGGGGTCCGATCACGTCGCCGGCACCGCCACGCACCGGAGGCGGTCGATGCCGCCGTTGGGAAGGGCCTGGTTCAGCCGCTCGAGGATCGTCGGGCCCATGAGATCGAGCTCCTGCGCCCATACGGCGGCGGCGCACGACACGGTCAGAACCCCACCGCGCTCAGCGGTCGGCTGTGCCGCCTCCGCGATCGTCTGGCCGNNCGGCAGATGGCCACACGCGCTGGACCGCGGCGAGCCGCGTGTCCGGCTCCCATTCCGCACGCAGCTCTTCCAACGCGAGCCCGATCGGGCGCGGGGCAAGCCGCCTCATGCAGCAGCCGCCTCATGCAGCAGCCGTCCCTCCGACACCGCGGTCAGCGAGACGTCGTGACGACCGACGCCGGGCACATGCTCGATGTCGGTCGTCGTGATAACCGCCTGGCCGGCACCGGCGCGGAGCACACCGATCAGGGCTCGGCGGCGGTCGTGGNNCATGACATCGTCGAGCAGCATCATCGGAGGAGATGGACGCACGGCGGCGATCACCTCGCGCTCGGCGAGCAGGAGCGCCAGGAGCGCCAGGCGCTGCTGGCCCTGCGAGCCGTACGAGCGCAGCTCGCGGGAGACCCGGCTGAGCAAGAGGTCGTCGCGGTGGGGGCCATGACCGGTGAATCCCCGTTCGAGGTCCCCTTCGACGCGCACCGCGAGTTCCTCGGCGAATTCCTCGGGTGTGCTCGCCTTCGAGCGTGGGCGGTACTCGATCGTCGGCGCCCCGCTCAGCCCCAGGTCCTCCGCGTAGCGCGCGAACGGGGCGGCGGCGGCGCGAACCGCCTCCGCGCGGCCATGCATCAGCGCGACACCGTGACCCGCGAGCTCACGATCCCAGGCCGGCAGGGCGTCACGGCCGGCGTGGCCTGACCGAATCCGGGCGAGCAGCGCGTTGCGTTGGGCGAGGGCGTGGACGTATGAGCGCCGCGAGACGGTGCGCGAGGGCCACAGCGCGGCCACAACCTGGTCCAGGTGGGCGCGGCGCACGCCTGGGGCACCCTTGACCAGCTCGAGCCGGTCCGGCATGAACACGCTGAGGAGGGGCCGTTCGACGATGTCAAGCAGCCGCTCGACCGGCGCCCCGTCGACTTGCATCCGCTTGGGCTGGCCTGGCTCGAAGCCAACCGCGAGCTCGTGCGCGCCATCGCTCGTTCGCAGATTGACGACGACCCGCGTGGTGCTCGCTCCGAAGCGCACCACCTCTCGTTCGTTGGTCGTGCGACACGAACGCCCGGTGCAACCAAAGTACAGGGCCTCGAGAAGGTTCGTCTTCCCAGCCCCGTTCGGACCCCAGACGACGGTGATGCCATCGCCGATGGCGACCTCCGCCGCGTCGTAGCAGCGAAAGTCTCGGATCGAGAGAGCGAGGACTCGCATCACTCAGGGGCGAGCCCGCGCTACACGTTGAGCCGAATGGGCATGATCAGATAGCGAAAGCCGCTGCCGTCGGCCGACTCGATCAACCCAGGTCGCAGTGGGCTGATCAGCTTCAGCAGGAGATCCCCCTCGCCAATCGCCTCGACCCCGTCACGGAGGAACTCCGGGTTGAAGCCGATCTCGATCGGCTCCCCTTGAAATGCCACCGGCAAGGATTCACGGGCCTCCCCCACGTCGGGTGTCTGAGAAGACACCATCAGCTCCCCGGGCTTGAACGCCAGGCGCAGCGGAGCCGTCTTCTGCGCGAGCAGACTGACTCGTCGCACCACGTCGGCGATCTCGGTAGCGGACATCTTGAGCTCATGCTCGAAGGCGTCGGGAACGAGCTGGCGATAGTTCGGAAACTGACCGTCGATCAGGCGCGAGGAGAGAACGATCCGCCCGATTTCGAAGAGGATCTGGTTCTGGCGCACGGTGATGCGCAACTCGTCCTGCTCAGTATGAACGGCGATCCGCGCGAGCTCCTGCAGCGCTCGAGCCGGCACATTGACCTCGAAGCCCTTCGACAGTGGCTCTGCCAGCTGTGTCTCCTTGATGCTCAGGCGATAGGAGTCGGTTGCGACCATGCGCAGCTCGCGCTCCGATGCCGAGATGAAGATGCCAGTGAGCACGGGGCGCGTCTCGTCACGCGAAGCGGAGCCGGTGACCTTCAGTGCCGTTGATACGAAGGTATCGGTCGAAACGCAGACGACGTTCTCCAGGTCGGGCTCGGGGAACGGGGGAAAGTCTTCAGCGCGGAGGGTACGAATGTGGAAGGTGGCGTTCCCTGAAACCAGCTCGACGTCCTGCTCCGCAGGACGAAGCTCGAGCGAGATCGCGGGCGCGGGGAGCGCCCGAACGACGTCGACCAGAAGCCGGCCGGGGAGGACGACGACGCCCTCACGAAGAACGTCTGCCTCGATCGGCACGCGCAGTCCGACATCGGTGTCGGTCGCACGCAGCTCGGAGCCATCGGTGGCCACGGCGATCTGGATTCCGGAGAGTGCCTGGATCGCCGTGCGCGATGAGGCGACCCGGGCCACGGTCTGGAGCTGCGCCAACAGCCCATCGCGGTCTATTGAGATCTTCAAGTGGAGTACCTCTTAGAAAGAAATAGCAGTCATAGTGTTGAGAAGAACCTGTTGAGAACCGAGGAACGAAGGCTGCGTGCAGGGAATCCTTGGTGTGCAGGGCGACAGGCAAGTCTGTCAGTCGTTGCGGTCGGCGCCACCGAGGATGCCAGCTGTGATCGTTGTGACGGCAGCCGCGGCCTTGTCGTCGACAGCGAGTTGGTCTGCGACACGCCGACAAGCATGGACGACGGTGGCGTGGGTACGACCACCGAAGGCTTGACCGATCGTCGGCAGGGAGGCGTCTGTGAGCATTCGTGCGAGGTGCATTGCGACCTGGCGCGGCCATACGATGCTCGCGATGCGGCTCCGGGAGACGAGCGCCTGCACCGACATGTCGAAGTGTGTGGCCACCGCCATCTGGATGCCGGCGATCGATGGCAGGCTCGTCTTCGTTGTCGGCGAGAGACCGTCGAGCACTTCGTTGGCAAGCTCCAGGTCAATCGGTCTGCCCGTCAGCGAATGGAATGCGACGACGCGGATAAAAGCGCCCTCGAGGGCACGGATATTGGCGCTGACGCGGGTTGCGATCAGCTCGAGCACCGCGGGATCGGCGAGGCCCACGTGGTCGAGCGCCGCTCGCTTGCGCAGGATCGTCAAGCGAGTGGCGAGGTCCGGTGGCGCGATGTCGGCGACGAGCCCTGACTCGAACCGCTCCCGCAGGCGCTCTTGGACCGTAATGAGGTCTCGGGGCAGCCGATCGCAGGTCAAGACGAGCTGACGCCCGGTCTCGTAGAGCGCGTCGAACGTGTGGAAGAACTCCTCCTCGGTCTTTGCCTTGCTGGCGAGGAACTGGACGTCGTCGATGAGCAGGACGTCAGCGTCTCGGTAGGTGTGCTTGAAATGCTCGATCGAGCGGGAGGAGAGGGCCGAGATGAAGTGGTTGGTGAACGACTCGACCGTCGTGTATCTGACGCTGGCGCCGCCTCCGAAGGCAAGCACGTAGTTGGCGATTGCGTGAAGAAGATGGGTCTTCCCGAGCCCGGAGGGGGCGTGGAGGAAAAGCGGGTTGTATGCCTGCCCGGGGAGCTCGGCGACGGCCAGGGACGCCGCGTGGGCGAGGCGGTTGCCGTCGCCGATCACGAACTGGTGGAAGCTGTAGCGCGGGTTGAACGTCGTGATGGCGCTCCGCGCGTCGGTCTGGGCCTTTGCTGGCCGGCCGCTGGTCGCGTGAGCTTGGCTCGTGAACGTCACGGGTACGCCGGGGCCGAGGATCCGATCGACGCACTGCTCGATGATCCGACCGTAGCGCCCGACGACCCAAGAATGGGTGTCGACGGGGAAGCGGAGCAGGAGGACTCCGGCGTCGGATTCCTGAGCCTCAACGGGGGATAACCAGAGCTCATAGGTCGAATCGCCAACGGATCGACGGAGCTCGGCAAGGATCTCCTGCCAGGCACGCGGCGGCTCTGGTTGCGCGGGCAGCGCCAAGAGACTCCTTTTCGGAGGATTGGGGATCTGAGGCGGCGGGGAGCTCCGTGGACGGCGCTCGGGGCGGGCGAATATACCAGCGCCGCGAGGCCATTCGGGCGTCGTGAAATGGGGGTTGACGCAAAGCGCGGGAAAAAGGGAGACGGACGCGCCGGCGTCTGCGTACGGGGTCCTTCGAGCGAGGTCCGCGACGGGCGCGGACTCGGTCCGGTGTGTCGCCGGACCCCGGGGCCTGGCTATAATGGACTCCGTCTTACCGGGACCGTGACCTATGAAGCGCACCTATCAGCCGAAGAAGCGCAAACGCGCACGCACGCACGGATTTCGTGCTCGGATGCAGACCCGGGCTGGTCGCGTGGCGCTCAAACGCAGACGCGCGAAGGGGCGCAAGCGGCTGACCGTCTGATGCGCGGTCGGCCGGGCAACTCGTCCCGGCCGAAGCGGGGCCGGCTCTCGCGTAGCGGCGACTTCGACCGGGTATTTCGACAAGGGAGCTCGCACGGCGGCCGTGAGTTGGTCTTGTACGTGTTCCCGCGCGGCGAGGATCCCGCGACGCCTCGTCTGGGGTTGTCAGTGTCCCGCAAAGTGGGCGGAGCCGTGCAGCGCAATCAGGTCAAGCGCCTGCTCCGGGAAGCCTTCATGCTGGACGGCGACCGTCTGCCCGCCGGAAGCGACGTCGTGGTGGTCGCGAGGAGCGATGCCAGGGCCCTGGCTGAGCGGGAGGGTCTGACCGGAATCCGCCGCGCCCTGGGGGAATTGATCGACCGCGTGGAGCGGCCCCGGGGAGACTTGGCGTGAGCGTGGTCAGGGGGGTGGCGATCCTGCCGATCAAGCTCTACCAACGCCTGATATCGCCGATGCTGGGTGAGCACTGCAAGTACTACCCGTCGTGCTCCGAATACGCCGCGCAGGCGATCGGCGACTACGGCATACTCCGCGGCCTGATCCTCGCGGGCTGGCGGCTGCTTCGGTGCAACCCCTGGAGCCACGGGGGATTCGATCCTGTCGAGCACCAGCGGCTGTTCAAGCCGCGGCGCACAGAGGCCCCAACCGCCTGACCATGCTGCTCCTCACCGCGAACATCCTTCAACCGCTGATCAACGTCTTTGAGGCGGTGCTGAAGTTCTTCCATAACAACCTCGGTGTCGGTTGGGGCCTGTCGATCGTGATGCTGACGGTCGTGATTCGCGCGTTCCTGGTGCCGCTGACGGTCAAGCAGTTCCGCTCGATGCAGGCGCTGCAGGCGCACCAACCAGAGCTCAAGGCCCTGCAGGCGAAGTACAAGGACGATAAGCAGCGCCTCAACACGGAGATCATGAAGTTCTATAAGGAGAACAACGTCAACCCGCTCGGCTCCTGTCTGCCGCTGGTGGCGCAGTTCCCCGTCTTCATCTCCCTGTACTACCTGCTGCGCAAGGACTTACGCGGGTACATCTGCCCGAAGATTCAGACCGCGTATCGCCTTCATCACCCCGGATCGACGACGCCCTGCGGTGTCCACCACGGCGCGCAATTCCTGTTCATCGGCGACCTGACGAACAAGGCGACGGGCGCAGTCCTGATCGTGCTGATGGTGCTGTACGTCGGCTCGCAGCTGTTCTCCAGCCTGATGATGTCGTCCTCGGCGATGGACCCGACGCAGCGGAAGATCATGGTGCTGATGCCGCTGATCTTCGTGATCTTCTTCATCAACTTCCC
>PMOY01000112.1 GCA_003165655.1 Solirubrobacterales bacterium
CGACATCGGTGTAGATCTCGCACACATCAGCCCGCAGCGCCGCGGCCAGCGCGACCGCCGTCGTGTCGGAGCCGCCGCGGCCCAGGGTGGTGACATCGCGGCTCGTCGAGACGCCCTGAAAGCCTGCCACGAGAACGATCCGGTCCTCGTCGAGCGCCTGGCGAATACGGTCTGCCCGAACATCGAGGATCCTCGCCTTCGTGTGGGAGGTGTCAGTGACGATGCCCGCTTGGGATCCAGTCAACGAAATCGCTCGGTGGCCGAGGTCGTTGATCGCCATGGCGCACAGCGCGCAGGAGATGCGCTCCCCAGTCGAGAGGAGCATGTCCATCTCGCGCGGATCGGGCTGCGGTGACACCTCCTCGGCCATCGCGATCAGCTCGTCGGTGGTCTTCCCCCGTGCTGAGAGCACCACGACAACGCGGCTCCCCGCCTCGCGCTGGGTGACGATGCGACGCGCCGCGCGCTTGATGCGCTCGGCGTCGGCGACGGACGTCCCGCCGAACTTCATCACCACGATTCCTGTCGTTGCCACGGGCAGGGAGGGTACGCGGACCTGGCCTGGCTCCGCTATACCGCCCGCCGGCCGGAGAACGCCCGGCCGAGGGTCAGCTCGTCGGCGTACTCGAGATCGGCGCCGACGGGAAGCCCACTCGCCAGCCGGGTGATGGACACGCCTGGAGCACGCTCGCGCATGGCGTCGGCGATGTGGAGGGCGGTGGCCTCGCCGGTGGTGGTGGGATTGGTGGCGATCACGACCTCGCGGACGATTCCCGTTTCCATGCGGGAGTACAGCTCCGCGATCTTGAGGTCCTCGGGGTCGATGCCGTCAATCGGCGACAGGGCCCCGCCGAGGACGTGGTAGCGCCCCCTGAACTCGTGCGTGCGCTCGATCGAGATCACATCTGAGGGCTCCTCGACCACGCAGATCAGCTCAGGGTCTCGCCGGTCGTCGGCACAGATCCTGCACGTGGGACCCTCCGCGAGGTTGAAGCAGACCTCGCAGAGGCCGATCCGTTGCTTGACGTCACGGATCGCATCGGCGAGCGCGAACGCATCCTCGTCGGATCCTCGTAGCAGATGGAAGGCGAGTCGCTGAGCCGTCCGGCCGCCGACGCCGGGCAGCTTCGAGAGCTCGGTGATCAGGCGCTGTAGGGGTGGCGCGTACACTGCGCCAATGTAGCTTGAGACCCGGCGCCCGCGCTATGACCTGGTAGGAGGTCCAGGTAGAAACACAAGACCCCAACTTTGGTTGCATGGAATCGCACATGCGTCCCGACTAAACTCAGTGTCGTCCCGTTTCGGGGCCCGGGCGCACGGTCGTTCCAGACCTTCGCAAGATCGGAGCTTGTTGAGTGGGACTTCAAGGGGCAGGGGGAAAGCATTGCAGCCGCAAGTAGCCGCGCCGCGCGGCGAGCCGCCAGCCGAGCTCGAGCCGGGGAGGCCCCTGCGGGTCGTGGAGGGAGTTATCACCCGTGCCTTGTATCTCGCGATCGAGCCGGATCCCGTCTTCGCGATCGTGCACCTACCGGCTTTGGTCCGCAGCGACGCCACCGGAGTTGTCCTGTGCCCGCCGTTCGGCTGGGAGGAGATGTGCACGTATCGAACGAGGCGCGCCTGGGCGGATGCCCTCGCGCGGGCGGGTCACCCGGCCGTAAGGATCGATCTCCCGGGTACGGGCGACAGCGCCGGATCACCGCGTGATCCGCAGCGGCTTGCGGCTTGGACGGCAGCCGTCGCGGCTGCCGCGCGCTGGCTGCGCGACGAAACCGGCTGCGGACGCGTAGCCGGGCTGGGGATCCGATTCGGCGGGATGATTGCCTGGCTTGCAGCCGCCCGCGGTGCTCCGATCGACGATCTCGTGCTGTGGGCGCCGCCAACCCGAGGAAGCAGGCTTCTGCGCGAGGTACGGGCGTCCGGGGTCCTCGAGATCGACGCCCGACTCGAGCCCGACGACGCCCACACCGCGGGGTCGCGGAACTCTGCGACCCCGGCGGAGGACGATGGCTTCCTCGATATGGCCGGGCGGATCATGACGAAGGAAACGGTCGAGTCGCTCGCGCAACTCGACCTGACTCAGCTTCCGCTGGCGGACCCCGCCTGCCGACGGGTCCTGGTCTTCGAAGGCGACGGGGTCGCCATGGACCAGCGTTTGCACGATTACTTCGAGGCCTCCGGTGCCGATGTCACGGTGGCAAGCGGCGAGGGCTACGGTGCGATGATGCACTACGCGCGGTACGCGCGGACCCCGACGGCAGCGATCGCACGATCGATCTCATGGCTGTCGGAGCCCGGGGGTCCGGGCGGGCGATCCTCGAGCGTGGCGGTCGATCCGCCACCCACCGCCGTTCCGACGCTGCCGACGCTCGAGCTTGACCACGACGGCGTCGCGATCCGCGAGACCCCCATCGAGCTGGAGCCGGGGAGGCTGTTCGGCATCCTGGCCGAACCTGCTGCCGTGACCTCGGCCGACGTCTGCGCGGTGCTCTTCAATGCCGGTTCGGATCGGCGTACCGGGCCGAATCGGTCGTGGGTCGAAATCGCTCGCCGATGGGCGGCACGCGGCGTCCCCACGGTTCGGTTCGACCAACCCGGGATCGGGGACTCCGACGGCGACGAGCGCACGTACGAGGATCTCGCCGCGTACTACGACCCTCGCATCACCGATCACACGATCGCGATACTCGACGAGCTGCAGGCGCGCGGCCTCCCCGGTCGCTTCGTGCTCGCCGGCTTCTGCTCCGGTGGCTACTGGTCCCTTCAGGGTGCGCTTGCCGACCCGAGAGTTGTGGGTGCCTTTGCCATCAACCTCCCGTTCTTCGTCTGGACCTGGTGGTCGCGGCGTGTGCTCCACGGTTGGTGGGTCTACCGGAAGCACAGGAGCGATGATCCAGTGATCATCGCGGGCACCCTATGGGCTCTGAAGCGGGCGTCGCGGATGTTGCCGCTCGGCCGCCGAGTGCTCCTCCGTGCTCTGCCCTGGGTTCCGCAGCGGCTCGACGTGGACCTCAATCAGCTGCGCGACCAAGGCACCGAGGTCCTGCTCATGTTCAGGCCGATTGAGCCGCTGTACAAAGACCTGCTGGCAGACGGACGTATCGACCGTCTCCGCGAATTGCCCAACGTCCAAGTGAAGCGCATCCCCGGTAGCGACCAAACCTTCCGGCCACTCCCACTTCAGCGCTACGTCAGCGACGAGCTCGACGCGGCGCTGACGCGCGTACTCGACTCAGCCCTGCCTCGCGCATCGTCGTAGATCAACCTCGATGCGACGGACCTCGCGATCAGAGCCCGCGACAGCTGGATGCGGCTCTGTCAGAGACCCGGAAGGCCGAGCCCGCCGAGCCCGCCCGCGATCCCCCCGAGCTTGGCGCTCGCCAGCTCCTGGGCGGATCGGAGCCCTTCGTTGACTGCGGCTAGCACCATGTCCTGAAGCAGCTCGACGTCGTCGGGGTCAACGGCCTCGGGATTGATCGTGATCGAGTTGACGTGCAGCTCGCCGGTGACCTGGACGGTCACCATGCCGCCGCCGGCGGACGCCTCGACGACCTCGTCCTTGAGCGACTCCTGCGCGGCGAGCATCTGCTCCTGCATCTTCTGGGCCTGCTTGAGCAACTGCTGCATGTTCGGCTGGGGTGGCATCTAATAGGCCTCGCCTTCGTCGTCGGGGTCGTCGTCGTCGAGCAGCTCCTC
>PMOY01000008.1 GCA_003165655.1 Solirubrobacterales bacterium
CTAGTGGACGCGTCCGCTAATCCTGCGGACTATCGGGAGGGATAACGGTGGGCGTGCAGAATTGTGTGCCGTGCCCAGGACCAGCACCTACGTGGTCGAGCTCTCGGGCGAGGAGCGGACGGAGCTTGAGCGGCGGGCGGGGACAGTCACGTTGCCGTTTCGGATGGTCCAGCGCGCGCGGATGATCTTGTATGCCGCTGATGGGATGCAGGACATCGATATCGCCGCTCGGTTGGACTGCTCGCCGGACAGCGTGTCGCGGCGAAGAGCCCGGTTTCGGTCTGAGCGATTAGACGGGCTTGAGGATCAAGCGCGGCCGGGTCGGCCGCGTCGTTTCCCCCCCGGAGCAGGTCGCCGAGGTCAAAGCGATCGCGTGCGAGCTGCCGAAAAGCCACGATCTTCCACTTTCGCGGTTCTCCCGGGTTGAGCTGCACCGCCTCGTGATCGAGCGTGGCGTGACCAAAGCGTCCGCCTCGACGATCTGGCGGTGGTTGCACGAGGACGCGATCAAGCCGTGGCAGACGCGCTCGTGGATCTTCCCGCGTGACCCCGACTTCGCCGTCAAGGCCGGCCGGGCGCTGGATCTCTACGCGCGGACCTTCGAGGGCAAGCGGCTGCGCCCCGACGAGTACGTCATCAGCGCCGACGAGAAGACCCAGCTGCAAGCGCTCGGGCGTCATCATCAGACCGTCGCTCCCGGCCAGGGGCGCCCGGGCTTGGTCGAGTTCGATTACTTGCGCGGCGGAACCTTGGCGTATCTCGCGGCGTGGGACGTGCACCACGCCAACCTGTTTGACCGCGTCGAGCAAACGACCGGGATTGTCCCGTTTGGACGGCTGGTTGACCAGGTTATGACAGTCGAGCCCTACCGATCCGCGCGGACCGTCTACTGGGTCGTGGACAACGGGTCCAGTCACGCCGGGAGGGCATCGATCACGCGCATGCGCGACGCGTACCCCAACGCTCGACTGATCCACCTTCCCGTCCATGCCTCGTGGCTGAACCAGATCGAGATCTACTTCTCGATCGTGCAACGCAAAGCGCTGACTCCCAACGACTTCGCCACGCTCCCCGAGCTCGCCCGGCACCTGATGGACTTCGGGCAGCACTACCGCATCATCGCCCAACCGTTCCAGTGGACATTCACCCGGGCCAAGCTCGATCAAGTGATCGAGAAGATCACTCAGCATGAGCCTCGAACGCTCGCGCTGGCCGCATGACCCGCATCACTTCCGGACGCGTCCACTAGCGTGAGCTGCGGGCGCAGCGGCGCGATCTCGTGCTCATCGTCGAGAGTCAGGTGGCGCCGTAGCTGGAGGTATCCGAGCGTTCCCCCGAGGGTCGGAATCCAGAACGCGATGGCGTGGTACGCGAGCACGGCGGCGGCAGCGTGGGTCACGGGCAGTCCGTACAGCGCGAGCGCGCCGATGAGGCCGGCGTCGAGGACCCCGATACCGCCGGGGATGGGGATCGCGTTGGCGAGGTAGCCGGCGAGATAAGCGAGGACGAGCGGGGCCAGCGGCGGGAGCGGGCCGACGGCGGCGAACGTGGTCCACAACACGGCGATGTCGAACAGCAGGTAGCCGAGCGCGCCGAGCACGCGCCAGCTCGGTCGGGCCAGTGCGTGGCGTGCGGCGGGGATTCCGGAGCCGATGTCATCGAGCCAGACCGCGTGGGGGTGCACGCCGTAGATACGGCGTGCCGCGCGCGGCAGTCCGAGCACCACGGCGCTGACGCCGACGGCCGCGATGATGGGGAGCCCTGCCCGCAGCGCGTCGTGGGGCCCGTCGGCGATCCCGAGCAACAGGAGGAGGCCGGCAGCGGCGAGGGTGAGCACGTTGACGGCGCTGGTCAAGAAGAACAGGCCGCTCGAGCGTTGGACGATCTGCCGTGTCGGCATACCGGCGAGATGAAGGAGCCAGCCGCCGACGGCCAGCGAACCGACACCGCCTCCCGGAAGCAGGGCACCCGAGCCCATCTGCGACCAGGCCAGCTCGCGCGCCGCCGTCGTCGGTACCGATCCGAAGAAGAGCCGGAAAATGATCACGAAGCTCAGGCACGAAGCGAGCTCGAGGCCGATAGCGGCGGCCACCAGCGCTGGGTTCATGGCGGCGATCTCCCGCACCACGGGCCGGAGCGTGGGGACCGCGAGGAGCACCGTGACGCCGCACAGGGCGAGCACCGCCATGGTCACGAGCCGCCGGCGAAGGCCGCGCCGGTCGATCGCCGGTGGCTGGCCGTGTCGCTCGGGGAGTGCTCGCGATCGCAACTGCGCCTGCTCCGCGATCGGCGTGCCGGTGGCGGTCACGGCCAGCGTCCGGTGCGGTCGATGGGGGCTGAGCGTCTAGTGGCTGAAGCCGTCGGCGGGTGGTGCGACGGCGGCTCGGGCGAGGAGCGCGGCGACGGACCAGCGGCGGAGGGGCACCGGCCGTCGCAGCGGCGCCAACTCTCCCTCAGCGGCCGCTGGGGCGGCCGTCGGCAGGTCGTCGACTGCATCGGTTGGAGTCGCCAGCGGAGTGCGCCGCGGCCGGCCGAGGGCGCGACGTACGGCGTCTTCGGAGCTGGACCCTCCGGCGAGGAAGGCGGCCCGCTTGGATTCTTTGCTCATGAGGAGTCTCCTCGGTTCAGCGCGGGCGCAGCGTCGGGTTGGCGACGGCGCCCGCTGGGGGTCGAGTTAGGTGGTCTCCACGCTCAGGCTGAGATCGCTGCGTGCTTGCGCTTGGGCGGTGCGGGCGCGGGCGGCGCCGTCGGTGGGGAGGATCACCAGCGCGACGAGGAGTCCGAGCCCGAAGATCGCCGCGGCCCAGTCGAAGGCAGTGGTGTAGCCGTGAACCGATGCCGCGCCGGCGAGTCCTGCGGCTTTGAGGTGGCCGGATGCGTAGCTGGCGGCGGCGCTGGCGAAGATCGTGCTCAGCAGGGCGGTGCCGACCGAGCCACCAACCTGCTGGGACGTGTTGACCATCGCGGACGCGATACCGGCGTCGGCGCTCTGCACCCCGAGCGTGGCGGTCGAGAACGCGGGCGCGAAGACGCAGCCCATCGCCAGTCCGGTGAGCACCAGTCCGGGCAGGACATGGGTGGCGTAGGCCCCATCGGGGGTCAGACGCGTGAACAGGATCATGGCGATCAGCCCGAGCGTCATGCCGGTCATGACCAGGGGCTTGGCGCCGGTGCGGTGGAGCACCCGCGTCTGCACGGTCACGGCGGTGAGCACAATCATGACGGTCATGGGCAGGAATCCCAGGCCGGTCTTCAGGGGGGAGAAGCCGAGATCGTCCTGCATGTAGTAGGTCAGGAAGAGGAAGACGGCGAACACGGCCGAGCCCGCCAGCGCGATCGTCGCGTATGCGCCTCCCCGCGCTCGATCCCACACGATGTGCAACGGCAGCAGCGGATGCTGGACCCGCCGCTCGAGTGCGACGAAGCCGGTCAACAGAATGGCGCTGGCCGCGAGCGCGACGATCGTGATCGGATCCGACCACGAGCTGGTCTCGGCGTTGGAGAACCCGTAGACGAGCGCGAACAGGCCGGCCGATCCGAGCGCGACGCCGGGTAGGTCGATGGGGGCGCGGCCTGGCCGGCGCTCGTTGCGCAACAACTTCAGCGCCACGACGGCGGTAGGCACCGCAATGGCGAGATTGACATAGAGGCACCAGCGCCACGAGATGGCCTGGGTGAGCGCGCCGCCGAGCAGCAGCCCGAGTGATGCGCCTCCAGCAGCGATGGCGCTGAAGATTCCGAACGCCTTGGCGCGGTCAACAGATCCCTGGAAGGTCACCGTCAGCAGACCGAGCGCCGAGGGGGCGAGCAGCGCGCCGAAGGCGCCTTGCAAGGCCCGGGCGGCGACGAGCATCCCGAAGGATTGCGCCAGTCCGCCGATCGCCGAGGCGACGGCAAAGCCGGTGAGCCCGCCGATGAGCGTCCACTTGCGACCGAACAGGTCGCCGAGCTTGCCGCCGAGCAGCAGCAGGCTCCCGAAGGCCAGGGCGTAGGCGGTGATAATCCACTGCCGGTTGTCGGTCGAGAAGTGCAAAGACTTCTGCGCCGAGGGCAGCGCGATATTCACGATCGTCGCGTCGAGCACGACCATCAGTTGAGCGACCCCGAGGAGAGCCAGCACGGCCCACCGGTTGGGGTTTGAAACGGACGAGGCGTTAGCGGAGTTGGTGCTCATCAGTGTCCTTCGAGTCGCGGTCGAGAACACACCATATCACGGATCATCCCTGCTGCGGATATGAACGGCACTACAAGAATTCTCTTCACTGAAGTAACGATGCCTTATTGGCGGTATACTCTCGCCATATGGGTTCTCAGAATGATCCGTGCGCGGCCAGCTCGATGGTGTTGCTGCCGCGTTTGGCCAAGCAGGTCATGCGCCGCAGCAGCGCAGAGCTGCTGGGGATGGACCTACGGCTGTTGATGGCGTTGAGCTATCTCGGCGACCACGACGGCGCGCCGCAGCAGGAGCTCGTCGACGCGCTGTGCATGGACGCCAAGAACGTCGTGCTGCTGCTCAACGACCTCGAGGACCTCGGCCATCTGGTGCGCCGCCGCGACTCCGAGGACCGCCGGCGCCACCGTGTCCACATCACTGACGCGGGCCGCCATGCGCTCGAGCGCGCCGCGCGCGCGCAGGGGGCGATCGAGGACGATGTCCTTCAGGCTCTTGACGCCCACGAGCGCGCCACGCTCTGGAAGCTGCTCGCCCGCGCCGTGTATGGCGCCGAGCGCGCGGCAGCAGATGCGTACACGGGCATCCCGGCGCCGATCCCGAGCTAGGCCGGTCAGCGGAGCGAGCCGAGGTCGCTCAGCTCGCGGGCGAGCCGAGGGATGACGGCGATCCGTCGCACGACGGACCGGGCGTCACCACTGCGTCGGTCAGTGCGACGTCGGCGGCGGCCGCGTTCTCAGCGAGGCGTTTCGGGCTGAGTGTTCCGGGGGTCGGCACGCGAACTTCTCCGGGGACCCCGACAATGGCGATGTCAGCTCAGTACTCGATCGCTGCCATCGCCCGGCGCTCGAAATCGGCGGCGGGCCAACCTAAGGAGTTTTCATGAGCGCCGTCACCGTCGGGATGGAGCATTCCACGCCGATCAGGGCACGGGCCGGCCGGCCCACGGCTTCGCCGCGGCGTCCTGGGCCTGGCGTTCGAACGGATGCTCGTGGCGGGGCGCGGCGGTTGGTGGTGACCCCGGTTGGTGCGGTCGTTCGTGGGTTTGTGGCGGGTGTGGTGGGGACGGCGGCGATGGATGTGTTGTTGTTCGCTCGTTATCGCCGGGGTGGTGGTGAGAGCGAGTTCGCCGCGTGGGAGTTCTCGTCGAGCGTGGGGGGGTGGGATGAGGCGCCGGCGCCGGCGCAGGTAGGTAGGCGTGTGGTAGAGGGATTGTTCGGTCGTGAGCTTCCGCCCGAGCGTGCGGGGCTGGTGAATAACGTGACGCACTGGGGGTACGGGATCCTCGGTGGTGTGCAGTACGGCATCGTCGCGGAGTCGCTGAGGACCCCGCGCGTCCGATACGGCTTGGCGTTCGGCGCGAGTGTGTGGGCGGCCAGCTACGTGGTCCTGCCCGCGGCGAAGCTGTACAAGCCGATCTGGGAGTACGACCGCGTGACCCTGGCTAAGGATCTGAGTGCCCATCTCGTGTACGGGGTTGCGACGGCGACCGCGCTGAGGCTGCTGTCGGGCTCGAACGGAGCGCGAGGACATGGGTGATGGCGGGTGACGCGTCAGTAGGGGAGTTCGAGGCCGCGGGCCGGCTTGAACGTCTGCTTCTCGGGGTACACGCAGACGTCCCCGGGAATCAGGTCGCCGATGGTCACGAGCTGCATTCCGTCCGTGCCGACCTCGATGCGGTGCCCGATTCCCGTGTTCTCCGGGCGCAGCCAGAACGACCCCGCTTGCAGCGGGTGCGCCTCCTCGCCGAGGCGGGCGATCCCGCGGCCGCTTCGCACATACCACGCCTCTTCACGCGCTGAGTGGAAGTGCAGTTCGGTGTTATGCGTCCCCGGTGGCATCTCGTCTTGTGCGAGCACGAGCTTGTCCGAGCCCATCTGGTGCACGCCCCGCGTCGCGTAGGCGAGGTGGCCGTCACGTCCCTGCTGCAGCGCGAGCTCGGCAAGATTGCGGATGGTCGCCGGACGTTCGCGGGTCGGCTCGGGCAGCTCCAGCGGGCCGAGCTCGGCGTCGGCGTCGTAGGGGTGCGGGCTATCGGCAGGCGACCAAACCGGACCGAGCCAGAACTGCTTGGTCCGTGGCAGATAGGTGATGTTCGTACGCGAGCCTTCGGCGGCCACGAGCACGGTGAGCCCGTCGTCGCCGGCGATCAGCGTATGCGCATCACCATTCGCCGGGTGCCAGAGCAGATCGTCAACGCCGATCGCGTACGTGCGGACCTCGTCCGGTCGCGAGATCTGGTAGCTCAGCCCTGCGCCCGCCAAGACGAGGAACGCCTCGTCCTCGTCAGCGTGGCTGTGCGGAGGAGTCGAACGCTTGCCCGGGTCGATCTCGATCAGGGCGATGCCGAGTCGTTTGGCTTCGCAGGCGACGCCGAGACGTCGACGCGTAGCGCCGACCTCACCGTACTCCCACCGGTGAGTCGGAGCGTCGTCGACGTGGATCGGACGGCCCTCGACCATAACGAGAGCATGCTAGTCGCAGCCAGGGCCCCGGCCGCAGACGATTGCAGCCACTCGGCGCCACGAGCGTCGAGGTTCACAGCGCCAGCCCAGCGCTCCCGTCCTCGCGCGCCGGTCACACAGCATCGCCGAGCTGCTTCTCGTACATCACCCAGCCGAGCACGGGCGCCATCCCGGCGCGCTCATAGAGCCGGAACGCGCCGGTGTCGCTCGCCGCGTCGACGCCGAGCCCGACGCTGCGCTCGCCGCGCTCCCAGAAGCGCCCGAATGAGTCGCCGAGGAGCACAGCGCCCACGCCCTGCTTGCGCCACGGGCGACGCGTGAAGAGCACGTGGACCCAGCCGCCGCCGTACGTGTCGCCCGTGCAGATCGTCCCAGCGGCGATCTCGTCTCCGGCACGGACGACGCACCAGAGCGTCGGGTCGAAGCGCTCGCTCACGAGGTGGCTCTTGGACCACGACTCGACGTCGCGTGGCGTGCAGTCCCAGTGATCCGCGAACGCCTCCTGGTGCGCGGCGTGGAACTCGACTGCGTCACGCTCCGGGTCGAACGGGACGACGCGCAGCCCGTCGGGCCACTCTGGTTCGGGCGGCGGTGCTTCGAGGTCGATGCGCAGCTCGCGGAAGACGCGCACGGCGCCGTAGCTGAGCGACTCGAGCAGCCGGCGGGCTGCGGAGTCGGCCTCGAAGACGCCGTTTTGGATCCTGCGTGCTCCGCGGCGGGCAGCGTCCTCCTCGAGCCCGGTTGCGATCAGCTTCCCGATCCCGCGCCCGAGCAGATCGGGGTGGACGTACCCCTCGGCGCGCCAGAGCTCGCCTTGCTCGCCTTGCTCGCGCAGCGCGCCATAACCGACGATGCGGTCGCCGTCGCGGACGACGCGCGCGTTCTGCCCGAGGTCGAGGTCCAACCATTCGTCCTCCAGATCGGCCCGCGAGAACGCCGTCTGGCCATACAGCGACGACTCAAGCGCCACGACGACCTCGGTCACCGCCGCCGCGTCGGCGGCGACGGCAGGGTCAAGCCCGAACGAGCTCATCGCGCGCGCTCAAACGGCGCGTCACCAACGACCTGATAGGCAATACGGATGTCGCCGCTCAGGGCATACCGTGTCTCAGGCCGCATCGCCACATCTTCGCGTACTCGGCGCGCCGCGGGCCTGGAAATAGTCGAGGCCAGACCGCACATCGACTACTCGAGGGGCTGTCTCGCGCCTCCTGACTGCCGGCCGGCAGCCAGTGATGGTTCAACCAGGTGCGGACCCCGTGGCTTGCGACCGCTGTTCGGCACCATTCGTCGGCAGATCCATCGTGACCGCCGTCAGATCCGCTCGCGTGATCGCCTGATGCGTCAAGCCGAGACGCTCCTCGAACTCCTCCGACGTGAGCGTGCCCGTAAGCATCTCCTCACGCAGCTGTTCGATGACGCGTTCCCTATCAGCATCACCGATGCGCTCAGTGGGCACGTAGACGAGCGGCGCTGACACCTGAGGGGAGGCCGTTGCCGCCACTATCGCTGCCGCCGACGCCGCGGCCGATCCTTGGATTGTTCCCATCAGTTCGCGATGCCTCATCGCCTCGACTGTGCGTTTGCGTGCGCCACGGCGCAGCAGCCGGTAGGGGACGAGCCATAGCCCCCACGCCAGGTACCAGGCGGTGATGAATACCCACGCGACCACCACCAGGACGACGGCCAGTACGGTCATCGCGACAAGCGCCCCGCCGGCGTCCGCCCGGCGCCGGAGACGCATGATGCGCTGCACCGACCCCACGTAGCTCATCGGCGCGTTGATGATCACGTCCTCGCTCGCGAGGCGAGTCGGCGGCTGGATGCTCATGGTCGCTCCTCCCGAGGTGATGTGGACGCGCTTTGACGCTACGGTATCCCCGTCAGCCGACCACATCAAGAGCGCGACTTGCCAGAAGCCGCGCCCTGGGCTGTGCCATCTACCGCATAGTGCACCGCCGCGATGCGCGCCGTGCGCCGGGCTACGAGAGGCGCGTCGCCAGCGAAGGGAGAGTGGCCGCTCGGGAGTTCGCAGAACCCCTTCGTCCCGCCGGCGGGGCCACCCTCAGGGATCCACTGGGCCTGGAAGACAGCCCGTAGTCGTCGGCCCGCGCGAGCGCACCGCGGCGCCCGCCGTGAACATTTGCGTTCAACGGGATGTGGCTCTCGGACACTTCGGCGCACACGACTGCCTTGGCGACGTGCAGAGACCGCCAAGCGACTGGCCGAGGAAGGCGACAACTGCTCGCCGCATTGGCGTCTCGCGTGCCCTGCGCCCACGCGTCCCGACTTGTTGGCGCCAACAATGCGCCATTAGAGATAGCGTCTCGAGAATGGCCGACGAGGGTACGAAGGACGGGAAGCCCGCCGCGAAGGCGGACCACGAGCCGCCCGCCGGGGCGGAGACGACCGCCACATGGATGGCGGCAGGCGTATCGATCGACTACACCGCGAGCGCAAATTGGATCGTCCTACGCAGAAAGGAGAAGCCGGCGGCGGAGATCTTTTCCGTCTCGTACGTCGCGGACCGCGATGCCGACCGTCCGGTGACCTTCGTCTTCAACGGCGGCCCGGGCGCGTCGTCGGCGTACCTCCACATGGGCGCCGTCGGGCCGCTGCGGGTGGCATTTCCGGCCGACGGCACGCTGCCTCAGTTGCCGCCTCGGCTCGTTTCGAACGAGGAGTCGTGGCTCGCCTTCACCGATCTCGTGTTCGTCGACCCGGTGGGCACCGGCTTCAGCCGCGTCATCAACGACGACAGCAAGGACGGCGAGGAGAGAAAGAAGCAGGAGAATGGCGATGACGGCGACGCCCGGGAATACTTCGGCTACAAGCGCGATCTCGAGGCGCTGTGCGAGTTCATGGGTCGGTGGCTCTCCGGCCACGGCCGGTGGGGCTCTGCGGTGTTCATCGCCGGCGAGAGCTATGGCGGATACCGCGTCGGCCGGCTTGTGCGTATGTTGCAGGAGACGGCGGGTATCGGGCTCAGCGGCGCGGTGCTCATCTCCCCGGCGCTCGAGTTCGCATCGCTGTCGCCGACCGATTACGACGTACTCGCGTGGGTCGACCTCGTGCCGACGATGGCAATCGCCGCCATGCACCACCGGCGCTCGCGGGCGTTCGCGGCCAGCACGCCGCCCGAGGACATCCTTCAAGAGGCGGAGAGGTTCGCCACGGGCGACTACGCGACCCTCCTCACCCGTGGCGCGTCGATGCCGACCGTCGAACGCGACCGGATCCTCGCGTGGCTCGCCGACCTCATCGGCCTCCCCGCAGAGATGGTCGCGCGCGCTGAGGGCCGCATCACCATCGGCATGTTCGCGCGCGAGCTACTCCGCGACGAGCGGAAGGTGCTCGGGTTGTACGACGCGACAATCACAACCGCCGATCCGTTCCCCGATCGGGAGGCGTTCGCTGGTCCCGACCCGACGCTCGCCGGCATCGGTCCCGCGTACACGACGGCGATCAACCGGCAACTCCGATCGGAGATCGGCGTGGAGACCGATCGCGAGTACGTGGTGCTGAGCCACGAGGTGAACGAGTTGTGGCGCAACGACGCGCCGCAGGACTTCTTCACGCCGCCCGTCGGCGCCACCGACGACTTCCGCTACGGCATGTCGCTTAACCCGCACATGAAGGCTTTCATCACGCACGGTCGCTACGACCTCGTGACGCCGTACTATGCGAGCGATCGGCTGCGGAACCTCATGCGGCTCGACTCGAAGATGGCTAGCCGCCTGACCGTTCGCCATTTCGGCGGCGGCCACATGTTCTACGCCTGGGAGAAAAGCAGGCGCGAGTTCACCGCTGCGATCGCCGCGTTTGTCGCGGACGCAATCGCGACGGCGTAGTTTCGGTCATACCACGACGAGACCCCGCGGTGCATCGCCAGCGCTACGCCCGGCGCGCACAGCCCGTTGCACGACGACGCGGAAGCGCCGAGGAGACCGATTGGCCGCAGATCCTCGCCTGGTACGACGACCTGATGGGAAATAACCTTCGGGTCAAGCAGCGGCTGGT
>PMOY01000203.1 GCA_003165655.1 Solirubrobacterales bacterium
TTGCCGGCGCCGTTGGGGCCGATCAGCGAGACAATCGAGTGAAGCGGGATCTCCAGCGAGACGTCGTTGACCGCGATCAGGCCGCCGAACTCCTTGATCACGTGATCAGCTCGCATTACCGCCGTGACCGGCGGGGACGCGACAGTCGCGTCGCCCGGGCTCATTCCTGCGCCTCGACGAGCTGCGCGTCTTCGGCGGCGATCGCGGCCGTGAGCTCGAGACGGCGCCGGCGTTCCGGGAACAGGCCCTGAGGACGTAGGACCATGACGAGCACAAGCAGGAAGCCGAAGATCCCGAACGACAGCTGGGTCAGGCTGAAGTTGAGCCCGAGGTCGTGCGGCAGCCCATTGAGCACGTCCGGGATCAGGTAGTAATTGATGTAGGAGAGCAGCAGCGCGCCGAGCACCGCTCCCCAGATCGATCCGAGGCCGCCGACGATGATCATCGCGAGCACGAAGATCGAGAACGAGAACTGAAACTGGTCGGCGCTGACGGTGGTATCGAAAGCGCCGAGGAACACTCCCGACATGCCGCCGAAGGTGGCGCCGATCGCGTAGGCCATCAGCTTCGTCCGCACCAGCGGGACGCCCATCGAGACGGCCGCGACCTCGTCCTCGCGCAGCGCGATCCAGGCTCGACCGAGCCGCGAGTCGCGTAGCCGCAGATTGATGAACAGGACCAGCAGCATGATCGTGAAGATCAGCCAGTACCACGGCCTCAGCTGCAGCAGGTTGAACGAGCCGATCCCCGGGAAGTAGGGCAGGTCGAGGGCCGGGATCCCGTTGTTGCCAGCGGTCAGGGTCTCGCCGCCGCCGAGGTGGATGCTCGTGCCGTTGGTGGCGACGACGCCGATGATCTCCCCGAACGCAAGCGTGACGATCGCGATGTAGTCGCTGCGCAGCCGCAGCGTCGGCAGGCCGATGAGCATCCCCGCGACCGAGGTGATGACCACGGCGCAGACCAGGATCAGCACGAAGTTGAAGTGGATCCCTGCTTCATGGCTCGTCAGCGCCGAGACGAGCACGTGGGTATGGGCGTTGAAGAAGAAATCCGACCCGAACCAGCCCACTGAGTACGCGCCCAGCGCGTAGAACGCCACGTAGCCGAGATCGAGCAGGCCGGCGAAGCCGACGACCACGTTCAAGCCCAGCGCCATCACGACGTAGGCAAGCGCCACGATCGTGGCGCCCATGAAGCCGCTGTCCTGGGAGAAGAAGAACGGCAGGATGATCCCGATCCCGATCAGCGCCGTCGCGAGGGCGCGCGACCACCACGGGACGCGCCGCGCCAGCGCGTCGCGCCGTGCGATCAACGCGGCCCGCCATTCCGTCAGCTGGGCAATCAGTTCGTTCACCCCGCCTCCCGAGTCTCCTCGCCGAGCAGCCCGCGGGGTCGCAGCACCATCACCAGGATCAGGTAGCCGAAGACGACCGCCTCCGTCCACTGGGGGCCGAGCCGGGAGTCGGAGAGCTCCTGGATGCAGCCGATGATGAGCCCACCCAGGACGGCGCCGCGGACGTTGCCAATCCCGCCCATGACCGCCGCGGTGAACGCGATCAGACCGGCTTCGAAGCCCTGGAAGTACCAGACCGTCGTCTCGTACAACGCGTACACGAGCCCGGCGGCCCCGGCGAGCATGCCCCCGAGCAGGAAGGTCAGCGAGATCGTGGTGTTGACGTTGATCCCCATCAGGCGCGCCGCTTCTGGGTCCTGGGCGGTCGCCCGCATCGCGCGTCCCTGCCGGGTGTTGGTGATGAACCATGTGAGCGCGATCACGAGCGGAATCATCACCCCGAGCGCGAGCACGTCGGCCCTGTGGACAATCACACCGGAGATCTGAAAGACCGTGTCGTTCTCACGGATCAGGTCGTTGACGCCTTGCGGCGAGCTGCCGAGCCAGAGCAGGCCCACGTTCTGGAGGATGAACGAGCAGCCGACGGCCGTGATCAGCGGCGCGAGCTTGGGGGCGTTTCGGAGTGGGCGGTAGGCGACCCGCTCGATCAGCACGTTGAGCGAGCCGCACACCGCCATGCAGACGAGCAGCGTCAGCAGCAGACCGGCGATGAGTCCGACGGGGCCGGTCGCCAGGCCGAGCCCGAGCGTGCCCCAGAGACCGACGGCGACGAACGAGCCGATCATGAACACGTCGCCGTGAGCGAAGTTGATCAGCTCGATAATGCCGTAGACGAGCGTATAGCCCATCGCGATCAGCGCCCAGATCGCGCCGTTGGACAGCCCCTCGACGAGGTTGAAGCCGAGCTGGGTGAGATCGTGGCGGACCACCGGATGCCCGGCTTGGAAGCCGGCCTGATATCCGTGCGTCAGGTCATGGATGCCGTAGTACGCCGGCAGCGCGACCAGCGCGACGTACAGGCCCCAGCGTCCGGCGTAGCGGCGCAACGCCGCCAGAACGCGGACTGCCGGCTCGGGCATTTTCGACGCGAGAGAGTTGGAATCCACGGGTCCGTGCAGATGCGGAGGGGGCGCGGGATGCGCCCCCTCCGCGTTTCCTGTCTGTTAGTTACGACTCGTCTACTTGAGAACCTTTGTCGGAGTGACAGTCTTGAAGAACACCGGATCGCCGTTGGCTCCGACCTTGTACAGGCCGTATGCCTTCAGCGTCGTGTCGCCGTTCGCGTCGAACCCATAGGTGCCGAGCACGGAACTGCGGTCCTTGATCGCGAACAGCGCTTTCAGCACCGCCGACTTGCTGTCGCCGTTCGGTCCGAGGCTCGCGATCGTGTTCAGTCCGAGCTCCATGGCCTCGTAGCCGTAGATCGCGTAGGGATCGGGATCCGAGACTCCGTACGCCTTCTTGTATTCGGCCAGGAATGTCTTCCCACCCGGGTAGGCGGAGAGATCCAGCGTCGCGACCGTGCACTCGATCAACGGATCGATGCTGGCCGGAACGCCGCCGGCCGAGGCGGCCGTCCACGAGCTCGTGCACATGCCGTCGGGCCCGAAGATCTTGGCCGTCGGTAGCGCGGTGTGGACGTCCTTGGTGATCTGCACCCCGCCGTTGGAGACGATGCCGGCGAACTCGAAGCAGTTCGCGCCCTGCGACTTGATCGTCGCCGCGTAGGAGCGGAAGTTCGGCGCCTTCGGGTCGATCCCGGTATTGCTCGTAATGTCGATGCCGTAATCCGCCTTGGTGAGCTCGAGCAGATCGGCGAGGCCCGCGCCATAGGGCGTCTTGTCGTTGGCCACGGCGACTCTCGTGCAGCCGGCCTGCTTCATCGCCTCGAGGTCCGCCGCCGCCTGGATCGAGTCGATCGGCACGATCCGCAGGTAGGTGCGCTTGCCGGTCGGGTAGTACTTCCCCGGCTCGCCTGGCGCGCTGCCCGGGTCGTTGGTCGTCAGTCCGACGTAGGTGTTCGCCGGGCTCACCTGGGGGACGCCAGCCTCGTTGAGGATCGGGATCGAGACCTCGCTCGCACCCGAGTTGAACTCGCCGATGTAGTACACCGTCTTCGGATCCGAAGCCGCCTTGCGGGCATCAGCCGCGGTCTGGGTCGCGTCGTAGCCCCCGGCCGCGGCGGTCGAGTCGTCGAGCGACGTGTAGCTGACCGTCCACGGTCCGGCCTTGCCGCCGGCGAGCGCCAGCGCGAGCTTGATCCCGTTGACCATCGGGATGGTCTGCGCGTTCGACGAGCCCTGCAATGGCAGGCTCGAGTAGATGTCGATCGTCTTCGAGCTCGACGACGACTTACTGCTCGTGCTGGTGCTCTTGCTGCTGCTTCCGCAACCGGCAAGCGCGATCAGCGCACCGACGAGAAAGATCCCGGCTGTCTTTCGTGCGACCAACTCGACCACCCTTCTTTCGATTAGTGGACTAGCGCCTCAGTAACCCTCCCGTTACCGGCTGGTAACAGCTTAAACTGGCCGCACGACGGCCGCCAGCGCCCGACGGGTCCTAACCCGAAATTAACCCGCGAACGCCCGAATGAAAATCAGGCGACCCCTGGCGACCCGGTACGCGCCATACTCGCGGAGCGTGGTATCCCCGTTGGGTTCGACGCTGTAGGTGCCGAGCACGCTGTGGCGGTCACGGGTGGCGAAGATCGCCGCCAGGACCGCGGCGCGATCGGCGACGCGCCGGCCGTGGTGGGTGGCGCGATCGATCGCGTCGAGCATCAGGCTCATCGCCTCGTAGCCGTAGATCGCGTAGGGCTGAGCCGCCCCGAAGCGCCGCCGGTAGGCGG
>PMOY01000423.1:0-166 GCA_003165655.1 Solirubrobacterales bacterium
CGCCCGATCGCGCGCATCGCCCGAACCGGCGAATTCACCCCTCCCGGTATCAGCCCCAGCGCCCGGCGATACAACGCTGATGAGCGGCCCGCAGCGGCGCGAGTCGAGCTCATCGGCTCAGGCGCCAGGCGGGTCGCAGGGGAGCTGTGGGGGGGGGGGGGGGGGG
>PMOY01000423.1:208-6049 GCA_003165655.1 Solirubrobacterales bacterium
TCGGCGATCGAGTCGAGGATCGCATCGCACTCCTCCTTCGAGCGCCCGTGGGCCATCGTGAACACCGAATACGGCCAGTCGGCGTAAGTGGGGCGCTGGTAACAGTGAGAGATGCCGCGGAACGCCGCCATTCGCGGACCAAGCTCCGCGATCCGCTCGTCGGGCACCTTCCACACGCCCATGCCGTTGGCGCTGAAGCCGGCGCGCCGGTGAAAGAGGATCGCCGCGACACGGCGCAGAAGCTTGCGCTCGCGCATCCCCGCGAGGTGCTCGAGCAGGCGCTTCTGGGTCATCCCAAGCTCGGCGGCAGCGGGGGCATAAGGCTCCGGGATCACAGGCATGTCCCCCTGCAGCGCCCGGATCACGGCCCTGTCGAGCTCGTCGTAGGGCTGCGGCTCGGTCTCCGCGGGCTCGGCGACCTCGACCGGCTGCGCCAGCGCGCTCGTGTCGCCTTCCATCTCCAGATCCATTCGGATCTTGAACAGCTTCAGCGTCGGCAGCTGGCGGATCGACTCGGCACCGGCTTCCCGTCCGAGCACGTCGAGCGTCCCCTGCACTCCGAGCGGCGAGTCAGGCTCGGTGGCGATCGTGAACCAGATGTTGAACTCGTGGTTGCGCAGGTAGTTGTGCGACACGCCCGGATGGGCGTTGATGATCGTCGCGGCGCGCCACGGATTCTCCGGATCGACCTTCGCGGCGACGAGCATCGACGAGTACCCGAGCGCGCGAGTGTCGAAGATCGGGGTGATCTGGCGGATGATGCGCTGGTCGAGGAGGTATTGCACGCGTGCGATCACATCGGCTTCGGAGATGCGGGCATCGGCGGCGACGCTCGCGTACGGCCGAGGCGCCAGCGGAAAGCTGCCCTGCATCAGGTTCAGCAGACGCTTGTCGAGCTCGTCGAGGGGGATCGCCGCGCCGTGGGTGCGGCTGCGGAGCTTCGGGATTGCCGTTACGTCTCTTGTAGCCATCTCGCAGCATCCTTCGCGTGGTAGGTGATCACGATGTCGGCCCCGGCTCTCCTGATCGAGGTCAGGGCCTCCAACACGGCGGCGCGTTCGTCGAGGTAGCCGGCCGCTGCGGCGGCCTTGACCATGGCGTACTCGCCGCTGACGTTGTATGCGGCCACGGGCATCGCGGCCTCCTGCTTGACCCGGCGGATGACGTCGAGGTAGGGAAGTGCCGGCTTGACCATGACGATGTCTGCCCCCTCCTGCACGTCGAGCAGCGTCTCGCGCACCGCTTCGTCGCCGTTCGCGGGGTCCATCTGGTAGGAGCGCCGATCACCGAACGCTGGTGCCGAACCGGCTGCTTCGCGAAACGGTCCGTAGAACGCGGAGGCGAACTTCGCGCTGTAAGCGAGGATCGGAGTCTCGACGAGCCCGTCATCGTCGAGCGCGGCGCGGATCGCACCGACGCGCCCGTCCATCATGTCGCTCGGCGCGACGACGTCGGCACCGGCACGCGCCTGCGAGACGGCGGTCCGGGCGAGGCGCTCGAGCGTTGCGTCGTTGTCCACGATACCGTCGGGGCGCAGGACCCCGCAGTGCCCGTGACTCGTGTATTCGCACAAGCAGAGGTCAGCGATCACGAGCAACTCGGGATGGGCCTGCTTGATTGCCCGGGTCGTCAGCTGGACGACCCCTTCGTCGTCCCACGCCTCCGAGCCGTCCTCGTCCTTGCTCAGCGGAATCCCGAACAGGAGCACAGCGGGGATCCCGAGCGCCAGCGCCTCGCCCGCCTCGGTGACCGCATGGGCGATCGACAGGCGGTCGACGCCGGGCATCGCCGCGATCGGCTCACGCCCCTCGATCCCATGCGCGACGAACATCGGGTACACGAAGTCCGCAGGCGTCAGCCGCGTCTCGCGCACGAGGCCACGCAGGGCATGGGTGGTGCGCAGCCGGCGCAGGCGAGTCTGCGGAAAGGGCATCGTGACTGAGGATACCGGCGGTCCGCCCCTCCGGGGCAGGCGCGCGGTCCGAGGCCTAAAGCACCTTCCAGGGCTCCACGCGCCACGCGGCGACGAGGCCCGCCTTCACGTACGGGTCCGAGCGGGCAAACGCCTCGATCGTCGAGCGCCCGACGTCTCCGAACACGATCATCGCGCCGTGCGGCGGATCTCCGAGCGGGCCCGCCATCACCACCTGACCAGACTCACGACCCGCTTGAATCCCCGCCAGGTGCGCCTCGCGGTACGGCCCACGCCGCTCGAGGATGTCCGCGACGTAGTCGTAGAAGAGGATCTGGCGAGTCACGCGCGACACACTAACCGGGCCACCATCGAAGAGGCGTCCGATCTGCGGCGCCGTCCCCACGAGCATCACGCGCCCGTCGCGCGGCATCACGCAAATCTCCTCACCGCCACGCGAGCCAGCCCGCCGAATGCCACGGCCAGCCCAGCGAGATGCACGAGCGGCCAGCCGATTGCCGGCGCCGTGCCGCTGAAGGCGTTATTGGCCGCGTCGAGGGCCGGCTTGAAGGGAAACGCGAACGCCACCGCATCGAGCACCGACTTCAGGCTGCCCGAGACCGCGACGGCGGGGACAAGCGCGATGAAGGCAATCGGCAGCGAGAGCATGAACGCCAGCAGCGACGCCGCCCGCACCTCGCGAGCGAGCCCTCCGATGGCCACGCCAAGCGCCCCGAACGCAATTCCCGCCAGCAAGAGCGCCAGCACCCAGAGTGGGAACCGCGACCACTGCAAGGGGACGAACGTCGACACGCCGACCGTCATCACGATCGCCGCCGCCGCGGCGCATCCTCCGGCGAGCACGACCTTCTCGGCGAGCAGCGCCCCGGGCGAGACGAGCCCGCGCACGAGCCTGGCGAATGCGTGCTCCTCCCGTTCGAGCGCAAGCATTCCCGCCGCCAGGACCAGGGTCACGAGCATCAGCGAGAAGATCACCGCGATCGTCACGGCGTAGGTTGCCGCCGGCGTTGTCCGGCCCGCGAGCTCGGTCTGATCGACGGTCAATGGAGTCCCGATCGACCCGAGGACCGGACTCGCGAAGGCAAGTCCCTCGATCGCCAGGGTGGCGAACGCCACCACCCTGTTCAACTCGGGTCGTAAGGGCGACCTCGCCGGCAGCGCCGTGATCGCTCGCTGCAGCAGCCGCCGCGAGTCGCGCAGGCCGAGCAGCCGGAAGTTCTCGCCGCCGAACTGGATCGTGCCGCCGCTCAGAACCTGCTGGAGATCGCTCACCGCCACGCGCAGGACCTGCTTCGACACCGCCTGCTCGACGTCGCTGAGCCGCGTCTGGATCGCCTGATCGGCGAACTGCCGTTCGACGGGATCCTTGCTGTTGAGGATCAGCTGCACCATCGGGCTCCCGACGCCGGTTGTGACCAGACTCTGGATTTGTTGCGGGATGTCGGCCGGCACGATCAACGCGGCGAGCGCTCGGCCCGAGGTCACGGCGGCGACCGCCTGCGCCTGCGAGTGGACGATGATCGGCTGGATCGACGCGAACAGATCCTTGGCGTAATTGGAGATGTTGATGTCCTGGGAGCCGAAGCGAATTCGTCCCTGCCCCTTCGGCACCTGCGTGAGAAACGCGACCTTCGGTTTCCCCGGCGGGCTCGAGAGCGCGAAGCCGATCATCAGTGCGAGCGTGATCGGGTAGATGATCAGGAGCGCGACGAGCAGCGGCGAGCGCCGCAGGATCTGGAGGTCCTTGACCAGCAGCCAGCGCATCGCCGATCAGTGGCCGCACAGATCGAGGAACCGCACGAACGCTGCCTCGAAGTCGCGCGGATCGCCCCCGACGGCTCGCCCGAGCTCGCCGGGCGTGCCGACGAACAGGAGCTCCCCGTCGGCCAGCACGAGGACGCGATCGGCGTACCGCTCGACCTCCACCACGTTGTGGGTCGAGTACACGACGGTCGTGCCCCGACCGGCCAGCCCACCGATGAAGCCCCACAGCCGCTCGCGCTGACGGGGATCCAGGGACGCGGACGGCTCGTCGAGGAGCAGCGCCGTCGGTTCGCACAGGAGTCCGATCGCGACGTTGACGCGCTGCTGGTTCCCCGCGGAGAGCCGCCCCACCTCTTCGTTGGCGCGCTCGTGCAGATCGGTGTGGTCGAGCATTCGCTCGACCGCCGAGTCGGGGTCAGAAAGCTTCTCCAGGCGAGCGAACAGTCGCAGGTTCTCCGCGACGGAGAGCTTCGAATAGATCGCCGGCTGCTGCGGCACCCAGCCGACCTTGCGCCCTGGACTGCTCACTTCGCCGCCGGTCGGGGCTTGGATCCCGGCCAGGATCGACAGCAGCGTCGTCTTGCCCGCTCCGTTCGGCCCGATGATCGCGAGCAGCTCGCCCGAGTACGCCTCGAAGCTCACGTCGCGTAGCGCCGTGCGGTCCCCGAAGCGCTTGGTCACTGCGCGGGCGGCGACCGTCGCCTGGCGCGTGGGGGCCGTGGTCGGCATGACGCGGGCAGGCTACCCGGGCGTCCGCACCCGAGGCTCCAGAGAGGAGCCGCAGGCGCGGCAGAACGCGTCGCCGGCTTCGATCGCCACATCGCAGTCCGGGCAGCGGTCTGGGAGGACGGCGCGCGCGTCGGCGCTCGATCCGATCCCGACCGAGCTCGCCCCCGACCCGACCCCGACCGCGCCCGCCACCCTGGTGCTCCAGGGCTCGAGGATCAGGTGACCGCGCAGGTAGACGACGGTCTCGCGGAGCACGGCGGCGACCGGAAGCGCGATCAGCGCGCCGGCGATCCCGTACAGCTCGTCCCCGATCAGCAGGGCCAAGATGATCAGGATCGGATTGATGCGCAGCGAGATCCTGAACACCTGCGGCGCTACGAGGTGCCCTTCGAGCTGCTGCAACACGATGAACAGGATCGTCACCCAGACGGCGGTGATCGGATGGCCGAGGAGCGCCACGACCACCGGCGGGAGCGCGCCGAGGAACGGCCCGACGTAGGGAACGAGCTCCATCAGTCCGTAGAAGCCGCCGAAGAACAAGGCGTAGCGGCTGCCGTCGGGAAAGATCCCGACGGTTCCGAAGACCCACAGCGCGACCGCCGCGCTTGTGCCCATCAGGAAGCTGAACAGGACCTGGCCGCGAACGTAGCCGAGCACCGCTCTCTGCACGAGATGCGGGTAGTCGTCCTGCGGTGTCCCGTCACCGGGCGGCATCACCCGCCGCACGATGTTTCCGATCGGCTCAGAGTAGATCAACAGGTAGACCGACAGCACCAACACGAGCACGAGCGCGAACGAGATCTCGGCCACTTTCTGGAGCAGGTCACTCGAGAACGAGACGATGTCTCCCGATCGCTTGAGAATGCCCTTCTCGAGCGTGTCCACGGCGGTCTGACCCTGCTTCTTGATTTGGATCTTGATCCCGTGGTGGTTGAACCAGGTCTGCAGGTTCCCGAGGTCGCTGTTCGCCTGGCGAACGATCGTCGGGACATCGGCTTGGAAGTGCTCGATCTGCGTGCTGACCGGATTGGAGAGGAACACTCCGACCACGGCGAGGACGGCCACGCCCGACAGGAACACCAGCAGAATCCCCGCAGGTCGGGGAATTCCGCGCCGTTCGATGATCTTGACCACCGGGTTGAGGATGAGCGCGGTCACGCTCGCGAACACGAGGATCAGGAGGACAGGACCGATCGCCCGCGCCAGCGCCCAGAGGCCAAGGATTCCGATCGGCAGCAGCACGAGCTGAATCCACCGGGGGACCACGACCGGCGGCACCGGCAGGCCCACGGGGACCGGAGGTTCGGGCGAGGCGTCGGCCGCAGACCTGGGCGAGGCGCTCGGCGAGGCGTGCGATAAGGCGTCGGCCGCCGACCGGAGCGACGAGTCGGGCGAGGGGTCGGGCGAGGCGTGCG
>PMOY01000416.1 GCA_003165655.1 Solirubrobacterales bacterium
AGATCACCACCGGCGCCGAGTCCGACATCCAGCAGCTCACCCAGATCGCCCGCCAGATGGTCGGCCGCTGGGGGATGAGCGAGAAGCTCGGACCGATCTCCTTACTGCCGAGCAATGGCAACGGGCCGCTGTTCCCCGGCGTCAGCGAAACCTCTCCTGAGACGCAGCGGTTGATCGACCAAGAGGTGCGCCGCCTGGTCGAGGAAGCGCACGCCGAAGTGACCCGGCTGCTCAGCGAGCACCGTGACCAGCTCAACGGCCTTGCCCACGCCCTACTCGGAGCCGAGACGCTCGACGCCATCGACGCCTATGCCGCGGCGGGCGTGCCGATGCGCCCCGTCGAGCTGGCGCCCGAGGCGAGCGCCGTGGCTCGAGCACCCGCCTAGCGGGGTAAGGACAGCGCATGGACCGGAAGTGGTGGACTCTCATTGCTGTCTGCGTCGCGACGTTCATGTTGTTGATCGACGTCACGATCGTCAACGTCGCGCTGCCGAATATCCAGTCTTCGCTCCACGCGAGCTTCAGCGACGTGCAGTGGGTGATCGACGCCTATTCGCTGATGCTCGCCGCGCTACTGCTCACGGCGGGATCGCTCGCTGACCTGTTCGGGCGTCGTCTCGTGTTCACGAGCGGCCTGGTCGTCTTCACCGTGAGCTCGCTCCTGTCCGGCCTGGCAACGACGCCCCTGCTCCTCAACCTCGCTCGCGGAGCCCAGGGCGTCGGCGGCGCGATGCTCTTCGCGACCTCGCTCGCGCTGCTCGCGCAGACCTTCCGCGGCCGCGAACGAGGCACCGCCTTCGGTGCCTGGGGCGCGATCACCGGCCTCGCGGTCGCGATCGGCCCGGTCATCGGCGGCGCGCTGACGAGTGCGCTCTCCTGGCGCTGGATCTTCCTCGTCAACGTTCCGATCGGGATCATGGGCGTGATCCTCACGCTCACGCGCGTCGACGAATCTCGTCAGCACGGCGCCCGGCGCCCCGACATCATCGGCCTCGTCACGTTCAGCGGCGCACTCGGCGCGATCGTCTACGGGTTGATCAAGTCGAGCACCTTGGGCTGGGGCTCGACGACGATCGTCGCGTGCCTCGTCGGCGGTGCCGTGCTGCTGATCGCGTTCCTCGTCGCCGAGGCGAAGCAGTCGGCGCCGATGTTCGATCTCTCGCTGTTTCGCAAGCCGACCTTCGTGGGCGGTTCGATCACGGCATTTGCGCTCTCCGCCGGATTGTTCGCCCTGCTCCTCTACCTCACGCTCTATCTGCAGGACATTCTGGGCTACTCACCGCTCCAGGCGGGACTCCGACTGTTGGTCCTCTCCGGCGGCATCCTCCTCACCTCGACGGTTGCCGGACGGCTGACCACCCAGGTGCCGATCCGGCTCCTGATCGGGCCGGGCCTCGCCCTCGTCGCGGTGGGCATCTACCTGATGCGCGGCATCGGCCCATCGACGGGCTGGACACACCTGATTCCCGGCTTCATCGTCGCCGGCGCCGGAACCGGCCTGATCAACCCGCCGCTCGCATCAACCGCGATCGGCGTCGTCGAGCCGCAGGACGCGGGGATGGCCTCGGGAATCAACACGACCTTCCGCCAGGTCGGGATCGCGACGGGGGTGGCGGGACTGGGTTCGATCTTCTCCCACCAAGTGCGCACGAAGATCGTCGCCGGACTGAGCGGCGCCGGCGGGATCGGCGTCACGGCAGCTCACCGGATCGCGACGGGCGTCTCCCAGGGCGATCCCGCCTCCGTGCTCAGGAGCGTGCCGCACCGCGCGCTCACGCACACGACGGCGGTGGTTCACGCGAGCTTCGTCGATGGCTTGAAAGAGATCTTCCTGATCGGAGCGATCCTCGCGGCGGCAGCTTCCGTGCTCTCTCTTGCGCTGATCCGCAACAAGGACTTCACCGCCGGCGCGGCTCATGATCGGGGTGGCGCGGCGCCGTCGCCCGCGAGCGCTGACGTCGCACCCGTGGGGGAGGGCTGAAACCCACAGCCGAGCAGCACCGCCTCTCGACCTGGCCATCCTGCGCTCACTTCAGCTCCCCGGCTCGCTGTGCAAGGCGACGCCGACGATGACGAGTGCGACCCCCGCGACTTGGGCGAGGCTCGGGACCTGGGTGAGGACGATGATGCCGATCACGGTGGCGGTAGCGGGCAGCAGCGACACCATCAGCGCGTATGTCGCCCTCGCCAATCGGGCCAGCGCGAGCTGATCCGAGACGTAGGGAATGACCGAGGAGCAGATGCCCACGCCGATGCCGGCGAGGACGCCGACCGGGTCTGAGAATGCGGGCAGCGCCTGGCGGCCGGCGATCGGGGTGATGACGACCGCGGCGATCAGCATCGAGGCGGCCAGTCCGTCGATGCCGCTGACCCCCGGACGTTTGGCGACGCGGTCGGCGAGCACGACGTAGGCAGCGAACAGGAGGGCGTTCGCGAATGCGAAGGCTAGGCCGAGAGGCTGCGCCCCGAGTTGGACATCGGTGAGCACGTAGACCCCGGGGACGGCGATGACGAGCGCCACGACGTTGCGCGCGGAGCGTGCACCGAATGCTGCGAGCGCGATCACCGGCAGGAACTCGATCGCCGCGACGGTGCCCAGTGGAAGCCGGTCGATGGCGGTGTAGAAGCAAGCGTTCATGATCGCCAGGACGCTTCCCCACGCGATCAGAAGCAACTTGCCTTCGCGATCCTGCGCCGCGAATGCGTGCCACGGTCGCCGCCAGACGGCAAAGATCGCGGCCGCGGAAATGATGCGCAGCCATGCGACGCCGAGCACGCCGACGCGGGCAAAGAGCAGGACGGCGAACGCGGGTCCGAGGTAGTGAAAGACCGCGCTGACGAGGAAGTACAGCTGCGGCGGCACGCGGGCGTCGGAGGCGGCGGTCGCCTCGGCAGGAACGGCGGTCGCCTCGGCAGGGACGACGGTCGCCGTGCCGCGGACGGCGGTCGCCTCGGCAGGGACGACGACGGGCAGGGCTGGAAGCATCATCCCATAATGCCTCGCGCTACGGCGCTATTACAGGGTGTATCGCAGGTATTCGCTATCCTAGACCGATGAAGCAAAGGTATAATGACCGCACGGCCGATGATGCTCTGCTGGACGCCACGGACTTGCGGCTGCTGGCCGAACTGCAGCGCGACGCGCGGATCACGCTCGCTGAGCTGGGTCGGCGCGTCGGGCTCTCATCCCCGGCGGTAGCCGAGCGACTCAAGCGCTTGGAGCAGGAGCAGGTGATCATCGGATATCGCGCCGAGATCGACCCTCGCAAGCTCGGCTACAGCCTCGGGGTGATGATCCGAATCCGGCCGTCACCGCGCCAGCTCGGCGCGGTCGCCGAGCTCGCTCGACAGACGCCCGAGGTCGTCGAGTGTCACCGCGTCACCGGAGACGACTGCTACGTGATCACCGCCTACGTGCGCGACGTCGAGCACCTCGAGGGCGTGATCGACCAATTCGCCGGCTATGGACAGACCACGAGCTCGATCATGCAGTCCTCGCCGGTTCCCCGGCGCGCGCTCGCGCCACCGCAGGCGTGACGCCATCGGCGCGCGCCCGCGCCGCCCTGGGGGCGCGACGCCCCAAGCGCCGCCGCGGGCGTGACCGGGGCCTTGGACCGCCGTCTTGCTCGCCTTCACCCGTCTGCGCGGGGAGCGATACTGGCCCGGTGCCCGACGACAATGTCCTGGGGGGAGAGCTCGAGCCGTGTGGCATCGACCCCCTCACCGGCTTCTACCGCGACGGGTGCTGCCACACCGGTCCCGAGGACCGGGGTAGTCACACGATCTGCGCCGTGGTCACGTCCGCGTTCCTCGAGCATCAACGGAGCATCGGCAACGAGCTGATCACAGCGGCGCCGCAGTACGGCTTTCCTGGGCTCGTGCCCGGCGACCGCTGGTGCGTGACCGCGGTGAATTGGCTGCGGGCGCACGAGGACGGGGCCGCGGCGTACGTGGTCCTGGCGTCGACGCATGAGCGAGCGCTCGAGATCGTCTCCCTCGCTGCCCTCCGCGAGCACGCCGTCGATGTCCCTCCGGACGCGGGTCCGATCGCCGATTTGGACTAGCGCACGCTCCGCTCAGAAAGCTGTGCAGTTTCGCTCGAGTGAGCCACTCCGGGGTATCGGTATTTAGGTTTTCCCACTTGCTGAGAGGTCGCGGCCAACGGAAGGTCAAAGGAGGTTCGATGCATACGGTCGAGCAGTTCCTCGCAGGCAGCGACCTCGAGATCCGCTGCCAGGAGATCACTCTGAACGGCGACCACGGATTCCTGATCGCCGAGCCGTGGGCCGCCAAGCAGTATCTCTGCGAGCTGCGCGGTTCAAACGGCGATCGTCCGGTGACGACGGTCATCGGCTCGGATAACGGGCCCCCCCGGGTGGCCGAGGTGCTCGATGCGGTAGCCGCCGAGGCGGCGGTCGTCGAACAGGCTCGCTGCTACGAAGAATGGGCGGCGGAGATGGGCTTTGACCCGGACAGCCGTCACGGCGAGCGGGTCTACCGTACCGAGCGCCGCCAAGCCAAGCTGCTCCGCGCGCTGCTCGGCGATCACGCTTACAAGGTTCTGCTGTGGGAGACGGAGCGACTGTAGTCGGATCGGATCAGATCCAACCCATTTCGGTGGCGCGGAGCACCGCTTGGGCGCGATCGCCGACTCCCAGCTTCTGATACGCCTTGTGCAGGTGGCTGCGGACGGTGCTCGTCGACAGTCCTAGCTCCCCGGCGATGATCTTGTAGACCTTGCCTTGAGCAAGAATGCGCAGGACGGTGGTCTCCCGCGGTGACAGGGGCGACGGCTCGGCTCGCCGTCGCTCGCTTCCTCCCGAGTGGGGTAGATCGAAGAGGACGTCCCTGAGCTGGGTGGCCGACAGTCCGCATACGCTGCACAGACGCAGCATCTTGGTGCGGTCGACGGACTCACCTTGAGCATGGTGGGCGATCATGTCCGCGAGCCTCACGTAGGTGGCCACCTCGTTCTCGGCTTCGGAGGTGTGATGCGCCGCGACAGTCCTCACGAGGCGGGCGGGAAGTCCCCATCGATGCAGCATCAGTCCGCCGAGGCTCGCGTGGTCCGTGCCCATTTCTCGGCGCTCCTGGCGGATCCGCTTCTCGGGGGAGGTCGTCCGAGCGTCGACCAGCTCGCCGTAACCGGCGTAGGCGCGCCCCATGACGAGCTTTCCGACGTCGTGCAGAAGCGCCGCGACAAGGATGTCGTCCCGCTGGATCACGTTCACTTCGCGCGCGATGCGATCAGCCGCACGGGTCACGGCCAAGGCATGCACGCGGGAGCGGTGCATGAGCACCTCGAGGTGTGAGGTGCGCCAGGGAAACTCGGTGCGCGGCAGAGCCCTGATCGCGTCCGCGATCTCGCCTGGGGTTAGCGCGGCCACGGCGTCAGAGATGTTCGCGATCGGTTGTTGGGTCGAGACATCCTGGGCTCGGCGCAGAACCGCGACGGTCAGCCCGGTGTCGCTCTCGATCGCCGCCACGAGCTCGCCTCCGGTGGCGCCGGCAAGGACCCGCTCGTAGGCTGGTGCGAAGGCCGGGACGAGGTCGAGCTCTTCGATCGCCTCCGTCAGTCCGGGACGTCCGCCGCGTTCACGCGGGGCGCTCGATTCGGGTCGGGTCGCCAGTTGGGCGCTCGCCGTGCGATCCACCGCAGGCCTGGCGGTACCCCTCAGCACATCGAGGAGCGCGTCCACCATCGAGGGGTCGAACTGCGATCCGCGCTCCCGATGGACTTGCTCGAGCGCCGCGTCGGCGCCGATTCCGCGGCGATATGGCCGGTCGCTCGCCATCGCCACGAACGCGTCGCAGGTGGCGATCACTCGACTGAGCAGCGGGATCGCATCGCCGGCAAGCCCGTCGGGATAACCACCGCCGTCCCAGCGCTCGTGATGAGATCGCACCACCGACGCTGCGAAGGCCACGACAGGGAGGTCGTCGAGCAGCTGCGCCCCGATCACGGGGTGTTGGTTCACGAGCTCCCAATCCGCGGGCGAGAGCGCCGTCGTCGCGAGCGCCACGCTGTCGGGTAGCGCAATCATGCCGATGTCGCGCACGCGCACGGACAGATCCAGGCGCGCCTCCGTGTCGGCGTCGAGATCCAGTTTCCGGCCTACCTTGAGTGCCAGCTGACGCACCATCGGCGTTGAGGCATGCACCCCCGGCGCGCGCGCTGCGAGTGCGGCTTCCAGGGCCGCGGCCGCCCACTCCGGTGGACCGGCGCGTACGCTCTCGCTGAGAGTGCTGCCGGCATTCGCTGAGGAAACTCGGGTTGATGGTTGCGCTGCCAACGTCGCCTTCCTAGCGACTCACCGTGGCCGAGGCATTCTCTCCTGGGCCCACTGCTCCGTCCAACCATAGCGCGACGGGGGTACGGACTTGTTGAGCCCTGACTCGTGCACCCCGCGCTCGAGGGGATTGAAGAGCGGGAAGTGCCGCGCTACGCTCCCCAACGACAGCGTTTGCGATCTGAGCGATCCGCGGCGACGTCCCATCACCCAAGGTAACGGACGGAGGAGGTGTCGCAGCCTTCGCCGGACACGAGAGGTGGACAATATGGACGGACCGGCAGCTGATAGCAGGCCAGCGCAACTCGCGGGCGGGCAGCTATTAGCGGCCATCTCGACCAGCATCGTCGGGATTCTGCGCGAGCACTACGGTCGCGGACCGATGAAGGCCAAGACGTACGCGCTCGACGACATCATCGTCGTCGTGATGCGCGGCAGCGGCTTCACGCCGCTGGAGCAGACGATCATGGACTCGGGCGAGCCCGAGCGCGTGGTCAACATGCGCCACGACTTCCAGCGCATCATGACCAGGCGCTTCACCGACACGATCGAGGAGTTGACCGGTCGCAAGGTCGTCGCGTTTCTCTCGCAGGCGCACATCGACCCCGACATCACGATCGAGATCTTCTTCATCGACGGGCCGCTCGAGGGGTTCGGCGCGGTCGAGATCATCGACGCCGGCTAGGAGCCCGCCTAGTGTCCCCCGCCGGCGGGGGACACTAAGTGGTTCGATTCATAAATACGTTGACACCGAGAGGG
>PMOY01000273.1 GCA_003165655.1 Solirubrobacterales bacterium
GCGCTGTAGTGGAGCACGTGCTCGAGGTAGAGCGTGCCGAGAAAGAACGTCGAGTACATCCCGGTGACGAGAAATCCGCGTACGGCGCTCGATCCGATGAGACCGCGCAGGCGCAGGATCCGCAGCGGCATGATCGGGTTCGCGACCCGCGATTCGACGGTCAGGAACGCACCCATGAGCGTCGTTGCGAGAGCGCCGAAGCCGAGCACTTGGGACGAGCCCCAGCCGTGGCTGGTCGCCTGGACGATCGCGTAGACGGCGGTCATCAGCGAGACGGTGACCAGCACGGAGCCGAGCCAGTCGATGCCGTCATCGAGTCCGCTGCCGGTGTCTTCCGGAATCAGCGCCCTGCCCAGCATGAACGTCGTGGCGCCGATCGGAAGGTTGACGAAGAAGATCCAGTGCCAGTTCAGCGCCTGCGTGAGCGCACCCCCGGCGAGCAGTCCAAGCGAGCCGCCGGCGACGGCGACGAAGACATAGGCGCTCATCGCCTTCGCGCGGTCGCCGGGCACCGGGAACTCGGTGACCACGATGGCGAGGATCACCGAGGCCGACATTGCTCCGCCGACGCCCTGAATGAAGCGCGCGGCGATCAGGAATCCCTGGCTGGGCGCGAAGCCGCAGAGTGCCGAGGCGGCGGTGAACACGACGACGCCGGTGAGGAACACGCGCTTACGTCCGATCAGATCCCCGAGTCGCCCGGCCAGGAGCAGGAAGCTGCCGAAGGTGATGAGAAATGCGTTGACGACCCAGGTGAGGTTTCCCTGGGTGAAGTGAAGGTCGCGCTGGATCGAGGGCAGCGCCACGTTCACGATCGTTGTGTCGAGCACAATCATGAGCTGTGCCAGACAGACCACGACAAGGGCAAACCAGCGGCGGCGGTCGCTGGTGGGGGCGGAGAGAGAGACGGTGTTCATCTGCGGAATTCCCAACTGTTGAGGCGTACAGAAACCGGTGCTAAAGTGGAGGCATCCTCCAGATCTAAGTGGAGGCTACCTCCGTTACTATACGGAGGGTACCTCCGTTTTGTCAAGCGGATCCACGAGATCACCCGATGAGCGCCACCGACACCAGCGATACCCCCGCCGCCTTCACCGACCTCGCCGCGGCGCGACCCAAGCGGGCCGACGCGCTGCGCAACTACGAGAAGCTGATCGCCGCCGCGCGCGACGCCTTCGCGCAGGACGGAACGTCGGCGTCACTCGAGGAGATCGCGCGGCGGGCGCAGGTCGGGATCGGCACGCTCTACCGCCACTTCCCGAACCGTCAGACCCTGCTCGAGGCCGTATACGTGGACGAAGTCGAGGCGCTGTGCCGTTCAGCCGCCGACCTCTCCGAGCTGCCCCCCTGGGACGCCTTCGTCGCTTGGCTACACCGATTCGTCGCCTACATGGCCACGAAGCAAGCGCTCGCACAAGAATTGCTGGGCTGCGTCGACCGCGACGCGAACGTCTTCCAAAGCTGCCGCACCGCGCTCTATGCCGCGGGCGAGCCGCTCCTGCAGCGAGCGCAGCAGGCGCGCGTCGTCCGCACCGACACCAACCTCCTCGAGGTCATCCAGATGGTCGGCGGGATCGCGAAGATCCCATCCACCGAGCCCGAGCAGATCGACCACATCCTCGGCATAGCGCTCGACGGACTGCGCTATCGAGAGCCGAGCGCCTAGAGAACGGAGCCGCCGCGGCGCGGAGACCAGCTGCCCGGGCCTCCTCCCGCGTCACCGCGACCTCGCACGAGTCGGGCTTGAGCCCCGGACGAGCGTCGGCGGCCCCGACGAGGGACTCAGGAGATCGTCACGCCGACCGCGCGCCTCGCAGTCTTATCGCACGCCGCCGCGGCGACGGTCAACTTGTAGTCCCCGGGGGTTGCCGGGCGGGTGTGAATCCACCCGCCCCACACAAGCGTGTCACGACCGGCGGCGACGCTGAGTGTCGCCACGGTGCTGCTCGCGTCGCCGAGCGGCGAGACCACCAGGCTCGCGCGCGCGGCGTGCGAGACGCGGAACCGCACGACAATGGGGTTGCCGGCCGGCGTGCTCGTCGGCTTGGCCCCCACATCTGTCACCTTGAGCTTGCATGCAGCGGGGCCCTTGCCGCCCGTCCCGCCCCCGCCACTTCCGCCACTTCCGCCGCCGGTGCCCCCGGCGCCCGCGGCGCCCGGAGGCGTGAACGAGAACGACCAGATGTGCGAGTCGTTCTCGGTGTCGTCGGTGCCGCCACCGCTGCTCGTCGTCTTCTGCACCGTGAGCGAGCTCGACCCGCCCAGCGAGATGTCGAGATGGTCGCCGCCGACAATCGCCAGCGAGTCGGCCATATCGTGGGACGTCGTCGCGTAGCCGGTGTAGTCGGCGCCGCAGTCGTAATCGGCGTTTGTCTCGGTCGCCTCGGGTATCGATAGCGAAACGGTTGCTCGATCGCCGGCCGCGTGGCCGCTGACATCGACTTCGAACGGGCCGGCCATGATCGGTGGGTAGCAGTCAAAGCTGCCGTTGTCCCCGTTCTCTCCGTACAGGTGCCAGTGCGCGTCCGTGTAGCTGCCGCTTCCGCCGCCGGAAATCTCCCCCGTTTGGCTGACCGAGAACGAGAAGCTCAGCTCGACCTGGTAGTTCGATTCGCTCATCGAGTCGACGTCGCCGGAGGAGTACTGACCGAAATCGACACGAATCCCTTCGGCAGTGCCGTGCCAGGTGCCGCCGTCGGCGAGATGGGCAAGCGGCGACGCAGATGGTGCTCCGCGACTGGCTGCCGCGAGCCCGGTCGACCCCGACCAGGCGCCGACGCTCGCGCCGAGCAGCGCGAGCGCCAAGGCGGCCCGCCGCTTGGCACGGCGCGTCATCGAAGCGCGCTCCTCATTCGTTGCGCGCTGCCCACCGAACCCGCATCTCGCCGCCCGCCGGCGCCGCGATCGCCACACCCGCACAAGTCTAGTGCTCACATGCAAGGCAGGACAGGATCGGCGGCAGGACAGGATCGACGGAAGGACAGTGTGGCGGCGACCAAACGACCCCACTGACGCTCGACCGCCCCGCCGTCACCCAGATGCGAAACTTGTTCTGATGATCGCGCGCCGATGGACAGCTCGGGCCGAGGAGTCAGACCAGGCCGACGCGTACGTCGCCCACTTCGAAGCAAGCGTTAGGCCGCATCTCAAGAGCACCGAGGGGTTTCTCGGCGTGACGGTCGAGTGCGTCCGCGACGATGCCGGGACCGAGATCGTCGTGGTCTCGCGCTGGGAATCGATGGACGCCGTCCGCGCGTTTGCCGGCGCGGACGTCGATCTCGCAGTCGTCGACCCCGAGGCTCGCGCAGTCCTGTCCCAGTTCGATACCAGGGTTCGACACGTCGAGCTTGCCGACGGCCAAGCGTTCAACCACCTTGAGTTGATCGACATCCCCGGCGAGGCCGCGGCGCATGAACCCTGGTTCAACGAGACGCTCACCTCGGTCAACGACGCCGTCATGCGGCTCGGGGTG
>PMOY01000375.1 GCA_003165655.1 Solirubrobacterales bacterium
TCAGGATGCCCTTGGCACGCTCGGTGAGCGCACGACGCCCGAAGGCGCCTTCGAGCTCGTGGTACTCCGCGAAGCGCCGCAGCACGATGTCGATCGAGCTCTGCCACTCGGTGGAGTCGGCGTCGGTGATGTAGGCGAAGGCGCCCCGCTTGGACGCCTCCTTGACGAAGGCCGCGTCGGGCTCGTGGAGCAGGACGATCACCGGGCAGGCCGCCTCCTTGACGATCTTCTCAATCATGCGCAGCGCGCGGCGGGAGCTCTCCCCGAGCCCGACCAGAGCGACGTCGGGGCGCTCACGCGCCGTCACGGCTCCGACGTCGGCAACGGCGATCTCACGCGCGATCACCTCGTGCCCGAGGGCGGCGACGATCGGCGCGACGAGAGCCAAGTGGTCCTTGCGCTCGTTGGCGATCAGCACGCGCAGATGCTCGGTCTCGTCGTGGCTCATCGCAGTTCCGGCCGGACGAGTCTAGCTCGCGGTAGGCGATCGCTGGCCGTCGACCTCTCGACTCGGTTTGTGGTACGGTCGAAGCAGCCCCGCCTCAAACCCCGGCGGGCGGCACTCTCCGGCTCCAGCTCTCGGCCGTCATGGCGTTTTCCACCTCATCGAGGTCAACGCCGAACGCCAACGTCAGGAGCCAGTATGTCGATCTCGACACCGACCCACGCGCCCAGCGCTGCGGATTCCAGCCATTCTTTCGCCGGCCTGCCCGAGGGCTCGGCCGAGCGCTTCCAGAACTTTGTCCGTAACCCCGGGCGCCTGCTGATCGACGGCGAATGGGTCGACGCGGTGAGCGGGAAGACCTTTGAGACGTTCAACCCGGCTACCGAGGAGAGCCTCGGGTCGGTAGCGCACGGCGCGGCCGAGGACATCGAGCTCGCCGTCGCGGCGGCTCGTCGCTGCTTCGACGACGAGCATTCGGACTGGCGCCGGATGACACCGTCCGAGCGTGGCAAGCTGATCTATCGCATCGGCGATCTCATCGAGCAGCATGCGGACGAGCTCGCCCTGCTCGAGACGCTCGACAATGGCAAGCCGCTGACGATCGCGAAGGTCGCTGACGTCGCGCTGTCCGCCGACCTCTTCCACTACATGTCGGGCTGGGCGACGAAGATCGAGGGCGGCACGATCCCGATCTCCGCGATCACCGCACCCGGGTCGGAGTTCCTGGCCTATACGCGCAAGGAGCCGGTGGGCGTCGTCGGGCAGATCATCCCGTGGAATTTCCCGTTGCTGATGGCGGCCTGGAAGCTCGGCCCGGCCCTGGCGGCCGGTGTGACGGTGGTGCTGAAGCCCGCCGAGCAGACGCCGCTCTCGGCACTGCGACTGGGTGAGCTGATGCTGGAGGCCGGGCTGCCCGCCGGCGTGGTCAACATCGTGACCGGGTTTGGTGACGCCGGCGCGGCGATCGCGGCCCACGACGGCGTCGACAAGGTCGCCTTCACCGGCTCGACCGAGGTCGGCCGCCTGATCGTCCACGCGGCGGCGGGCAATCTCAAGAAGGTCTCGCTCGAGCTCGGCGGCAAGAGCCCGCAGGTGCTCTACAAGGATGCCGACATGGACGTGGCGATCCCCGGTGCGGCCAACGGCATCTTCTTCAACCAGGGCCAGTGCTGCAACGCCGGGTCGCGCCTGTACATCGAGCGCGACGTCTACGACGAGGTGGTCGAGGGCGTTGCGAACGAGGCCAAGAAGATCACGATCGGCCCAGGGATCAACGCCGACACCCAGATGGGACCGCTGATCTCCCAAGAGCAGCACGAGAAGGTGCTCGGCTACCTGTCCTCGGGCCTCGGCGCGGGCGCACATGCCCCGACCGGCGGTGGCAGGGCGGGTGTGCACGGGTACTTCGTGGAGCCGACCGTGCTCACTGACACCACCCCCGATATGAAGGTGGTGCGCGAGGAGATCTTCGGCCCCGTGGTCTGCGCGATTCCGTTCGACTCCGGAGACGACGACGTGATCCGCAGCGGCAACGACACGAACTACGGCCTCGCGTCGGGGATCTGGACGCGCGACATCAACAAGGCGCACCGGACCGCCCACCGCCTGCGCGCCGGCACCGTGTGGATCAACTGCTACAGCGTGTTTGACGCCGCGATGCCGTTCGGCGGCTACAAGGAGTCGGGCTGGGGCCGCGAGATGGGCCACAACGCGCTCGAGAACTACCTCGAGACGAAGTCCGTCGTCGCTCAGCTCGCGTAGCGGGCGACCGAGCAATCGCCCCGTAACGCCTATGGAGAGGGAATCACGATGAAGGCCACGATCGATCATGACGCGAGCTCGTCCACCAGCGCCGCACCCGTCCGGGAGGCGGGTGCGGCGCCTGGGCTCTTGTCCGGCGAGGCGCTCGAGCGGCGGCTCGAGGCGCTCATGCACCAGGACCGCTTCGCACCGCCCACGCGTATCGTCACCGCCGAGAGCGTCAACGAGGCGTCGCTGCACGCCCGTGCCGAGCACGACCCGGACGCGTTCTGGGCCGAGCAGGCACGAACGCTGGATTGGGACGTGCCGTTCACGACCGTGCTCGACGACTCGAACCCGCCCTTCTACAAGTGGTTCGTCGATGGCAAGCTGAACGTGTCATACAACTGCCTGGACCGCCATGTCGAGGCAGGCCGCGGAGACCGCGTCGCCTTCCATTGGGCCGGCGAGGAGGGCGAGCGCCTCGCGATCACCTACGCCGATCTCCACCGCGACGTACAGAGGCTGGCGAATGCCCTCAAGGATGCCGACATCGGCAAGGGCGATGTGGTCGGGATCTACCTGCCGATGATTCCTGAGGTCGTCGTCGCGATGCTCGCGTGCGCCCGCATCGGCGCGCCGCACAACGTCGTCTTCGGTGGGTTTGCGCCAGAGGCGGTCAAGGAGCGCATGGAGGTCTCGAACGCGAAGGCGCTGATCACGGTCGACGGCGCACGGCGCAAGGGCAAGACCGCGCCGGTGAAGGCCGCGGTTGACGAGGTCATGGGCGATCTCGAGTCGCTCGAGACGATCGTCGTCGTGCGCCACGCGGGCATCGACGTCCCGATGACCGCCGGACGAGACGTGTTCTTCGACGAGATCGTCGCGAACGCCGACCCGATCTGTGCCCCCGAGCCGATGGAGGCCGAGCATCCGCTGTTCATCCTCTACTCCTCGGGCTCGACTGCCAAGCCGAAGGGGATCGTCCATACCACCGGCGGGTATCTGACGGGCGTCAGCTCGACCCACCGGCACGTGTTCGACCTCGACCCCGAACGCGACGTCTACTTCTGCTCGGCCGACGTCGGCTGGGTCACCGGGCACTCGTACATTGTCTACGGGCCGCTCTGCAACGGCGCGACGAGCGTGATGTACGAGGGCGCCCCCGACTACCCGCACAAGGGCATCTGGTGGGAGCTGATCGAGCGCTACGGCGTGAGCATCTTCTACACGGCCCCAACGGCGATCCGCGCGTGCATGAAATGGGGCGCCGAGCACCCGAACGCTCACGATCTCTCATCGTTGCGGGTGTTGGGGTCGGTCGGTGAGCCGATCAACCCGAAGGCGTGGCTGTGGTACCACGTCGTGGTCGGCCGCGAGCGCTGCCCGATCGTCGACACGTGGTGGCAGACGGAGACCGGTCAGATCATGATCTCGCCGCTCCCCGGGCTGACCGAGACCAAGCCGGGCTCGGCGACGTTTCCGCTGCCGGGAGTGGTCGCCGATGTCGTCGACGAGACGACGGGCGAGAGCATCGAGCAGGGCCAGGGGCTGCTCGTGCTCAAGCGTCCATGGCCGGGAATGCTGCGGACCCTGTACGGCGACGACGAGCGCTATGTCGAGACGTACTTCTCGCGCTTCGGCAACGACACCTACCTCGTCGGCGATGCGGCAATTCGCGACAAGGAGGGCTACCTGTGGATCGTCGGCAGGATTGACGACGTGATCAACGTCTCCGGTCATCGTCTCTCCACAGCCGAGGTGGAGTCGGCGATCGTCGCGCACGAGAAGGTCGCCGAGGCGGCCGTCGTGGCCCAGTCAGATGAGCTCACCGGGCAGGCGATCGTCGCGTTCGTGACGCTCCAGGGCGAGCTCGAGGGCACCCCCGAGATCGAGGGCCAGATTCGCGATCACGTGGCCGCGCAGATCGGCAAGCTCGCACGACCCAAGCGCATCCTTTGGAGTGACGACCTGCCCAAGACCCGCTCGGGGAAGATCATGCGTCGCCTCCTCAGAGACATCGCCGAAGGACGCGCGCTCGGAGATGTGACCACGCTGCGGGACCCGACGGTCATGGCGGCGCTCGAACAGAAGATCGTCACCGCCCAGGCGGACGAGCGCTAGGTCGACCGCCAGGCGGACTAGCGCTAGGTCGACCGCCCAGGCGGACGAGCGCTAGTTCCGTTGCTCGAGACACGCTCCAGCAGGTGCGGCGTGGTCACATCGGCTTGAATCGCCGGCTTCGGCGCTGCGCAAGGGATCAATAACGCTGGTATCACGATCGATAAGACCGTTCTGAAGATGTCCGACGAGGACTGGTACAAGGTGATCGCGGTCAATCTCTCGGGCGCGTTCTTCATGTCGCAGGCGGTCTTGCCGCACATGATCGAGCGGGGCTCCGGGCGGATCGTGAACATCTCCTCGATCGTCGGTGAGATCGGCAACATCGGCCAGGCCAACTACGCGGCCTCGAAGTCGGGCCTATTCGGGCTCACTAAGACGCTCGCGCGCGAGGCGTGCTATCAGCTGGCCAAGGAGGGAAAGCTTGGTGAGGACTCGATCGGGGTCACGATCAACACCGTCGCACCGGGCTTCATCGCTACCGAGATGCTCGAGCACGTCCCCGAGAAGGTGCTCGACCGGATCAAGGCGCAGATCCCCGTGGGACGGCTCGGACGCCCCGACGAGGTCGCGCGCACGGTGCACTTCCTCGTTTCGGACCATTCCTCCTTCATCACCGGTCAGGTCTTCAATGTCAATGGTGGCCAGGAGATGTAGCGGTTAAGTCGCCTCGCCCCGGCCCGCGAGCTTGGCTACGCAGTTTCAACGCGTGGTCTGGCGGGCGGCTACGGATGCCAGAGCCGCGGGTGCGCCGTACGGTGTGTGCCCATGCTCGTTCGCCCGAACGTCGATTCCACTCGTGCTGAGAAGAGGCAGCTGCCGTACACGTCCTACCCCGCGGGCGAGGCCGTGGACGTCGCGGTCCGCGACGGCTCGAGCATCCACATCCGTCCGGTTCAGGGCACCGATCTCGACGCGATGCGGGCGTTCTTCGAGGGGCTGTCAGGCGACGCGATTTGCTTTCGCTTCTTCGGGCAGGCGAACATCGAGTGGGCGACGAAATGGTCGGTCGAGTTCGACGACGCCACCCGTTACGCACTTGTCGCGACCGCCGGACCCGAGCACGCGATCGTTGCTCACGGCGTCTACGCTCGGATCGACGCCGCCCATGCCGAGGTGGCGTTCGTCGTCGCCGACGCATGGCAGCGGCTGGGGATCGCGACGATCATGCTCGCCCATCTGGCCACTGCGGCTGAGTACCACGGGATCTCGACGTTCACCGCCGAAGTCATGCCGGCCAACCATCGCATGATCCAGGTGTTCCGCGACAGCGGCTTTCCCGTCGCCGTGCGCGCCAGGGGTGGAACGATCGAGATCGAGCTCCCGACGTCACTCTCCGATGACGCTCGGAGGCGGTTCGAGGACCGCGAGCGCTTAGCCGCGGTCGCTGCCGTGCGAAGCTTCCTGAACCCCGGCTCAGTCGCCGTGATCGGTGCGTCGCGGCGGCGCAAGACGGTCGGGGCGGAAATTCTTCACAACCTGACGAGCGGCGCTTTCACCGGCTCGGTGTATGCAGTCAATCGCTACGCGCACGCAATCCAGGACCGCCCGGCGTACGCGACGATCACCGACGTCCCCGCGCCGGTCGAGCTCGCGGTGATCGTGGTTCCCGGCGCTGCGGTCAACGAGGTTGCGCGCGAATGCGGAGCGGCGGGTGTGCGTGCGTTGCTCGTGATCTCGGCGGGGTTCGGCGAAGCCGGGGCCGAAGGCGCCCGGCGCCAGCACGAGCTGCTCGCGATCTGTCGTGACGCCGGCATGCGGCTGATCGGCCCGAACTGCTTCGGTGTGCTCAACACAGCGCAGGACGTGCGCCTCGACGCGACGTTCGCGGCCCACGCCCCGCCGCCCGGCAACGTCGGCTTCTTCTCCCAGAGCGGTGGCCTGGGGATCGCGATGATCGAGGCCGCCGGACGTCTCGGTCTGGGGATCTCGTCGTTCGTGTCCGTCGGCGACAAGGCCGACGTGTCAGGCAATGATCTGCTCGAGTACTGGGAGGAAGATCCGGCGACCGATGTCGTCCTGCTCTACCTCGAGTCGTTCGGCAACCCGCGCCGGTTCGCGCGGATCGCCCGGCGTGTCAGCGCGTCGAAGCCGATCGTCGCGGTCAAGAGCGGTCGCTCGCCTGCGGGTGCGCGGGCGACCTCATCGCACACCGGCGCGCTGATCTCCGCGTCGGACGTGACCGTCGACGCACTGTTTCAGCAGGCGGGCGTGATCCGCGCCGACACGATGCACGAACTATTCGACGTCGCGACGCTGCTGTCCGCTCAGCCGGTGCCGCGCGGGGACCGCGTCGCGATCGTCACGAACGCGGGCGGTCCCGCGATCTTGTGCGCCGACGCCTGCCAGGCGAACGGACTCGAGGTCGTCGAGCTCTCAGACGACGTTCGAAGCGAGTTGGCGGGGTCCCTCCCACCCGAGGCTTCGCTCGGCAACCCGATCGACATGATCGCGACTGCGTCGGCGGACGACTACCGTCGTGTGATCGAACTGCTCGTCGCACGGCAGGCGTGCGACGCGATCATCACGATCTTCGTCGCGCCGCTCGTCACCGCCGAGCGCGACGTAGCCGAGGCGATCACGTCCGCGGCGCAAGGGGCCGGTGAGGTGACGCTGGCTTCGGTGTTCATGGGTGGATCCGCCGCCGCGCCCGCGAAGGAAGGCGGGACAGCAGCGCGCGTCCCGAGGTTCGACTTTCCCGAAGATGCCGCCAGGGCGCTGGCGCACGCCGCTCGCTACGCGCGCTGGCGGGCGCGGCCCGCGGGCGTCGTCGCACCGCCGAGCGACTGCCGGCCAGACGAAGCAGCGGCGATCATCGCCGCCGCACTCACCGACGGCGAGGAATGGCTCGGCCCACGCGAAGTCGCCGCGTTACTGCACTGCTATGGGCTGCCGCTGATCCCGAGCCGGATCGTCAGCGACGCGAGCGAAGCGGTAGCGGCGGCGGCCGAGCTCGGCGTTCCGGTGGCCCTCAAGGCCATCGCGCAGGATCTGATCCACAAGACCGACGCCGGTGGCGTGGCGCTCGGCCTTGAGGGTCCCACCGCGGTACGCCGCAGCGCGCGGCGGATCGAAGCAGCGGTCTCGAAGGCCGGGCATGCGCTCGAGGGGTTGATCGTTCAGCCGATGGCGGCCGCCGGCGTCGAGCTCCTCGTCGGTGTCGTGCACGATGAGAGCTTCGGAGCGGTGATCGCCTGTGGCGCAGGCGGGACCAGCGCAGAGCTCCTGGGGGACGTCGCGGTGCGCATCACCCCCCTGACCGACCTCGATGCCAAGGAGATGGTGCGGTCGCTGCGCACGTTCCCGTTGCTTGACGGCTATCGTGGCGCGCCTCGGTGCGACCTCAACGCGATCGAGGACGTGCTGCTGCGACTGAGCGCGCTCGTCGAGGCACACCCGGCGATCGCCGAGCTCGACTTCAACCCGGTGATTGCGCGCGGCGACGGCGCGCTGATCCTCGACGCGCGCGTCCGGGTCCAGGCGCCCCCGTCTCGCCGACCTCCGTTCGTGTTGCGAGGCTGACGTGAGGGCGTGATGCGAGGGCGTGAAACCCGTGCGACTGCGGGTTTTCCGCACCAGCTCGGCGCCTTTCCCCCCTTATGGAGGCGGACCGCAGCGGGTAGCGTGAAAGCCATGGCAGCCCACCTCCAGCTCGCGCCTAAGCCACGCGGATCCTCGTCGACCGATGGGTCGATTCGCGTCGTCCTCGCAGACGACCACGCCCTCATGCGCCGGAGTCTGCGACTACTGCTCGACAGCGCGGAAGGAATCGAGGTCGTCGACGAGGCCAGCGATTTGGCTGAGGTCACGCACCACGTTCACGGGCACCGGCCGCACGTGCTCGTGCTCGACCTCGGAATGCCCAACGGATCGAGCATCGAAGTCATCCGGCGCCTGCGCAAGCAGGTGCCCGACACCGAGATCGTCGTGCTGACCATGGAGGACGGCCCCGGGTTCGCGCAGCAGGCGCTCGACGCCGGCGCGATCGGGTTCGTGCTCAAGGACTACGCCGACACCGAGCTGCCGCGGGCAGTGCGAAGCACCGCCCGAGGCGAGGAGTACCTCAGCCCACGCGTCGCGGCGCGTCTCCAGTCGCTCAGGCGATCCGTCGCGGACGACAACTTGACCCTACGGGAGACCGACGTTCTGCGGTTGATCGGACTCGGTCATACGAGCGCTGAGATCGCGGCCAAGCTACATCTTTCGAGGCGAACCGTGGAGACCTATCGCACGCGCCTGTATCGGAAGCTCGGGGTGGCTACGCGGGCCGAGCTGGTGCGCTACGCGCTAGGACGCGGTCTGCTGAGCGCGTGAGCGCCCGGCAACATCCAGGCCCTCCCGCACCGGCAGGTGCCCGCGCAACAGAGTGCCCTCGGGTCCCGACTCGACCCCCAGCACGCCGCCGGCCAGAAACACGCGCTCGCGTATTCCCGCGAGGCCGAAGCCCGACTTGGGCTCCTCCACCGCGAAGCCGACACCATCGTCCTGCACCTCGACGGTGACGGTACCGTCGCTCGCGGTGACGGCCACTCGCACTTTGCGCGCTCGCGCGTGCTTGACGACATTCGTCAGCGCCTCCTGGACGAGGCGGTAGATGGTCGTCTCGAACTCTGGGCTCAGTCGCTCGTCGCCGGCCCGCGGATCTGGGAGCCGTAGCTCGGATGTGATTTCGAGGTCGTCCTGTCCGCGCCGTTCGATGAGGGCGCTCAACGCCGCGCGGAGCCCCAGGTCGTCGAGCGCGGCCGGGCGCAGGTCGGTGATGATCGCACGCAAGTTGCCAATCGCCGTCTCGATCTCCTCGATCGCCTCCCTCATCGCCGCTTCGTTCTCCTCTGGGTCGCCGCGCTGGAGCACCGAGGCGAGGAGCACCTTCAGTCCGCCGAGTCCCTGAAGCGTTTCGTCGTGCAGCTCCCGCGCCCAGCGGCGCCGTTCGCCCTCCGCTACGGCGAAAGCTTCGCGCAGGCGCTCCGCGGCGACCGTCTGCGCCGTCGCGACCGCGGTCGCGGCGCTGGCCGCGAACGCGCGCAGGGCGTGCTCGTCGTCATCGCTGAATGCGGACTGGGACCCGTGATCGAACGCGATCAGCACCCCGAGCTCGCTGGCCCGGTAGACGAGGGGGACGATCAGGCCGGTGTGCGCGCCCTCGACCCCAAGGAGCTCGGGCGCGATCCGCAGACGTGTGCGCACATCCGCGATCCGCTCGGGGCGGCGGCGGCGGAGCACCTCTCCCGAGGTCGATCCCACGAGCGGAATGCGCTGGCCGTGCGCAGGGTCGGCCTGTCCAGCGCTGGCGACCACCACCAGCTCCTCGCCCTCGCGCAACAGGATCAACAGGCTCCGGGCATGCACCAATGCCCGGCCGCGCTTGACGATCAGCTCGAGCACACGAGTCAGGTCGGTCTCGCCGCCGATCGCCAAGGCGATCGCTCGGGAGGCCTCCAGGCCACGCGCGGCGCGCTCGAGCTCGGCTCCGTGTCGCTGCGCGGACTCGTACAGTCGCGCGTGTTCGATCGCGATTCCCGCCCAGTCGGCCAGCATCACGACCGCTTCCTCGTCGGCCTGATCGAACTCGCCGCCGTCCTTCTCGGTGAGGTAGAGGTTGCCCCACGCCTGCCCGCGCACGAGGATCGGCACCCCGAGAAACGTGCTCATCGCGGGGTGGCCGGCGGGAAAGCCGTAGGAGTGGGGGTGCTCACCGACGTTGGCCAGGCGCAACGGCGACGGGGACGCGATCAGCTCACCGAGCACGCCACGTCCCCGGGGAAGGTCGCCGATCGCATGCTGTTCGCGCATATCGATCCCACGCACGAGAAACCGCTCGAGCTCACGCCCGGACGCGTCCATGATCCCCAGCGCGGCGTAGCGCGCGCCGGTGATCTCGCGGGCCGTCTCGAGTACCCGGTCAAGGAGCGCCTCCTCATCGAGCTCGGACAAGATGTCGCGCCCGACTGCGATCACGCGCCGCAGCAGCTCGGCGTCAACCGAACCAGGCCCCCGCGAATGTGTGGTTGAGGGGCTGGCGATAAGAACCGATGATACGCCCGCGTTTGCCGGCGTCGCCGTCATCGTTGCGAGGAACCGTACTGCGATGTTCCTCCCGCACAATGTCGGTGCCCACCCACGACGTTCGAGACGAGAGGTCAGACGCATGAGCGAATCCGAGGAGTTCATCATTGGCAGCGAAGTCGCCTGTAGCGATGGCGTCTGCGGGGATCTGAGACGCGTGGTCGTCGATCCGGTCGCTCGCGCGATCACCCATCTCGCGGTCGAGCCACGGCAGCGCGGAGGCACCGGTCGTCTTGTCCCGATCGATCTCGTGACCTCCTCAGTAGGGAAGGAGATCCGGCTGCGCTGCACGCAATCTGAGTTCCACGCGCTCGAGGACGCTGAAGAGACGCAGTTCCTGCCCGGAGCGAGCGGACAATGGGGCTACCCGCAAGACCAGATGATCTCGTTGCCCTACTACGGACTTGGCCCGGGTGGCATGGGCGCGGGTGTCATCGGCACGGGTATGGGCGTGGGCGCGGTTCCCCTTGGCGGCATCGGCTCGGGGACGACCGGTCCCCATCCGGCCACCTATGACCACATACCCGTGGGTGAGGTGGAGGTGCGTCGCGGCGACCACGTCGACGCCACCGATGGGGCGATCGGACGGGTCCAGGGACTGGTCATCGATCCCAGCGATCATCGTGTGACCCACTTCCTCCTCGCCGAGGGTCACCTGTGGGGCGAGAAGACGGTGGCCATTCCCATCAGCGCCGTTGCGCACGTCGGCGAAGTCGTGCGGCTCGAGCTCACCAAGGACGAGGTGCGGGACCTACCACCGGTCGACGTGGATCACCGCGATTGACCCCTCGTCAAGATGGGCGCGGCACTCACGCCGAGCTCTCAGCCACGGTGTCGAGCTCGTCCAGGTAGGGCGCCAGGTACTTGGCGGCGATCTTGCTGGGCGGCGTCCAGGTCGGCGCGTCGCCGATGAAGGAGCTCGATCCATGTCCGCCGGTGACGTGGGCGCTGAGATAGCGCGGCTTGCCGCCGGTGAGCAGGATTCCCTGAATCACCGGGTGGAACGGCGCCGGCTCAGTCGCGAGGCCGGCGAAGGCGGCGATCGCCTGCGCGGCGGTGTCGGCTTGTTGGGAGGCGATTCCGCCGTGCTTGATCGCGAAGTCGGTTGCGTCACCGGCGGCGTAGACGCACTCGAGGCCACGGACCTTGCAATGCATGTCGACCGGGATGAAGCCCCCGTGGGCGCCGCTTGGGACGCCTGATACCGATGGGCCGTGGAGCTCTGGCAGCGCAATTACCCGGTCGACTTCGATCTGGCGCGCGCCGCGGCTGATCGTTACGCGGCCCGGTCCGGGAACCTCGCAGTGCGCCGAGGTGATCGTGGTGATCCCATTCTCCTCGAGTAGCCGCTCGATCCCTTCGCTCGCGTCGCGGCCGAAGATCGCCAGTGGCGCGTCTTCGGGGGTGATGATCGTGATCTCGAGCTCGGCGCTGCTGTCGTAGGCGCGCGCCGCGGTCATCAGCGCGAGCTCGTACGCCGGGAGCGGCCACGCGTGCCCGGACGGAATCACGAACGCGAGCGAGTGCACGTACTCGCCCTCGATGTCCTGGATCAGTCCATGGAGAAGCTCGTCGAGGCGCTGATCGTCGATCGTCAGCGCGTGCGGGTAGCGAGGGTACTGGCGCGCGCCGAGCGCGAGCAGCAGCGCGTCGTAGGCGAGCCGCCCGCCGCTCTCGGTGTGGACGACGCGCTCTGGAGCGTCGAGCCACTTGAAGCTGTCGCTGAGCAGCTCCGCGTCGAGATCGCGGGCGATCTGCTCGAGCGGGTAACGCCGCGCGACGGTGTACCCGAACGGCTCGCGAACGGTCATCGGCCGGTAGACGAACTCGTGCTCCGGGGCAAGGATCCTCGTCGCGACGCGCTCGCCGCCCAGCTCGCGCAGCGCGAGCGCAGCTTCGAGCCCCGCCACCCCAGCGCCGACGATCAGAATATTGAGTGGCTGAGAAGAGGTCGATGTCATGACAGCGATCCTATGCCGCGGCGGCGGCGTAGACAGCCGCGAAATGCCCGGTTCTTCGTGCGGAGAAATACGGAAGGGCGCGCGCGGGCGGCGTTTCAGCCTTTTCCACGTGATCCGCACGGACAAATACCGATGGCCGGCCGCTGCATCGTGCGTACGGTTAACCGATGCCCAGTCGCTCGCGGAGAAACCAGGCTCAGATCGGGTCCGCGCACTTGCGCCTCGTTCCGAGGCGAGACGCCGCGCTCCCGACGGCGAGTGAGCGAACGATTCGAGTCGTGCTCGCCGACGACCGCGCGCTCATGCGACGTAACCTGCGGCTCCTCCTGCACGACGAGGAGGGCGTCGAGGTGATCGCCGAAGCAGCGGATCTGGTGGCGGTCGCGTGTCAGCTGCACGCGCATCGTCCGGATGTCCTCGTGCTCGACCTCGGGATGTCCAACGGGTCGAGCATCGAGGCGGTGGGGCGGCTACGCGAGCAGGAGTCGAGCACCCAGATCGTGGTTCTGACGATGAATGACAGCCCGGTGCTCGTGCAAATGGCGCTCGATGCGGGCGCGATCGGCTTCGTGCTCAAGGAGCTCGCGGACGCCGAGCTTGCCCCGGCGGTACGGAGCGCTGCCGACGGACGGGAGTACCTCAGCCCGGGCGTCGCGGGAAGGCTCGAGTCGCTCAGACGGTCGCTGGGCCGCGGCAGCTGACGGCGCGCGAGATCGGGCGCGTCGGCGTCGCCTACCGCCTCGTAGACTGCGCTGGATGGTCTTGCCACCGGGACATCACCGAGAGATCGCGAGCGGACGTCAATTCTCGACGCGCGAGACGCGGATCATCGGGGCCGTGCTCGTCGGCTTGGCGATTTTCGCCGTCGCGATCATCATCGCGCTGACCGGACCGAGCCAGAGCACGACTCCCGGCTGCGTCGACGTCTCGATCTTGGGCGCGACAGGGGCGGCCGCGCTCCACCAATGCGGCGCCGATGCGCGTTCACTGTGCCTCTCGGCCGGCAAGCCGAACGGCTACTTCGGGGAGACCGGCCGGGAGATTCAGGCGGTGTGTCGCAAGGACGGGTTCCCCGTCGGCTGAGCTCAAGGAAACGGAGAAGCCATTTGTCACAGCCAGCCCCAGCATCGAGCGACCCGGACGTGTTTCGCGCACAGTTTCCAGTGCTCGATCGGCTCGTCTATCTCAACGCGGGCACCGAGGGCCCGGTACCGCGGGCCGCCGCCGAGGCGGCCACCGCGCGGATCGAGGTCGAGCTTTCGCGCGGTCGCTGCGGACGTGGGTACTTCGAGGAGCTGATCGGGATGGCGACCGACCTCCGCGCCCGCTACGCGGCGGCGCTCGGCTGTGATTTCGCCTCGGTCGCCCTCACCGGATCGACCACCGACGGCGTCAACACCGTGCTCGCCGGGCTCGATCTGCGTCCCGGGGAGGAGATCATCACCAGCGACGAAGAGCATCCGGGCCTGCTCGCGCCCCTGGCCAGGTCGCGGCTGCGCCACGGGATCACCCTACGAGTGGTGCCATGGGACGAGCTCGCGCATGCTGCCTCATCCTCGACCCGGCTGATCGCCTGCTCGCACGTCTCATGGGTCTCCGGCCGCGTGATGGACGTCTCCGCGCTCGCCGCCTCCGGCGCGCCGGTCCTGCTCGACGGTGCCCAGGCGCTGGGGGCGGTTCCCGTCAACGTCCGTTCCCTCGGATGCGCCTTCTATGCCGCCTCCGGTCAGAAGTGGCTGTGCGGACCCGAGGGAAGCGGATGCCTGTTCGTCGACCACGACCGCCTCGACGACCTGTTGATTCCATGGCCGAATTACGGCTCCTTGACCCGAGGAAGCAATCCCCTGGATCTCATCCCGGCGGACGGTGCGACCCGGTTCGACCACGGCTTTCCACCCGGCGTGCGCAGCGCCATGGCGCTTGCGTCGCTCGAGGTGCTGGAGGCGCCGGGCTGGGAATGGGTACACGGGCGCGCGGCCGATCTCGCCGCCGCCCTCGCCTCCGGCCTCGAGGCGCGCAACCTCGAGGTCGCACCACGCGGGCGCTCGACGCTCGTCTCGTGGCGCAGCACAGACCCCGATGCCGAGGTGCAGCGGTTCGCCGACGCTGGGGTCATCGTTCGCAGCATTCCCGGTCAGGGGCTGGTTCGCGCCTCGGTCGGCGCGTGGTCCTCCGCGGGCGATGTCGACACTCTCGCGCGCCTCGCCGCCGCATAACCGGGACGCGTCCGCGACCGTCAACCGGGAGCCGGCAACCTTGGGCGCCGCGGAGACGGTCGGCCAACGCGGCTCAGCCCGCCACTGCGCCAAGCACCCGCTGGGCATGGGTATACACGTTGACGCTGGTCCCGCGCGCGAATCCGCACAGCGTGAGCCCCCGGTCCTCTGCCAGCTCGATCGCCAGCGAGCTCGGCGCTCCCACCCCAACGAGGATCGGAGCGCCCGCAACCGCGGCCTTCTGGACGAGCTCGAATGACAGCCGCCCGCTCACGCAGAGAACGAGGTCGTGGAGCGGGAGCGAGCCGTCGATCAGCGCGCGCCCGATCACCTTATCCATCGCGTTGTGCCGGCCTACGTCCTCGCGGCTCAGCAGCAACTCGCCGCGATCGTCGAACAGGCCGGTGGCGTGCACGCCGCCGGTGCGCTGGAACGCGGGCTGCGAGAGCCGCTCCGGAAGCCGTGCGATCAGCGCGCGCGCGAGCGTTGGGCCCGCAGGCAAGGCCGCGCTGTACACGGCGACCTCCTCCAGCGCGCCCTTGCCGCATACGCCGCACGAGGACGTCGTGTAGAAGCGCCGAGCGCCGATCTCGCGCAGCAGCGGCCCCGCCACCTCGATCGTGTTCGTGGCGAGGTCCTCGGTCAGGCCGGCGTCGTGGACACGGTCGATCAGTCCCTCGCCGTACAGGAAGCCGAGCGCCAGTTCCTCGTCGTGCCCGGGCGTCCGCATCGTCACCGCCAGCGGCCGGCCGTCGACCCGGATTTCGAGTGGTTCTTCGATGGCCACATCGTCGCTGCCCGCGTCGTGGCGAATCGTTCGATACAGAGCGGACACCCCTCCTACGCGCTCGCCTTCCCCTCCGCCCGCGGGAACGCGCGCTCCATGTCGGCCAGCGTCGGCGGGCGGCCGCTCAGCCGCTCGCTTGTCCCGACCGGCCGTAGTGCCGCTCGAACGAGCTCGAGCTGGCGCGCGGCGATGTCGGCGTCGACCGAGGAGAAGGCCCGCGTGGCCTCGCAGACGCCCTTGAACATCATGAGCACGTCGAGCGCGCCGACGTCGTCGCGAACCGCCCCGGCGTCCTGCGCTCGGCCGAGCAACTGATCGAGCACGCCGACCAGTTCCGTATGGGCGGCGCGGATGTCCTCGTTGGACAGGAACGTGTCGGCAACAGCTTCGAACAGCGAGCGATCGGCTTGCTGGGAGCCGAGCATGCTGGCGAGTAGCTCAAACAGGGCCCCGTCGGGGTCGGGGTCGGTGAGCACCTCGCGTCCGCGGGCGGTCGCTTGATGCATGCGGTCGACGACGATCGCTGCAATCAGATGCTCCTTCGTCGGGAAGCGGCGGAAGACCGTGCCCTGGCCGACGCCGGCGCGGCGGGCGATCTCCGCGACGCCAACCTCGAGCCCATGCTCCGCGAACGCGTCGGCGGCGGCGTCGAGAAGGAGCCGCCGGTTGCGCTCGGCATCCGCCCGTAGAGGCTTGGAGGTTTCGGGCATGGCTTCATTGTCCTACGTCACCACGGGTGACGGGGCCAGATCGATCCCCACGACGTGACGGCGTCGTAGCCCGAACGCAAGCAGCACCGCACCGGACCCCAGCACGATGGCTCCGCCTGCGAACGCCAGGTGATAGCCGCTGACCAGCGCGGCGAGGTGAGCCGTTGCCCCGACGTTGCCGTGCAGCAGGCCGGCGGTGTGACTGGCCGCCAGCGTCGCGAGGACCGCCAAGCCGAGCGCCCCGCCGACCTGCTGCGCCGTGTTGAACAACCCGGAGGCGAGGCCGGCGTCGTCTGGTTGAACGTTGCCCGTCCCGAGCAGGGTGATCGGGACGAACGTGAGTCCCATCCCGATGCTCAGCGGCATCAGCCCCACGAGCAGGTCCCCGGCATAGCTGCCGTGGACCGGCACGCGGGTGAGCAGGGCCATTCCGACCGTCGCGATCGTGATCCCCCCGACCGCGACCGCCCGCACGCCCAGGCGGCGGATCAGCTGCTGTGCGGCAGCGGCGCCGATTCCGATCCCCGCCGTCACGGGGAGGAACGCGAGCCCGGCTCGCAGCGGGCTGTAGCCGAGGATCTCCTGTACGTACAGCGAGGCGAAGAAGAACATCGAGAACATGCCCGAGGCGACGAGCAGCATGACGACGTCGGCGACCGTCAGCGTCCGGATTCGGAAGATGCTCGGCCGCACGAGCGGGGCCGGGCTTCGTCGCTCGATCGCTGCGAACGCCGCGAGCAGAGCAAGGGCGCCCGCGATCATGGCGACGGTGCGCGGCGAGCCCCAACCGAACGACTGCGCCTTGACGATCGCGTAAACGAACAGGACGAGACCGCCGGTGACGGTCGCCGCTCCGGCGAGGTCGAACGTGCGGTGCGCGGTCGAGGCTCGCGATTCGGGAACGAAGCGGACCGCCATCGCGAGCGCGATCATTCCCACCGGGACGTTGACGAAGAAGATCCACTGCCACGAGAGCAGATCGGTGAGCACCCCGCCGAGCAGCAGTCCGACGGCGCCGCCGCCGGCGGCGATCCCGCTCCATACTCCGAGCGCCTTCGTCCGCTCCTCGCTTGAGGTGAAGGTGGTGGTGATGATCGAGAGCGCGGCGGGGGAGACGAGCGCGGCGCCGAGGCCCTGGAGAGCACGGCCGGCGATCAGCATCCCGGGCGACTGCGCGAGTCCGTTCAGGAGCGAGGCGAACGAGAACAGCGCGACACCGACGCTGAACAGACGCTTGCGGCCGATCAGGTCGGCTGCGCGCCCACCGAGCAAGAGGAAGCCGCCGAAGATCAGCGTGTAGCCGTTCACCACCCACTGCAAGCTCGAGGGGGAGAAGTGCAGGCCGTGCTGGATCGACGGGAGCGCCACGTTGACGATCGTGACATCGAGGACGACCATGAACTGCGCAAGGCAGGCGATCACGAGCACAAGCCAGCGGTTGGTGGACGGGGATGCAGACGCGGCGGTCACGGGGGCCTCCTGATCGATCGGCTGACGATCCGCCGCGCCGCGAGTGTGACAATGAGCACTAAGCGGACCCAGCGGTCCGCTTAGCCTAACACAAAGTGGACCGTCGAGTCCGCTTGGCACATCCCGGCGCGATGACGACGGCGGCGACTAGGGTAGGACCGTGCTATGACACCCGAGACGGCTCCCGAGACGGCACCCGAGACCACGGCACCCGAGACCACGGCAGCTCACTCGAATGAGTGCTCGGTCCTGAAGGCTTCGCGCAGCATCCGCGCTCGTAAGGGCGTTCGGGCCCCTCCCGAAAGCCTCTACGAGTTCCTCGGCACGCTCGACAACCACTGGCTGCTGACCGACCGTTTCGTCTCGCTGGTGCGCCTTCACGGGCCGGTGCAGTCGCGCACCGGCGGGGAGATCACCATTCGCGGGCCGTGGGGTCTGCGCCGCCACGCGCGCACGTGGCTCGACGCCGACGAGCACGGCTTGCGGCTCGTCGGGACGGCGGTGGTCGGACGGCGCACGGTTGCGCGCGTGACCTGGGCGCTGACGCCGATTCCCGGCGGGACCGACGTCGAGCTCACGGCCTCGGTACTTGCGGCGAGCCCGCTCGACCGTACCCTGTTGATCGTGGCGGCACCGTGGCTGCGCCGGCGATTCCTGGCGGCGATTGATCGGCTCGAGGAGCAGGCTCTGCATCCGCCTCGCCCGGCACGGTTCACCGGCACGAGCGTGCCGCCACGCGACGCCTGAGGTGGCCGGGCTCAGGCGCTGCTGAAGCTGGTGAGGAATCGGTGCTGGGCGCCGCGCCCCTGGGTGAGCTTCTTGTTGGCGATGCCGATTTCTTGGATGATGCCGTTGCGGACTTTGAGTACCCCTCGGCTGGCGACGCCAGGGGCGATGTACCACTCGTAGCGGCCGATGTGGAAGGCCTTGCCGATCCCTAGCCGCTTGGCGACCCTCTTCAGTCGCATTCCGGGACGCGCTCTGTCGAGGGCGTAGTAGGGGTCCGAGGTCATCGCGAGCACGATCCGTCCCTTCACGCGGGTGCGCTCGCTTGCCGACAGCGTGCGGAGCAGCTTGGTCGAGGGGTAGCCGGCGTGAATGCCCCAGCCACCGAAGAGGCAGAAGTCGTCCAGGCCCTTGCTTGTCGTATATCGCTTGAGCTTCGCGCGCGCGTGCGTGCGCGTGAAACCGAGCTCGAGCGGACCGAGCGACACACCGTGCAGGCGGCCGCTGGGCTTGACGCACCTCAACGTTCCGGGTTCGGCGACGACGATCGCCGCGCTCGTCCCGGGCGTTCCGGTGCCGGCGGCGTTGGTGGCGGTGACCGTGCACGTCAGCGAACTGCCCTCGTCGGCGATCTGGACGGTATACGTAGCAGCCGAAGCGCCCCCAATCGGAAACCCGTTCCGGTTCCACTGGTAGACGAAGCCGGTCGGGCTGTTGCTCCAGGTTCCATTCGAGCAACTCAGCGTGTTCCCCGGGGTTGGCGTGCCCGTGATCACCGGCGCTCCCGTGGTCACCGGCGAGCCCGGCGGTGGCGGGGGTACGGGGACTCCGGCGCTCGTCGCCGGTCCGCCTGAGCCGGATCTGTTGGACGCGATCACGGTGCACGTCAGCGTGTGGCCTTGATCCGCGGCGCCGACCACGTAGTTCGAGTTCGTCGACCCCGGGATCGGCGACCCGTCGCGGTTCCACTGATACGTGAATTTGGTCGGCCCGTTGCTCCAGATGCCCTCTGAGCAGCTCAACGTCTGACCCACGCTCGGCGTCCCGGTGATCGTGGGCGCATCCGCGTTCGCCGGCGTCGGAAAGACGTCGAGTATCACACCGGCGGAGACGTAATCGGCGCTGTAGGCGCTCGCGCTCGGCCCCGTGAGCGTCAACACCCCGGTCGGCGTCGAAGTGGAACTGATGACCTTGAACGTAGCGCCCAGGGGCGGTGCGAAACCGTGGCCGTCAGTCAGGCGCAGGACGCCGCCCAGCGACGTCGCACCGCCGACGCTCAGCTGGCTGAAGCCGCTGCCCGGCGTCGTTCCGTCGAGCACGATCGCCAGCGTCCCGCCCGCGCCCTGCGAATACTTGCCGGTCACCTTCAGCGCGCCGAGGGCGTCTCCTGGCGACACTGTGCCGGAATTGTTCGTCACCGGACCGTTGACCGTTCCTCTGCCGATGAGCGTGCCGCCGGTCAGGGTCGTCGATGAGGCGGTGACGGTGCCGTCGTCCCGCAGGGTGCCCTTGACCGTCAACGGACCGCTGAGGAGCTTGTTACCGCCGGCGACGGTCGTCGTCCCGCCTGCCAGCACGAGGCTATCGGCGCCGAACCCGCTCGTGCCGCCGCCCGGCACGACGCCGTCGGCGCTGAAGGTGGCGCCGCTCCCGCCGATGTCCACCCCGGCGCCGAGCGCGATCGTGCTCGGCGTCGTCACGTGCGCATCTGTAGCGTCGAAGCCCGCGCCGGTGATGCTCACGGGGCCTGCGGCGGTGATCGAGCCCCCGTCCAGGGACCCTGGACCGGATATCGAGAACGGGGTGCCGGTCTGGTCGATCGCGATCGGGCTGCTCGGGGAGACCGCGCCGCCGGTCCACGCGAAGCCACCGAACACCGCGAGCGAACCCGGGCCATTGAGGGCGCCGGCGCCGATCGCGAGGTTGCCGATGCTTGCGCTGTCCCCGATGTCGAGTGCGCCGCCACTCACCGTCGTGTTCGTGGCGCTGTACGTGCCGCCGCCCGAGACCGCCAGTGCCCCTCCGGGCACGGCGACGCTACCGGTGGTGGAAAGCGCCCCGCCGCCCGCGACCGCCAGTGTGCCCTGGGCGACGACGACGCTGCCGGTGGAGAGTGTGCCGCCGGAGGCGATCGTGCTCGTCCCGCCGCCGCTCTTGGTGAAGGTTCCGGCGCCGGAGATGGTGCCCGAGATCGGACCGCCGCCGGCGCTCAGGTCCGAACCCGACGGTACCTTCAGCGTCGTGCCCGGGTCGGTGGTCAAGTACCCCAGGGTCAGTGTGCTACCTGCCGCAAGGCTGCTGCCCGCGCCCGCCGTCAAGTGAACGACGAACGACGGCGCCGTCACGTCGCCGCTCGTGCTCAGTCCCGCGGCGGTGACCGCCACGGAGCCACTCGTGAAACTGCCAGGCCCGACCGTGACGGTGCTCGACGTGGCCAGCGACGCACCGCCGGAGCCTTCGAAGTTCGGGTTGGTGATCGAGACCGGACTGGCGGTGGTGACCGATCCGCCGGCGAAGTCGGGAGTGGAGGCGGTTCCGTCGATCGCCAGCGCGCCGGCGTCGATCGCCATGCCCGAGCCAGGCGCACCGTTGAGCGTGGCGGGCCCGCTGCCCGACCCTCCCCAGTCGAAGCTGCCGGGGACGGTCAACGTCTGCCCGCTCGGACCGTCGAGCTCGCCGCCACCTTCCAGCGAGAGATCAGCGACGGTCGAGTCATCCGCGCCCGTGAGCGCGAGATCGCCGCCGGTGATGTCGAGATCGCCGCCGGCCTGGATCGAATCGGCCGTGTCTCCCAGGGTGGAGACCGTTACCGTCGTCCCGGCGGGCCAGCACGCGACCTCGGTTCCGGTCGGAATCGCGTTGACCAGGGGCACGCCGTCGACTTCCCAGTTCGCGGGGTTCGACCAGTCGCCTGACGGCGAGATGAATTCGTCGAAGTTGGTGGCGGGGCAGGCGGGCTGTGCATCGGCGGTCGCGCTCAGCATCCCCGCGAGGACGAGCGCCGACGCCATGATCACAGCCACCAACACTGACCGCCGCCCGTGGCCGGACAGACGATGTACGCGTGTACCCCTCATTCGGCCCCTTCTCGCACGACAGGACGCGGTGAGTCTACGGTTCTGGAGCGCCGCATGCACCACCAGCCGTCCGCGCGCGGTCGATTCCAGCGAACCACCGGCGGCCGCGGCGGCCCGCGCGACCCGACGCGGTCAGGCCTCAGGCGCCGCTGAAGCTCGTGAGGAACGACTGCTGGGCGGCGCGTCCGTGGGTGAGCTGCAGGCTGGCGATCCCGATTTCTTGGATGATCCCGCCGCGAACCCTGAGCACACCCTGGCCGGCCGTGCCGGCGGCGATGTACCAGTAGTTGCGGCCGATGTGGAAGCTCTTGCCGACCTTGAGCCTCTTTGCCACCGCGCTGAGTCGCATCCCGGGGCGTGCCCCGTTCAAGGCGTAGAAGGGGTTCGAGGTCAGCGCGAGCACGATCCGCCCCGTCACGCGTCCGCGCTCGCTCGCGGAAAGGCTGCGGAGCAGCTTGCTCGACGGGTAGCCGGCGTGGACGCCCCAACCGCCGTACAAACAGAAGTCCTCGACGCTGCCGGCCGCTGAATAGCGGCTCAGCTTGCGGTGCGCGCGCGCGCGCGTGAACCCGAGTGCGAGCGGACCGAGGGAGCCACCGCCGAGCCGGCCGGTGGGCTTCGGGCACGAGAGCGTCCCGGGCTCGGCGACGATGATCGCGGCGCTCGTCTTCGGCCTCCCGGCGCCGGCCGCGGTCAATGCCGTCACGGTGCACGTGAGCGGACTGCCCTCTTCGGCGATCTGGACCGTGGAGGTCGCGCCCGTCGCCCCCGCGATCGGTAACCCGTTCCGGTCCCACTGATACTTGAAGGCGGTCGGGCCGGCGGTCCAGATCCCGCGCGAGCAGCTCAGAGTGTTTCCCGGGGTCGGCGTCCCCGTGACCGTCGGCGCCACGGTGTTGGTCGGCGCGCCGGGCGCCGGCGGCGCTACCGGTGGCGGCGCAGGCGGGGCGGGCACCGACACCCCGGAGCTTGTCGCCGAGTCGCCTGAGCCCTGTTCGTTGGCCGCGGTCACGGTGCACGTGAGCGAGTCGCCCCGGTCTGCCGCCACGACCAGATACGTCTGGCCGGTGGCGCCCGAGATTGGCGAACCGTCCCGGTTCCATTGATACGTGAACGCAGTCGGGTAAGCGCTCCATTTGCCCTCTGAGCAGCTCAACGTCTGACCCACACTCGGCGTCCCGGTAATGGCCGGTGCCACCGCGCTCCCCGGCGCCCGATTGACCTCGAGCGTGACGTCATTCGAGTCGTACACAGCGGCGTAGGAGCCTGCGCCCGACCCTGTGAGCGTGAACGCCCCTCCAAGCGATGAACTGGAACTGATGATCTCGAACGTGTCGGCCGGCGGCTCGGGTATGAAGCCGCTCCCGTCCGTGAGTGCGAGATCACCCTTCAGCGAAGTGGTGCCGCCAACCCTGAGCTGGCTGAAGCCGCTCCCGGCTGTTGTCCCATCGAGCTCGATCGCAAGCGTCCCGCCGCTGTCCTGCTGATAGGTGCCACCGACGCTCAGCACGCCGGGAGCGCCGTCACCAGGCGAGACCGTCCCGGACGCGTTCGTCACCGCGTGGTCGACCGTCCCGGTACCGTCGAGCGTGCCGCCCGTAAGCGTCGTCGAGGAGGGGTCGACGGTGCCGTCGTCCTGGACAGTGCCGCCCTGGACCGTCAGCGCACCGCTGGTCAGAGTACTGCCGCTCGGCACCGTCGTCGCTCCGCCCGTCAGCACGAGGCTGTTGCCGCCGAACCCGTACGTTTGCGCTCCTGTCCCCGTTGCGTTGACACCGGCTGCCGTGAAGGTGGCCCCACCGGTCCCACCGATATCCACACCGGAGCCGAGCGTGATCGTGCTCGTCGTGGTCAGGATCGGCGCGCCCGAGGTGTCGAAGTGCGTACTGGTGATGCTCACGGGGCTCGTGGTCGTGAGCGAGCCGCCGTCCACGGACGGGGTACCGGTGCCGGAGATCGAGAACCCGGCTCCGGTCTGAGCGATCGCCAGATCGCCGCCACCGGCGTTGATCGTGCCGCCGCCGCTCCACCCGAGGAGACCCGTGACGGCCAACGTGTTGCCGTCGCTCCCGTTCAGCTCCCCACCGCCTGTGAGCGACAGATTGCCAGTCGTACCGCTGGCTCTGAGGTCCAGCGTGCCGGAGCCGATCGTGGTCTCGATCGCGGCGTCGTAGGCGGCGTCGCCGTCGACGGTGAGACCGCCCCCGCCCAGGTCGACGCCGGCGGTTGAGAGGTCGCCGCCGTTCTCGATCACGGTCGTACCGCTGCCGCCGCTCGCCGCCGTGAACGTGCCCGCGCCGGTGATCGCTCCCGAGATTGCTCCCGAGCCTGCGTTCAGCGCCACCCCGGCCGGCACCGTCAGCGTCGTGCCGGCGTCGGTGATCAGATCCTCCACGTTCAGCGTGCCGGCAAGGCTGCTCGCGCCGGTCGTCAGGTGAAGAGCGAAGCCCAGCACCGAGCTCGTCGCGCCGGTGGTGGTGATCGTCGGGGCGGTGATCGTCCCGGGCGAGCTGCTCGCCGCCAGGTCGGCGGTGTCGAACGTGACTCCCGCGTTCGCGTTCAACACCGGTGCGCCCGTGTCGGTGAGGTCTGAGCCGCTGATCGTGACCGGGCTGGCGGTCGAGATCGACCCGCCGCCCCACGCCGCGGCGCCCTCGATGGTCAAGCCGGCTCCGGTGGTCTGGCTGATCTTCAGCGCGTCATCCGGGCCGTCGTTCAGTCGCGTAGCGCCGCCGCTCGTCCCATCCCAGTCGAAGCCCCCGTCGACGGTCAGTCGCTGGCCTAGGCCACCCAGATTGCCGCCGTCGCTCAGCGACAGCGCATCGCCGCCCGGGGCGTTCGTCGATGTCGAGATGACCGAGTCATTCGCGGCCGTGGCCGAGTCGAGTGTCAGCTCGCCACCGTTGATGTCGAGTGCGCCCCCCTGGACCGACGCCACGGTCTCATCGCCGCTGCTCAGCGTGACCGTCGTCCCCGTGCTCCAGCACGCAATCGAGCCCGAACCGGGGACGGCGGGCAACCAGGTCCCGCCGCCGTTCCACTCGCCGCTGTTCCCGCTGGTCGGGGTGAAGACATCGCTCCCTGACGGGCAGTTCGCAGGCGGGACTAAAGCCGTCAAGGTGACTCCTGAGCCGCCGTAAGCGGGGAGGTAGGTGCCGGCGCTGGGCCCGCTGAGGTTGAAGGTGCCCGATGACCCGGAGCCGTAGGTGAGGATCTCGAAGGTACTGCCCGTCGCGGGTGCAGAGCCGGTGTCGGTCAACGAGAGGTCGCCGCCGAGCGTTGCCGTGCCGCTCACCGTCAGCTGGCTGAAGTCGGTGCCGGGTGTGGTGTAGCCCGTGAGCTCGATCACGAGCGTCCCGCCGCTGTCCTGCTCATAGGTGCCACCGATGCTCAGCACGCCGGGAGCGCCATCACCAGGCGACACCGTCCCGGAGGTATTCCTCACCGGCCCGTCGACCGTGCCCGTGCCGTCGAGCGTACCGCCCGTGAGCGTCATCGACGAGGGGTCGACGGTGCCGTCGTCCTGCACGGTGCCGCCCTGGACCGTCAGGGGACCGCTGGCCAGGGTGTTGCCGCCCGACACCGTCGTCGCCCCGCCCGTCAGCACGAGGCTGTCGCTGCCAAACCCGTAGGTGCCGGTCGTGCCGGTGCCGGCGACGACACCGGCTGCCGCGAAGGTGGCCCCACCTGTCCCACCGATGTCCACACCGGATCCGAGCGTGATCGTGCTCGTTGTGCTCAGTGTTGGCGCATTCGCGGTCTCGAAGTTCGCGTTGGTGATCGAGACCGGGCTGCCGATGGTGATCGAGCCGCCGAGGAACTCAGGCGTGGAAGTGGTTCCGTCGACTGTCAACGAGCCGGTGGTAATCGCCAGGTTCGAGCCAGGGACGGTCGCGTTGTTGTCGAGGGCCGCGACCCCTGTGCCCGACCCTCCCCAGTCGAAGCTGCCCTCGACCGTCAACGTCGGAGCGCTCGTAACGTCTGGACCGTCAAGCTCGCCGCCACCTTCCAGCGAGAGATCACCGACGGTCGAGTCATCCGTCGATGACGTCAGCGCCAGCACGCCGCCGCTGACGACGTCGAGATCCCCATCGGCCTGGATCGAATCGACGCTTTCGCCGTCCGAGACTGTCACCGTCGTGCCGGCGTCCCAGCACGCGACCTCGGTCCCCGACGGAGGAGCAAGCAGCGACCAGTTGGTGCCCACCGACCAGTCGCCGGACGTTGCGGTGTATTGGTCGAAGTTGCCGGCGGGACACGTCGCCTGCGCACCCGCCGTCGCGCTGAGCACGCTCGCGAGGGATATCGCCGCGATACTCCCCGCCACCAGCGCCAGAACCCAACGCCTGAACCCGCACAGACGGTCTGCGCGTGCACCCCTCATATCGCCCCCTGTCTCAAGGCGACCTCTCGTCGCCCGGTCACGCTGATTCTACGCCCTCGAGCGCCAGATGCCACCATCAGCCGATACAGGCTCGTCCACCCTGGCGCGTCGAGCCTCGTGCATTCGTCGGCGGCGGTCGCTGACCACGCGCCCCTAGACCCTTTCGCTGCAAAGCCGAAGGTTCTACCCTCTAACCATGGCTGACCGGCTCGTGTACGTCTCACGTCTCGTACGACGACCACTCGTCGGGGCGGACGGCGCCGAGGTTGGGCGCGTTGTCGACGTCGTGCTGGGCTCCGGTGGGCGACCGCCTCGAGTCAACGGCTTCGTCGTCGCCAACCAGCGCCGGCACGTCTTCGTCGGCGCGGGCCGCGTGGGAGAGATCGACTCCGACGGCATCCGGCTGCGGCGCGGGTCGATCAACCTACGCCAGTTCGAGCTCCGAGCAGGCGAGCGTCTGGTTGCCGGGGAGCTGATCGGAACCCGGATCGGAGAGGGTCGCGTGGTCGATATCGGACTCACTCCGGCACCGGAGCCGTTCGCGTGGGAGGTGGCGACCGTCGCGCTGGGTCACCGTGGACTGCCGGGGCGGCGAAGGGCACCGACGGTGATCGATTGGAGCGAGGCGGGCGAGTTGTTCGCCGACGATCGCCCGATCGATCGCCAGGCGGCGGCGCTCGGCGGGCTCCACCCGGCCGAGATGGCGGCGGCGATCCGGAGCCTGCCCCTGAGCCGTCGTCGCGTACTCGCGTCGGCGCTGGAGGACGAGCGGCTGGCCGACCTGCTCGAGGAGCTCTCCGAGGATGAGCAGGTCCGCCTCATCGAGGGCCTCGATCACGCTCGTCTGGGGCGGGTGCTCGACGAGATGGAGGCCGATGACGCAGCCGACCTCTTGGCGGAGTTCTCGGCCACTCGCCAGGCCGAGCTGTTGGGCGCGATGGACCCCGAGGAGGCCGAGCCGGTTCGCAGGCTGCTCAACTATGCACCGGACACCGCGGGCGGGCTGATGACGCCCGAGCCGATCATTCTCGGTCCGCAGGCCACGGTGTCTGAGGCGCTTGCGCGGATTCGCGACCCCGACCTGCCGGTCCCCCTGGCATCCCAGGTGTTCGTGTGCCAGCCACCGTTGGAGACGCCGACCGGTCGCTACCTGGGAGTGGTCGGGGTGCAGCGGCTGCTGCGCGAGGCGCCTTCCAAACCCGTCGGGCGCTGTCTCGACGAGGACTGGGAGCCGATCGAGGCGGAGGCGAGTGACCGTGAGGTCGCCGCGCGCCTGGCGGCCTACGACGTCGTTGCGCTGCCGGTCACCGACGGCGCGAAGCGGTTGGTCGGCGCGGTGACCATCGACGACGTCCTCGACCGCTTGCTGCCCTCGGACTGGCGCCTCGCGCGCTCGGCTCGCTGATGGCTCGACACGACGATCTGGGGAAGCCCCGCGGCACCCCCGGCGGTCCGTCTTACGACCCCGATGCCTTCGCGCGCTACGCCGAGCGGATGGCACGCTTCCTCGGCACGGGTCGCTACTTGGCCGCCCAGACCGTGATCGTCGTCCTCTGGATCGCGCTGAACGTCTTGGTGCTCGCGTTGCGCTGGGACAAGTACCCCTTCATCCTCCTCAACCTCGTGTTCTCCACCCAGGCCGCGTACGCGGCGCCGATGATCCTGCTCGCGCAGAACCGCCAGGCGGACCGGGAGCGTGCGGAGATCGAGCGCGATCGCGACATGAACTCCCGCTCGCTGGCCGACACCGAGTTCCTCGCTCGAGAGATGGCGGGGATCCGGCTTGCGCTCGAGCACAAGGCCGACCGCGAGGATGTGACTGAAGCGATCGACCGGCTCACCCACACGCTCGAGCACATGCATGGCGTTGAGCTCGGCCAAGAGTCAGGAACGATCGCCGGACGCGCGCGCGGCGAGCTCCGCGAACCGGACGCGGACTAGATCACCCGAGGGGAGCCGCGCGATGCTCGTCGCCGTGACCGACCACGCGGCGCAGCGCTTCCTCCAGCGCGTGCGCGGAACGCTCGATGCCAAGACGGAGATCGCGGCGCGTGTGGCGCGCGCGCACGCGGCTGGTCGCGTCGAGGACGGTTCGCGCGCCACGGTTCTCGTTCGTGACCTCGAGCGCCGGGACCTCGTCTACGTCTGTCGTCCCGAGTCGCGTGAGCTTGTCGTCCTGACCCTGTGGGAGGAGGGCGATGATGCGGCGGTTCCCAAGCGCTTTACCGACGCCCTTCGCTCCGACGATGATCGCGTCGCGAACCAGCGGCCATCGCGCGAGCTGGACGGAAAGCCAGAGCGCAAGGGCTGATCTCGCTGCCATCTGCCGTCGCGACGGACAGACTGTGCGTGCGAGGGCAATCGCTGTGCGACACTCGCGGCGTGCGCGGTCGTCTGGTGACAATTCCGATCAGCCACTTCTGCGAGAAGGCACGCTGGGCGTTGGACCGCGCCGGAGTCGACTACGTCGAGCACCCGCACCTGCAGCTCATCCATGTCTTCGCCGCGCGGTTCGCCGGAGGAGGTAGGACGGTGCCGGTGTTCGTCACGGACACCAGGGAGGTGCTCGCCGAATCGGCGGACATCCTCCGTTGGGCCGACACCCGGGTCGCGACCAACCGACGGCTCTATCCGGAGGGCGATCTGGGTGCGCAGGCGACGGCGCTGGAGGCCTGGCTCGATGAGGGCTTCGGGCCCGATGGCCGCCTGTGGATGTACCACGGGACGCTCCCGGTGGTGCACGAGATGGGCCAGTGGGCGCTGGCCGGCATCCCGGCTTGGGAGCGCGGCGTCTTCCGCGTCGGTGGGCCTGCCATCGACGTGGCGATCCGCCGCTACCTCGGAATTGACGCGGCTGCCGCGAGCATGGCGCTCGACCGGGTCAACGGCGTGTTCAATGACATCGCCGGGCGCTTATCGGATGGGCGCCGCTTCCTTCTCGGCGACCGCTTTACCGCCGCCGACCTGACATTTGCCGCACTCGCGGCGCCGATGCTGCTGCCCGCGCGGTACGGCTCGCCGCTGCCGCCGCCGGAAGCGATGCCGGATGGGCTGGCTCGCGAGGTGCGACGTCTCCGCGCCCATCCCGCCGGTGTGTTCGCGGACCGCCTGTACGCCGAGGAACGCGTGCCTCGAGCATCTGCCGCGGCCTGAGCGCGTCCACGACGAGCCTGACCGCGTCGACTACCAGCCTGAGCGCGTCGACTCTGTGCGCCGAGGATCCCGGGCCCGCCGCGCAGCCTGAGCTTGACAGGCAGCTATGTAAGTGTAGCCTTACCGTTCGTGATGACTTACGGAACGGGACTGGCGGCCCTGGGCGACCCGACAAGGCGAGCGATCTTCGAGCGCCTCGCCGATCGTCCGCGTGCGGTCGGAGAGCTGGCCCGCGAGCTACCGGTCAGCCGGCCCGCCGTCTCCCAGCACCTCAAGGTGCTGAAGGACGCGGGACTCGTGATCGACCGTCCAGCGGGCACGCGCCGCATCTATCAGCTCGACCCCGACGGAGTCGAGGCCCTGCGGGCGTACCTCGACCAGTTCTGGAATCGCGCCCTCACCGCTTTCAAGGCAACCGTCGAGCAATCAGAAGAGGAGAGCACATGACCATGCAGGCAGCGGACACCTCCGTCCGGACGTCGATCGTCGTGCAGGCGCCGATCGAGCGGGCGTTCTCGGTCTTCACCGAGGGGATCGGGAGCTGGTGGGCCAAGGACCACCACATCCTCGAAGCGGAGCTCGACGAGATGGTGTTCGAGCCTCGCGAGGGCGGCCACGTCTACGACCGCGGAGTGGACGGCAGCGAATGCCACTGGGCGCGCGTGCTCGCCTATGAACCGCCGCGGCGGTTCGTCATCAGCTGGGACATCAATCTCCGGTGGCAACTGGAGACCGACCCCGGGAAGACGAGCGAGGTCGAGGTGCGGTTCGTCGCCGAGGCGCCGGATCGGACGCGGGTCGAGCTCGAGCACCGCAACCTCGAGCGCCACGGAGACGGCTGGGAGCAGCTGCGCGATGCCGTCGGATCGCCCGGCGGCTGGAGCGACGGCCTGCGGCTGTTCGCCGATGCCGCTCGAGCGGCGTGAGCCTCCCGCGCGATCGAGCGGCGTGATCCTCCCACCCGATCGAGCGGGCTCGGATTCGCCCGGTAGCCTGTGTCGGTGTCCAACCACGCGGCGGAAGCTCACGGCCAGGGGCGCACGAGCGCGGTCGAGCGGTTCGCGTTTCGCTTCGACCCCGCTTATCGCCGTGTCGCTCGGCTCTTCGCAATCACGCCTGCGAACGCGTGGGTGGAACTACGCAACGGCGAGCTGGAGGCACGGTTCGGTCGCTGGCGCGTGCGCACCGCGCTGCTCAACATCGCGAACGTCGAGGTCACCGGGCCATATGCGTTCCTCAAGACCGCGGGACCAGCACGCCTGGCCGTGACCGATCGGGGCCTGACGTTCGCCACCAACGGCGACCGTGGTGTGCTGGTCACGTTTCGTGTCCCGGTGCCGGGGATCGAACGATCAGGCCTGCTTCGGCACCCCGAGCTGACCGTCACCGTGGCCGATGTGGACGCGTTCGCGACCTGCCTGCGGGCGCGGATCGCGACGAGTCAGGTCACCTGACGCCGTGGGCACACCCGCTGTCGCGCGACGGGTGGTCGCTCTGCTCATGCTCGCCGCGCTGGTGGCCGGGTGTGGGGCCGATACGAAGGGCGATTTCGTTGCGCGCGCCAATGCGATCTGCGCGAGCACCGTGCGCGAGACGCGCTCGATCGCGCCGCCGAGCTTCACCCACTCCAAGGCGCAGCAGCTGAGGGCCCTCGCCGGCTACCTGGCCAGCGTGTTGCCGGTCGTGCAGTCGGAGGCGACTCAGCTTCACGCTCTGCGGCGTCCCACCGAGGTCGCTCACGATCGTGCCGCGCTCGCGCGCTACCTCAGCGCCGTGACCCAGGTCCTCGGCGACTACCGGGAGCTCGCTGCGGCAGCGAAGCGCGGTGATGCCCGAGGCGTGGCGAGCGCCGAGGCGGCATTGAGGGCCAGTCCGGTCACCTCGCTCGCCGCCGCCTACGGGCTGCGCTCGTGTGGAAGCCCGGGGGCGACCGTCGCCTGAGGGCGAGCCCCTGCTCGTGGGGGCGACGCGAGCACCCCGTCCGCCGCGGGGAGCGGGAACTGGGCGCCGCCGAGGACGCGGACGCGGACGGTGTCTCCCGGCCGGGGAGCCGGGAGCGGCGCGACCGTGTAGAGCCGTCCGCGCTCGAGCTCGAGCTCGAGGCGGACGCCGTCTTCGAGCGGGACGGCGCGTGTCACGCGGGCCGACAGGGGGCCGGCGGGATCGAGCGTGACGTGCGCCGGTCGCGTGAGCAACATCTCGCCGGCGTCCTGCAGCGATCCGTCGAAGCCGAGAAAGCGCGCCACCGCCGTGCTTGGTGGATGCTCGAGCAGCTCGCGGGGAGGGCCCGCGGCGACGAGCTCACCGGCGATGAGGATGAACAGACGATCGGCGAGCGCCCACGCCTCGGCCCGGTCGTGGACGACGACGAGGGTCGCCCTGGTCCCCGAACGCAGTGCGGAGACGGCGTCCTCGAGCAGGTTCGCGCGCGTCTCGGCATCGAGGCCGGCGAACGGCTCGTCGAGCATGAGGATGTCGGGGCGTACCGCGAGTGCCCGAGCGAGGTGAACGCGGCGCCGCTCACCGCCTGAGAGGGCCCCGGCGGGACGCTGCGCGAGGTGCTCGGCGCCCATTGCGCGGAGGGCCTCGCGCGCGCGCACTGCCCGCTCGGAACGCGGAACGCCCCACCACGCGAGCGCGAGCATCACGTTCGCGAGGACGCTGCGGCGGGCCAGGTCGGGAGCCTGGAGCGCGATCGCCACGCGGCCATGGCGCTCGATCTGCCCTTGCGCGGGTGCGAGGACACCCCCGAGCGCGTCAAGCAGCGTGCTCTTGCCGGCGCCGTTCGGTCCGAGCAGCGCGACGAGCTCACCCACGCGAAGCTCGACGCTGACATCACGCACGACCTCGCGATCCCCGCGACGGACGCTTACGTGCTTGCAGCGAAGCAACACCTCGCCGGTTGCAGACGCGTCGCTCACGTTACGGACCGGAAGCGCAGACGGATGCCGCCGCCGCGCTGCTGAAGCACCCCGAGGCCGCCCATGAGGATGAGGATGAGCCCGATCAGCACGATGCCGATCGCGATGGCTTGGGCGTAACGAGCCGCGTTGGCATCAAACAGGATCGCGCTCGCCAGCGTCTGATCGAAGCCATAGACGTTGCCTCCGACGATGACGATGGCTCCGACCTCGGAGAGCGCGGATCCGAGCGCGGCGATCACGGCGGCCAGCACACCGATCCTCGCTTCGCGCACCGCGAGCGCGTAGAGCTGAGCTCGCCCGGCGCCGAGGGCCCGGGCTTGAGCCAAGAGCCCGGGCGGGAGTCCCTGGACCGCGGCGGCGGTGAGCGCGACGATATACGGGAGCGCCAGGAGCGTCTGCGCGATGAACACGGCCTTCTTGGACAAGATGAGGTTGTACCCGCCGAGCGGGCCTTGCGGGACGAACAGCAGGAACAGGAAGAGACCGGCGAGCACCGGCGGCAGACCGAGGCTCGCGTTGGCCAGGATCTGCAGCACGCGCCTGCCGCGGAAGCGCCCGAGCCCGATCGTCAGTCCGATCGGCAGTCCGATCGCGGCCGCCACCACCGTCGCCACCACGGCAACCTGAACCGTGAACCAGATGATGCTGAGGAGGTAAGGATTCCCGTGGAAGATGAGCGGCACGGCAACCTTCAGCTCCTCCCACCACAGTCGCATCTCAGTGGCTCTGCCGGCGGGGGGCGGACGCGTCGGTCATGTCGAGGTCCGGAAGCGCAGCTGGATGCCACCGGTGCGTTGTTGAAGCACGGTGAGGACGCCGATGAGCACGAGGATCAACGCGAGCAGCACGAGTCCGATCGCCACCGCGTTCGGGTAGTCGGCGTAGTTGCTGACCTGCGCGACGACGGCGCTCGCGAGCGTCTGGTCGTAGTTCTCGATGTTGCCGCCGACGATGATCACCGCTCCGACTTCCGAGAGCGCGGAGCCGAGGGCTGCGATCACCGCTGCGATCACCCCGATCTTCGCTTCGCGGAGCGCCAGCAGCGAGAGCTGGCGTCGTCCGGCGCCGAGCACTCGCGCTTGGGCGAGCAGCCCGGGCGGAAGTGCCTGGATCGCGGCGGCGCTCAGCGCGACGATATACGGGAGCGCGAGGATGGTCTGCGCGACATACACGCCGCGCAGCGTGAACTCAATGCGCAGTCCCCCGAACAGGCCTTGCGGGAGGAGAAAGATCAACACGACAACACCGACGAGCACGGGCGGGAGGGCGAGGCTCACGTTCGCGAGGACGTGCAACGCACGTCGACCGCGGAAGCGCCCGAGACCGATCGTCAGACCGATCGGCAGGCCGAGCACGAGCGCGACCCCGGTGGAGACGAGAGCAACCTTGATCGTTACCCACGTCACGCTGAGGATGTAGGCGTTTCCGCTCGTGATCAGCGGGAACGCGCTGCGCAGCTCGTGCCAGAGATACCCCACTCAATGCTTCCTCTGGCGGGGGGCCTGCTGAACGTAGACGAGCTGTCCGTTGGCGAGGCGATAGACGTTTCCTGCCAACGTGCCGGGACCGATCGTCCGCGCGCCCGGTTTTGGCAGCGGTGCGACCGTCTGTCCGGGCTGGATCTCGATCACCTTGGCTGCGTTCTCGCGCAGTCCGTGGCGGGTGATCGTCCCCGCGAGGTGCAGCGAAGAGAGGGCTGCGAGCAGGAACGCGACCGAGAGCACGATACCGAGGTCGAAGAGGTTGACGAGACCGTCGAGCGGGTCGCCGGCTCGGTCTCCGCGGTTGTGGGCTTGCGGGGTGACCGAGATCATGTTGCTCCTTCGATCGAATGCGGTTCGCTGATGAGCGTTGCCGTGGGCTGCGGGTCGCGGATAACCGCCCCGGTGGGGCGCGGGTCGCTGATCACTGCTGCGAGGTACTGAAGATCGGAGAGGTCCTGGCCGTACATGCGGTCACGCGAGAGCGAGAGCCCGAACGCGACCGCGCCGATCATCAGCCCGACGACGGTCACGCTGAAGGCTACGCGGAGGTCCTGGCTGAGCGCGGACGTGTTGCCGTTGGCGAGTCCCGTGAGCGCCGGGGACAGCGGGATCAGCGTTCCCATCAGCCCGAGCGCCGGACCGGCGCGAACGAGCAGCCGGGTGCGCCCGAGCCGGCGCTGCGCATCGAAGTCGAAGTCCGCGAGCGCCTTGTTGATCTGATGATCACTCCCGGCCGTGCGCGCATTCTCGACGATGAACGCGAGCGTGTCGGCCATCGCCTGGCTCCGCGCGAGCCCGCTCACGGCCGCGGCGGCGCCCACCCGATCGTTCGCCAGGAGCGCGAGACGCGCCCGCTCGGCATCGACCGAAAGCGTCGCGAAACGCCGCCGTCGGCGACCGCGCACCTCGATCACGTAACTGCCGAGCTCAAAGATGACGAGCGCGAGCGCGAGCAGCGCGAGGAGCAGCACGGGCACCTGCAGGGCGCTCGCGACGTGGAAGATCGCCTCATCGATGTCGTGGGTGCCCAGGGCGGCGATGACGAGCACGAGCGGGTCTCAGCTACCGAAGCGCACCGCGCGCCAACCGCGCCGCCCGCGCAGCTCGCGCCCGGCACCGAGGCTGAACAGGACGAAGACGGCGAATCCCGCCACGAGGGGGGGTAGCAGCGAGGGGTTGGCCGATCGTCGCACCGCCGGAGCGGTGGCGAGGGCGCCGGGCACGGCGTGCACGAGCGGGCTCTCGCCGGCCGGCAGCGGTGTCACGTCACTGACCAGGCGTCCGACGATGCGCGGCGCCTGCGGGGCTGTGTTCCTCGCCGGTGGCGCCGGCGCCCTGACGGGTGTGGTGCGGTGCCCACCGGACTGCTTCGGCGTGGCTGCGGGGTGACGGCTCGTGGTCGCGCTCTCTCCCGGGGACGAGCCCGACACCCCCGCGGTGCTGGAGGTGCCAGACGTGCCCTTCGATGCGGGCGTCGTGCCGTGATCGGCTGACCCCGGCTTGTCGGTGTGCGTGCCCGACGTAGCAGGCTTCGGGCTCCCGCGCTTACCTGAGGTCGTGCCCTTGACCGGGTGATGTCCCTTCTTGCCCCCGGCGACGTTACCGTTGCTTGACGTGGGTCCGGTCGGCGCCGTCGACGTCGTCGCCGGCGTGGTCGCCGCGTTGACGGTGATCGGGATTGTCGTCCCGCCACTGCCGCCGTCGGGGTCGGTGACCTCGACCGTGACGTCGTACGTGCCCGCGCTGGCGAACGGCACCTGAGGAGTCGACGCCGTCGAAGTCGGCGCCGCACCGTCGAAGTTCCAGCTGTACGAGAGCGTCGACGGCGTCCCGCCACCTGCCTCGGTCACCGTCGCACTGAAGCTGACAGTGGCTCCGGCGCTGACCGCATCGCTGGCGGGGTTGGCCACGACGTTGAGATGCGGTCCCTCGAACACCTGGATCTCCAGGGGCGACGGGTCTGGCTCTGTGACCTTGTCGTTGTAGTTGTTGTCGGTTCCGCCGCGCCACGGGCGCAGGTAGGTGATGTTGTCCCCGTCGCTGAAGACCAGGGGAGCCTCCTGATTATTGGCAAAGTCGGTGGGGGCGACCAGGTCGCCAGGGAGGAGTTGCGAGCCCTCGGACTCCTCCGGGGCTCCATCCACATTGGTGACGGTGACTCCGGTGATGGCGCTGATGTTGACGGGGTCCTGGAGGCATTTCAGTACGGTCGCGAGGGACCACGCTAAGCTGTCCTGGAACCCCACGGCCTGGAGAACGGACCCGTTTGATCCATACAGGTCGACGGGGTTGGGGCCGGAGTAGGTCGGGCATCCGGAGTTCGCCTCCAGATCGGCGATCGAGACGGAGTCAGACGTGACCCCGCTCGATTGATAGATCTGCGCGCTCACGGTCTGGCCGGAGTTCTCGTCGGCCACTGCAACACCGCCCGAGCACGCCAGTGAGACCACCGCGAGCACGAGCGTCAACGCGAACCGCCGCCCCGGGACGATCCCGGGACGGCGGCTGGCTGGCCGGCTCTGTTCGTCGAAGCGAATTCGCTGGCGCCTCACGCGGCCTAGTGTACGGCGATCGATCTCACCTTCGAGTAGACCGACGTGTGGCCCTTCTGGACGTACTCGAGCTGCAGTACCCATCGGAATCCACGCGCGAGCTTCGCCTTGATCTTGAACGTCGTCTTATCCGTCCCGAGGGACGTATGGCCGACCTCCTTGAATGAGGCACCTCCCGTGCGCAGAGCCAGGAGCTCGATGCGCGCGCCCTTCGTGCTCGGCGGCGGCACGAGCGTCCCGGTCACCGTGAGCGCGCCCCTCTTGACCGTCACCTTCTTGAAGCCGATGGACCCCGAGGTGCCAAGGCCCTTCACGGTCAGCTTCGCCGCGGTTGACGCGCCCGGCGACAGGATGTCGGAGTAGACCGGACTGAGGGTGGCGTTCTCGATCTGGGTGATCTGACCCGTCGAGACCTGATAGGAGCCGCTCGAGGTCGGCACGAACGCGATCTTGTAATCGCCGGTCGCGTTCGTCTTTCCGCTGGCGACGGCCACCGGTAGCCCGGCCTCGATCTCGTCGAGCGTGACCGTCTTACCTGCGAGCACCGGATAGCCGACTTCGGCGTTTGTCACGCTTCCGGTCACCGTCACCGACTTCCCCACGCCAATGTTATGGGGGATGCCCGTTGCGGTGATGATCGGCGAGGCATCGGCCACGAACGGCGGGCCGCCGCCCGGGTCATTGTCGGCAGGCGAGCCGTCCAGGTAGTACTTCAGCTGTGATTGGACGGCCGGCGAGGTGAGGAAGTTGACGAAGTCCTGAGCCGCGGCCAGATTGACCGGCTCCTTCGTCGTCCCCCCCACCACGGTTGCCGCCGGGTTGACGATATAGGCGTGGAAGTAGTTGATCAGCTTGTATGCGCCTCCGGGGGCGGCGGCGCTGTTGTCACGGGTGAGGATCGAGAGGTTGGGGATGGCGCCGGCCGGATCCAACCCGGATGACAGGTAGTCAAACGTGCCGCGGTCAGTCAAGACGTAGCAGGTGTTGACGGGGCTGGCGTAACCGGTGCAGGCGTTGGTGGCGATCACGGTCGGGCCCTGGCCCGTCGTTGTGCCGATGTACCACGATGGGAAGTCCGTGGCGGGCGGAAGCCCGTCGTTCCCGCCGGCGGGGCATGGGTCGCCGGATGCGGCGACGACGCCCGCTTTGACCGGCGTCTCGCCACCGCCGATGGCAGCGGGGACCGTGCAGAGGACCAGACCCGGCGGCGGGCTGGCCTGCTGGCCGACCAGTGACCAGATCGAGTGCTCCTCGACGGACGTACCCGACCCGCTGTCGCGGGCGACGAACGTCGCCTTGGGAGCGCCTCCCCCGTTGAACCCGGCCGTCGCGACGTCCGCGAACGCTTGGACGATGTTGTTCGGCGCGTTCTTCGACACCCCGGCAGGATCGGTGACCGGTCCGGCGAAGACGAAGTCGTTGCGGAAGATGGCGAGGCCGGCGGGCAGGTAGGAGAACCCGTCCGCGACGAATTGGTTCTCGATCGACGCGGCGTGGACGATCAGGATGCTCGCGCCCTCGGAGCCGGTCTCGACGTCGGTGATCGCCTCACCCGTGGCCGTGCCGATGTACTTGAAGGTGAACTGCGGGTAGGCTGCGTGGAACTCCGGCTGGATCACGTTCTGCATGAGGCCGGAGTCGCTCACGTCGCTGGTGCCGACGGCCGTGAGGGTCGTCGAGGTGTCGGCGCTCGCGAGCGCGGGGGCGAGCAGCGCCGCCGCGGCGAATAAAATGCCGAGAAGAGGTACTGCGAGAAACCGGCGCACAGCGCCGGAGCGGCGAGGAACGTCGCCGGGCCGCACGAGGCGGCGAAGGGAAGGTGGGGTTTCGCTCATCGCGCCACTATATAGGTATTTCATAGGTCTGCGGCGCTTTGCATAAGTCTGCGGTGAATCGCCGTCGGCGGAGCCGGTCGAGGGTGGCGAGCCCTCGCGCGTCGCTCACTCGCCGTCGGGTCGGCACGGGGTGAGGGCGTGGTCGAAGGCGAAGATGACGGCCGCTGCTCGGTTGCGGAGATCCAGCTTGGCGAAGATGTGGTTGACGTGCGTCTTGACTGTCCTGCGCTGACGACCAGCTCACCGGCGATCTCGGCGTTCGTCCGTCCGGCACCGATCAGGGCGAGCACCTCCCGCTCCCGGGCGGTCAGCGCCGCCAGGCCGTCGTCGTCGCGAGCCGGTAACACAGGCGCCTCGCGGTAGACCGCGAGGACGCGGCTCGTCACGCTCGGGTCGAGCCACCGCGCCGCCCTCGGCCACGACGCGAACCGTCTGCTGGAGGTCGGCCGCCGGAACGCCATTGAGCACGAAGCCCGACGCGCCCGCCCGGAGCATGCCGGCGAGCGCTTCGTCGTCGTCGAAGGTCGTGAGCAACCTCACCCTCGCGCACATCGAGGTCCACCCCATCGACGACCGGGCGTCCGCCATAGGACTTGCACAGGCTCCGGACTGTCACTACGTCGTTAGTAATCATGGGTAGGACGATGACATCGTCACGGCATCAGCACATCGGCTCGCGGGTCGATCTTCGCGTCAACCCTTGGGCAGAGGAAACCCGCCGCCTGGGGACTTCGTGCGGCCGATCCGGTGGAGGAGGTCGCTGCCTGTTGTACGTTGTCGTCGTGGTCCTGATCGTCTGCCCGGCTCACGCGGCCTGATGTTCCAGAAGATCCTGCTCGCCTGGGAGGACGCGCATCCGCCGCAGCGTGCACTCGCGGTCGCCACCGAGATCACCCGCGTGTACGGCGCCCGGCTCAGCGTCGCCACGCTCGTTGCCGATGCCCGCCACCCGCATCTGCAGGTACCCACCCCGGCCGCGCTCGGGGGCGACTACGAGTGCACGATGATCATCGATCGCCACCCGGTGGCCGGCATGCTCGCGCTCGCGCACGAGCACGGGTTCGACCTCGTCGTCGTCGGCCATCATGCCCCCGAGCGGACCCACCGGGTATTCACGCACGACATGGCGCGCGACCTCGTGCGTGAGTCGATTGTCCCCGTGCTCGTGGTCGCGGAGGGGGATTTCAGCGGCGCCAGGGCTCCAGAGCTTCAGTCGTGAACAAAGGGCGATCAGGCGCGAAGCGTCGCAGCGAGCGCTCGGGTGTCAAGGAGCAGGTCGAGTGCGTCGTTGACTGACGCGCACACGACGTCGGCACAGCGGAGCGCCGCCGAGCTCGCGCCTTCGGGCCCGACGATGGCGATCCCGAGCGTTGCCGCCTCGAGCGCGAGCGCGTCGTTGCGCCCGTTGCCGATCACTGCGCAGCGATCTCGCCCGAGCTTGTTCACCAGCTCGAGTTTCTCCCTGCCCTCGCCGAGGCGAGTAGCGGCGACCGCGAGCGTCCGCGCGATCGCGTCCATTGTCCCGAATGTGTCGGCCGAGATGAGCCTCACCTCGATCAGGGCACGCAGGACCTCGATCCTCGCCGCCACGCCATCGAGCAGCGTCCCGCGGTCCGACAGCGTTCCGTTGACGTCGAGCAGGAGATGCTCGAGCGCGAGCGCCGGTACGCCCGGAGGTGAGAGCTCGATCGTCATCGCCCGAATCTCCCATGCCTCATGGACTCTGCCATGGGGCGTGGGAGCCCTGGCCCGGAAGGACGGCGTTGTGGCGTCAACGGCGCGCCGCTATGCGGCCTTCGCGGTGTCGTGCTCGCGCACTCGGGAAAGGACGTGAGGTTCTGGCTGACCGCCATGATCTGGCGTGACGCGCCATACGGCGCGCTGGCCGGTCGCGAAATCGCCTTGGACCAGGCCGGCGACTCGACGGTTACGGAGCCCGGTGGCGAAGTCTCCGATTGTCATCCGGATTGGTGTGCTTCTCATGCCCGTGGCGAAATCGCCGCGCGGGCTAGCGTCTGGCTGAGACGGCGAACGTCGACAGCCGGCTGCGAAGTCACCGTCGTAACACCGGTCATGAGTGTTAGTGCCGGGGCCGCCGTTTGCGGCCAGCGAGTATTGCGAGGACAACGGATGTGCCTCCATTCCAACTACCTCCACTAATCGGGGTGGAATAGAAGCCATCAGCGGCGGCGCCGCATTCAGAGCGAGCTTCATCGCTCAAGTCGAACATAGCACAGCTGGTTGACCACACCAAGAAACTGAGTAGTGACGTTCGTCACAATCACTGGAGGGAACGCCGGCGCGTCCTGGTGACGCAACGAACCGGTGTCTGTTACCGATCGAAGTGCACGACTCTTAGTGCTGTCGGTCGTAAATC
>PMOY01000095.1 GCA_003165655.1 Solirubrobacterales bacterium
CGCCGCGCCTGGCTCCCCAGCGCCAGCCACGCGAACGGCGCGGGCGGCTCGCCGAGCTCGGCGATCGCGAGCTCGAGCAGGCGACGGGTCAGCGTGTCGACGACAACTGCGTACACCGCCATGATGTTCGCCGCGGCGACGCGAGCGTCGCTCATCGCGATCACCGTCGGGCGGATGTCCGCAGCGGCGCTCGCGAGCTCGCCGACGGTCTGGGCGCCGGCGATCCGCCGGCGCAAGAAGAACGACGAGCGCGTCTGTACGACGACAAGGTCGAGGTCGTCGACGACGCCCAAGATCTCGCCGGTGGCCGAGACGACAGGGAAGTGACGTAAGCCGCGGTCGAGCATGTCGAGGAGCACCTCGCCGCCGAGCCGGTCGGGTCGGCAGGTGTACGCGGGCGCCGACATCGCCGCCGACACGGGCGCCTCGCCGGAGAGCCCGGCGGCGACGACGCGGGTGCGCAGGTCGCGGTCGGTCAGGATCCCGAGTGAGCCGTCTCCGCGGTCGATGATGACCGAGCTCGCGGGCGCCGCTGTCATCATCTGCGCTGCCGCGGCGATCGGCGTGTCGGGACCGCAGACGACCGGAGCCGCGCGAATGAGCGCTCCAACCGGCTGATCCGCGGGATCGGGTACCGGTTCGCGCTCCGCCCCTCCGAGATCACCCGCCTCGAGCAATGAGCGCGCGACGAAGCGTAACCCGGCCGGCGCCGCCAGCAGCTCGCGGGCGATCTCGGCCCCGATCCGGTAGCACAGCGTGTCCTCCGCCGCTCGCGCCTCGAATCCGGTCGGCAGCCCGGAGAGCATCGACGCGTGGCCGAAGAGCTCGCCCGGGCCGAGCAGATCGAGGACGCGACCATGGTGGACGATCTCGACGGCGCCGCTGCGGACGACGCGCAGGTGCTCGACCGGCTCCGCGCCCTGCGAGAAGATCGTCGTTCCCGCCCGGTAGAACTCGACCTCGACAGCTGCCGCGACCCGCTCGACGACCTCGAGCTCGAGCGCGTCAAACGGCGGGTGCGCCCGCAGAAAGCGTGTGACCTCGGGCGGTGCCGGTGCTATCTCACTCAAACGGTCGCCGGCGGCGTGACCTGCGCAGCGTGCTGGGCCGCGTCCTCGCGCAGCATGTCCGCGCACTTCTCGCCGATCATCATCGTCGTGATGCACGGATTGATCGCGGGCAGGAAGGGAAGGATCGAGCCGTCGGCCACCCGCAGGGCGCGCACCCCGCGCACGCGCAGGCGCGGGTCGACGACCGCGAGTGGATCCGAGTCCGGCCCCATGTGCGCGCTGCATGCGGGGTGATAGACGGTGTTGTGCGTCTTGTGCATGTAGTCGATCAGCTCGTCGTCGGACTGGGCGTCGGGCCCGGGGGCGAGCTCGGCTCCGGCCCACTGCGCCATCGGGGACTGGGCGACGATCGTGCGCGCGAGCCGCATCCCGCATGCCATCACGCGCTCGTCGTGGCCTTCCGGGTCGGTGAAGTAGCGGGGATCGACGCGCGCGCGATCCCGGTAGTCGCGTGAGCGCAGCCGCACGGTCCCTCGCGAGCGGCCGCGGCACACGTTTGGCGTCAGGCAGAACCCGTTCTCCGTCGTCGGATAACCCCAGCGGGCGGTGTTCATGTCGAACGGCACCGATCCGTAGTGCATCATCAGGTCGGGCCGGTCGAGCCCCTCCTCCGAGGTCGAGAACAGCCCGATCTCCCACCACTGGGTCGAGGTGCGGATCATCGGCTGCTTGCCGTCCCACTGGACGATGCCCTCGACATGGTCGTCGAGGTTGGCACCGACGCCCGGGGAGTCGACGATCGTCTCGATCCCGAACTCCTGCAGGTGCTCGCCGGGGCCGATCCCGGACAGCATCAGCAGCTTGGGGGTGTCGATCGCGCCCGCGCTGAGGATGACCTCACGACGCGCCCGGGCTGAGGCCTGCGTCAAGAGGTCGGGCGTCAGGTACTCCACGGCCACCGCGCGACCGTCCTCGAGGACCACGCGCTTGGCCCAGCAGCCGGTGCGGATCTCGAGGTTCTGGCGCTCGCCGATGACCGGGTGCAGGTAGGCGTGCGAGGACGACATCCGGGTGTTGTCCGGTGCCGAGTTGATCTGGAACCAGCCGGCCCCGTTCGTCACCGTGTAGCCCTCGTTGAAGCGGCTGGTCGGCAGGCCCGCCTGCGCAGCCGCCTCGAGCAGCGCCACGCCGCAGGGGTCGTTCGGGGGAACGGTGCGGATGTTGACCGGACCGTGGCGCCCGTGGTGATCCCCCGGCCCGTCGTTGGTCTCGAGGCGCTTGATCAACGGCCAGCAGTCCGCCGAGCTCCAGCCCTCACAGCCCATCGCCGCCCATTCGTCGAGATCCTCCTTGGGCGTCCAGAAGGCGATGCACGAGTTGTGCGACGAGCATCCGCCGAGCACCTTGGCCCGGGCGTGGCGCATGAAGCTGTTGCCCCTCTCCTGGGGCTCGATCAGGTAGTCCCAGTCATAGCCCGAGTCGAGCAGGAACATCCAGTCCTCGAGCCGCAGCACGTGCTGGTCCTCGACGTCCGACGGCCCCGCCTCGATCAGGCAGACGCTGACCGACGGATCCTCGGACAGTCGAGCGGCCACCACGCAGCCGGCGGTGCCGCCACCCGCGATCACATAGTCGAACTCACCCGCATCGATCATGGCGCCATCTCACCCATCGCCGGCGTGGGGATCGTGGGCACCTCCGCGCGGTGCTCGGCCAGGACCTGGGCCCCCTTGCGCTTCTGCACGAGGAAGTAGTACAGGCATCCAATGAGGAACGAGGCGCCGATGAACTCGTAGGCGCCGAAGCGGAAGTACCACTTCGTCCCGTAGACGGCCGCTCGCGGCCAGGCGATCTCGAACGCGATCAGCGAACCGTAGAGGACGGCGAACACGTTGACGGGTAGGCCCCAGCGGCCCATGTTGAAGTACGGGCCGTGCGCGGGGCGCGGCCACTCGCCGCGCAGGCGTTTCGCGAGCATCGACCCCGTGACCGCGAGGTAGGGCAGGTAGAACATGATGATCGCCACCGAGGTGAGCGTCACGAACGCATCCTGGTTGGCGATGTTGACGGCGAGCAGGATCAGCGACATGGCGCCGACGAACAGCGCCGGCACGATCGGGACCTTGCGCGTGCCCGACACGCGGGCGATGTGCGAGCCGAACGGAAGCCGCCCGTCGCGGGCCATCGAGAACAGCATCCTGATGCAGGCCGTGCAGACGGCGAGCGTGCAGACAGTGATCGCGATCGCGGAGTCGATCAGGAAGATGTTCCCGAGCGTGTGGCCGAGCGCCTGCTTGACGATGTAGGGCAAGCCGAGCGCGGCGATGTTCTTGTCGTGGATGTTCTTGACCGCCATCAGCGCGAACAGGATCAGCAGGGCGCCGATGAACGCCGCTGTCGCGAGCGCCCGCAGGATCGCCGGCGGCGCCGCCCGGCGCGGGTCGTTCGTCTCCTCGGCGAGCGTCCCGGCGGTGTCGAATCCGTACATCACGTACGCGCTCATGATGCCGCCGATGAGGAAGGCGCCGAAGTAGCCCCACGAGTGCCCTGCGCCGGTGCCGAGGGTATGGGTGACGATTCCCGGTCCGCGGTGGAAGTGGAAGATCAGGAGGATCACCAGGATCGTCGATCCGATCAGCTCGGCGATGACGCCGAAGTTGTTGATCCGGGCCATGATCTTGACGCCGAGCATGTTGACGATGGTCGCGAAGACGACGAGGATCGCGCCGAGGATGATCGCGTTCTTTGCACCGTTGGGCGTGTTGTAGTAACCAGCGTCGGCCGCGCCGCCGACGAACTCGAACTTGGTGGTCACCTGTGGCAGCACGACCTGCCACGCCACCGCCACCGCAGCCACCGTGACGATCGAGCCGATGATCAGGATCCACCCCGTCATCCACGAGGTGAAATCGCCGCCGATCCGCTTCGACCACTGGTAGACCGAGCCGGCGAGCGGGAACTGGCCGGCGAGCTCGGCGAAGCACAGCGCGACCGCGAATTGGCCGACGAACACCACAACCCATGACCACCAGACGGCCGGTCCCGCGGCTCCGAAGCCGAAGGCGAACAGCTCGAACACCCCGGTGAGGATCGAGATGTAGCTGAACCCGGCAGCGAACGAGGAGAAGCTCCCGAGCGAGCGGTCGAGCTCCTGCTTGTAGCCGAACCCGGCGAGCTCGCCGGTGTCCGTGGTGTCTACGGTTGCCATCAGTCAACCTCCCCAGTCCGCGTCACGTCGACGCAAGAGTCGTCGAACACCAGAGTCAGACACACGGCCCCGGCGTGCCGCCCATCGTGCGATCTCATTGACCAAGGCCTGATCGGCGTGTTATATATCAGTTGTCTAACTGTGTCAACGCGAGGTCGCGGGAACCAGAATGCCAACAGGAACCGCACAACAGATGTTCGTCGGCGGACACTGGCAGCCGAGCGCGAGCGGCGAGACGTTCGACGCCATGAGCCCCGCGACCGGTGCGATGATCGGGACCGTTCCCCAGGGTGATCGGGACGACGCCGGCCGGGCGATCGCGGTGGCGCGGAGCGCCGCGGATGGCTGGGCGCGTCTGACGGCGTACGAGCGCGCGGCGAAGATGAGCGCCGTCGGCGAGATCATCGCGTCGCGCCGCGACGAGCTCGCGCGCACGCTGACCCTCGATCAGGGCAAGCCGTTCCGCGCCGAGGCGTTCGACGAGGTCGATGAGCTCATCGAGTACTGGCACATGGCGGCCGAGGACGCCAAGCGGCTCGCCGGCGAGTTGCCGAACTCGGTCTCGCCGGGCAAGCGCGTCATGCTCGTGCGGCGCCCGCGGGGCGTCGTCGGCGTGATCAGTCCCTGGAACTGGCCGTACACGATGCCCGCCGAGCTGATCGCGCCCGCGCTCGCCTGCGGGAACGCGGTCGTGTGGACGCCGGCGCCGTCGACCGCCGTGTGCGCCGTCGCGCTCGCCCACTGCATCGCCGACGCCGACCTACCGCCCGGCGTGTTCAACCTCGTGACCGGCCCCGGTCCCATCGTCGGCGACGAGATCGCGCGCAACCCGGGGACCGACGGGGTCGCGTTCATCGGCTCGACCGCGACGGGCCGGCTCGTCGCCCAGGCCGCCGCGGGCAAGGCAGCGCTGCTCGAGATGGGCGGCAACGGCCCGCTCGTCGTGCTCGACGATGCCGATGTCGAGGCCGCCGTCGAGGGAACCCTGACGGCGTGCTACCTGTGCGCCGGCCAAAGCTGCACCGCGGGGGAGCGGATCCTCGTCCACCGGGCCGTGCGCGACGAGTTCGTCGAGCTCCTGGCGCGACGGGTGACCGAGCGCATCTTGCTCGGCGATCCGTTCCACGACGGCACGACGATGGGACCGGTGAACAACGAGCCGGTCGCTGCGAAGATGGACGAGCACGTCGACGACGCCGTCGAGCGCGGCGCGAGCATCGTCAGCGGAGGCTCGCGAGCGACCGGCTTCGCCACCTCGCTCTATTGGGAGCCGACGGTGCTCACCGACGTGCCGGCCGACGCCCGGATCGCCCTCGAGGAGACCTTCGGCCCGGTCGCTCCCGTGGTCACGATCGATTCGCTCGATCAGGCGATTACTCTGACCAACGCCTCTCCCTACGGCCTGCTCGCGGCGATCTTCACCGACGACCTGAACAGCGGACTCGAGTTCGCCGACCGGGTCCACACGGGCTGGGTGAACATCAACGAATCGAGCAACTACTGGGAGGCCCAGCTTCCGTTCGGCGGCCGCGCCGGCACCGACAGCGGCATCGGGCGGGTCGGCGGCTCGCATGTGATGCAGTCCTTCACCGAGCTGCAGACGGTCGTGCTCACCCCTGGCCGTCGGCGCAGATGAGCGCCGCGCGCACCGCCGGCGCCGGCCGTCGCATATGAGCACCGACAGCGCCGCCGGTCCGCAGCCCTCGCCGGCGGCTGATCACACCGCCCACCTGCTCGCGGTCGTGCTCCAGCGCTCGCCTCGCACGTTGACCGAGCTGGCCGAGGCGGTCGGGCTTGCGGCGGTCGAGGTGGCGCCGCTCGTTGCCGCCTTGGAGCGCCACGACCTGCTCGCTTGGGACGCCGATCGCTCCGGCGTTCGCCCCGGGACGGCCGCGCTGCGGTTCGCGCGCTCGGGCGTCGGCCGCGAAGACCTCGTCGAGCTCGCGCAGCCGAGCATGCGCCGCCTCGCCGAGGAGAGCGGCGAGACCGCCAACTTGATCCTGCCGCGCCCGGCCGGAACCGAGGCGATCGCGCAGGTCGACGGCCGCCACCTCCTCGGTGCGACCAACTGGATCGGGCGCGAGCTCGGGCTGCATTGCACGGCCGCCGGGAAGGTCTTCCTCGCGTTCGGTGCCGCCGAGCTGGCGGACGGCGAGCTCGAGCGACTGACAGCGGCGACGGTCACCGATCGCGAGCGGCTACGCCGTGAGCTCGAGGCCGTCAGGGACCAGGGCTATGCGACGATCGTCGACGAGCTCGAGGAGGGCCTCTCCGCGGTCGCCGCGCCCGTGCGCGACCGGGGCGGAGCGGTGATCGCCGCGCTGACGGCATCGGGAGCGTCGCTGCGGCTCGCCCCGCAGCGACTTCGCCTACTCGGACGCGTGTCGCTCGAGCAAGCCCACGCGCTGTCGACACGCCTGGGACACGACGCCCCGCTCGACGAGTACTTGGCGACTAGGCCGCGCTTGCGATAGTCACGTGAACACCACCGTCCCCTTGCCGTCGACGAGGACGCGATCCTCGAGGTGCCATTGGACCGCGCGGGCCAGGACCGTGCGCTCGATGTCCCGTCCGATCTGAGCGAGTCCCTCGGCGCTCGCCCGATGCGTGATGCGCGCGGCGTCCTGCTCGATGATCGGTCCCGCGTCGAGCTCCTCATTGACGTAGTGGGCGGTCGCCCCGATCAGCTTGACCCCACGCTCACGCGCCTGGGAATACGGGTCCGCGCCGGCGAACGCGGGCAAGAAGGAGTGATGGATATTGATGATCGGGGTGCGGATGCGGGCGAGGAAATCAGGACTGAGGATCTGCATGTAGCGGGCGAGCACGATCAGGTCGTACTCGCTTCCGAGCACCTCGAGCAGCCGCTCCTCCGCGGCCGCCTTGGCGCCGCGCGCGACCGGGATGTGCACATAGCGGACGCCGAACATCGTGACATCCGCCCGCAGATCCTCGTGGTTTGAGACCACGAGCGGGATGTCGCATTCGAGCTCGCCGCGGCGCCAGCGCCACAGCAGGTCCAGAAGGCAATGCTCCGGACGCGAGACCATCAGGGCGACGCGTTGACGCTCACCCGAGTGCGCGATGCTGAAATCCATTCCGAAGCGCTCGGCAACCGCGGAGAAACGCCGCGGCAGAGCGACGAGCTCGGCCGCGTCGATCTGGAACTCGAGGCGCATGAAGAATCGGCCGCCCCGGGGGTCCGTCGAGTATTGATCGGACTGGACGATGTTGGCGCCGGCCTCGGCGAGGCAACCGACCACGGCGGCGACGATCTCTGGGCGGTCGGCGCAGGAAATCCGCAGGCGGGCGATCGGTGTCGGAGCCCGCTCCTCGGTGCCGGGTCCGCTCGTGTCGGTGGCGGTCGCAGGCATCGGCGTCGCGTCAGAGAACAGCGCGGACCTCGCACTCGAACCGAGCGATGTGGTCGGCAAGCAGGACGCGGGCGCGGGCCGCGTCTCCCGCGGCGATCGCGCGCAGCAGATCGTCGTGCTCGTGTACGTGCGCGAACAGGTGAGGCAGCCGGTCGATGACGAGATGCCAGATCCGCAAGGACAGGTTGAAGTAGCGCCCCAGCGTCTCCTCCAGATACGGATTGGCGGCGCACCGGTAGATGAAGCGGTGAACCTGGGCGTCGAGCGCCATCAGCGCCTCGACGTCGTCACTGCCCTGGCCGCGCCCGAGCTCCACGAGGAGCTCGTCGAGCTCCACGCGCTGAGTGTCGGTGATCCGCTGCGCGGCGCGGTGCGCGGCGTGTCCCTCGAGCACGCCGCGGACATCGGAGATGTGGGCCAGGTCGGTGATGTTGATCTCCGAGGCAAACGTGCCCCGGCGCGGGAACACGGTGACGAGATTCTCGAGCGCCAGCCGCTTGATCGCCTCGCGTACGGGAGTCCGCCCCATCTCGAGCTCCTGCCCGATGGCGTCCTCGTCGATCGGCGCGCCGGGTGGGATGCGGAGCGTGACGATCCGGTCGCGCAGCTCCTCATACGCCCGATCTGCGAGCAACTCGCGCGGGGCGCGCTCCAAGGCGATGTCCGAGCTCCCGATCTGCGGTCGAGCCGCGATCCGCCGCCCGGTCGAAGAGGACGGCGCGTTCATCGCTCAACGATGACTCGACGCCCGGCGCACACGACTGATATATAAGTCATGGATTACTGAGTCTAACACCGGACTGCACCTAATCCCCCAGCTCGGCCCGGCGCCGCGCGACGAATTCCTCGAGCTCCGCGCGAACGCCGTCGTCGAGCGACGGCTGCTCGTAGTCCTCGAGCGTCTTGCGCCAGATCTCGCCGGCTCGAGCGGTCGTGTCGCGGCTGCCCTTCTTCGTCCAGCGGTCGAAGTTCTCGGTCGAGGAAAGCAGCGGACGGTAGAAGCATTCCCGGAAGCGTTCGAGTGTGTGCGCCGCACCCAGGAAGTGGCCTCCGGCGCCGACCTCGAGATGGGCGTCGAAGGCGAGGCTCGCCTCGTCGATCTCGAGCGGCGTAAACTCGTGCCGCAGCTCTCGCAGGAGCTCGATGTCGACGATGAACTTCTCGTAACAGGAGACGAGACCGCCCTCGAGCCAGCCGGCGGAGTGCATGACGAAGTTGGCGCCGGCCAGAAACGTCGGCAGGAACGTCATCAGCGACTCGTACGCGGCCTGCGCGTCGACCGTCTGCGACGCGTTGAGGGCGCCGCCGCCGCGCCAAGGAAGCCCGAAGTGGCGCGCGATCTGTCCCGTGCACAGGACGCCGATGGCCGACTCGGGCGTCCCGAACGACGGCGAGCCCGACTGCATGTCGGTGTTCGAGAGAAACGACCCGAACACGACGGGGGCACCCGGCCGGATCAGCTGCGACAGCGCGATGCCGGCGAGCCCTTCGGCGATCTGCTGGACGAGCGTCGCCGGCAGCGAGACGGGCGACATCGCCCCCATCAGGAGGAACGGAGTAATCACCACGGGTTGGGCCGCTTGGACGTACTCGAACATTGCCGAGAGCATGCGGTCGTCGTAGCGCAGGGGCGAGTTCACGTTGATCAGCGAGATCGAGACCGGAGCTCGCTCGATCGCCTCGCGCCCGCCGAAGAGGATCTCCCCCATGCGAATCGTGTCGGCGGCGTTGGGACCGGAGGTGACGGAGCCCATGTACGGCTTGTCGGACAAGGTTTGCAGCGCGTACACCATGTCGAGGTGACGCGAGTCCAACGGCCGGTCCTCGGGCTCGCAGATCGTGCCGCCCGGTGAATCGAGCTCGGGGAACGCCTGGGCGAGGCGGACGAGATTCTCGAAGTCGGCCATTTTCGCGTCCCGGCGAACGTCGCCCTCCCTGATGAACGGGCATCCGTACACGGGTGCGAACACCATGTGGTCCCCGCCGATGCGCACGGTGTGCTCCGGGTTGCGGGCCTGCAGGTCGAATTCGCGCGGCGCCTTGGCGACTTGCTCGAGCACGAACTCGGGATCGAAGAGCACGCGATTGGAGTCCTCGACGGTCTGACCCGCGGCGCGCAGGAGCTCGACGGCCTCGGGGAGGAGGAACTCGATCCCGAGCTCGGAGACGATCCGCCGCCACCCTCTGTCGAGGACGTCGATCGCGTCCTCGCTGAGGATCTCGTAGCGGGGCATGCTGTTGACGAACAAGCTGGCTCCTCTCGCGTGCGGATCCGGCGGCGACGCCCGCGACCGGGTATCGCTGCCGGACGGATACCGACTGACCGGCCGGATGCCCCTTGACCGGAGCGCCGTGACCCCTAATATATCTTGAGTGGAACAAGAGTTCCAAGTTAATCGATTGCGTCCGCCCCCTGCGCACGGGACCACGTCCGTCGATCGCGGCGCGGATCTGCTCGTGCGCGTGCTTGAAAGCGAGCAGCCGGTCGGGCTGACCGAGCTCGCGACCGCCAGCGGCATCCCCAAGAGCACCGCTTCGCGGCTCGTGAGCGCGCTCGAGCGGCGGGGCCTGATCGAGCAGGACGGCCAGCGCGGCCGGCTCCGCCCCGGTCCCGCGATCTTGCGGGTCGCGCAGCGGAGCATGCTCGAGCGCAACGTGGTCGAGCTCGCGCGCCCTTCACTCGATGTGCTTGCCGAGGCGAGCGGTGAGACGATCAATCTCGCCGTCCCCGCGAGCCATGGCGTCGAGCACGTCGCCCAGGTGCAGAGCCGTCACTTCCTCGGGACCGGTCAGTGGCTGGGCCGCGCGGTCGACTATCACTGCACGGCCGTCGGCAAGGTGTTCATGGCGTTCGGACGCGGACCGATTCCGTCGCCGCCGCTGGTGCGGCATACACCGGACACGATCACGGACCCGCGGCGCCTGCGAGCCGAGCTCGAGATCGTCCGCGGGCAGGGTTTCGCCACCGCGGTCGACGAGCTCGAGCCCGGTCTCGCCGCCATGGCCACGCCGGTGCGCGGAGCCCGGGGCGAGGTGGTCGCCGCGCTCAGCATCACGGGTCCGACGTTGCGCATGACCCCGGCGCGGATCCTCGAGCTGCAACCGATCCTGATCGACGAGGCGCGGGCCCTCAGCCGGCGCCTGGGCCACAGCGAGGAAGGAGACCAGGCCGCATGACCGACGAGGAGATCCTGCAACTTCTCTACGACGAGACGTTGATCGGCAACGCGCCGGCCGTGATCGACGGCGTCAACCAAGGGCTGGCTCAGGATCTGGAGCCCGAACGGATGCTCTACGACGGGCTGATCCCGTCGCTCGAGGAGGTCGGCGCTCGCTTCGAGCGCGGCGACTACTTCGTCCCCGAGATGCTGATCGCCGCGCGCGCGATGCAGGGGGCCCTCGACATCCTGCGTCCCCTGCTCGCCGAGACGGACACCCAGCAGGTTGGAACGTTCCTGATGGGAACGGTCAAGGGCGACGTCCACGACATCGGCAAGAACCTGTGCAACATCATGCTCGAGGGTGCCGGCTTCACAGTGATCGACCTCGGCGTCAACGTGCCGCCGGAGAAGTTCGTCGAGCAGATCGCGGCGCACAATCCGGACGTCGTCGGGTTCTCGGCGTTCTTGACGACGACGATGCCGATGTTCAAAGCGAACATCAACGCGCTCCAGAAGGCCGGCATACGCGACAAGGTGATCGTCATGGTCGGCGGAGCGCCGGTCACCCAGGAGTACGCGGATGCGGTCGGCGCGGACGGCTACTCGGCGGACGCTTCCTCCGCGGTGAAGAAGGCCAAGGAGCTGATCCAGCTGAAACGGGATCAGGTGCCTGCGTGAGTGATTCCTCCCCTGCCCGCCCGCCGGCCTCCGCCCGCCCGCACGCCCCCGCCCGTGCCGCCGCGCTGATCGCACGCGCCGAGCACGCGATCAAGGGCCCGGTGTGGGGCTGCCAGATGTGCGGGCAATGCGTCCTGCACTCGACCGGCCTGACGTGTCCGATGAACTGCCCCAAGACGCTGCGCAACGGCCCCTGCGGCGGCGTACGGGCGAACGGGCATTGCGAGGTCAAGCCCGAGATGCGCTGCGTGTGGTTGAAAGCGTACGAACGCTCCGAACGGATGCCCGGGTGGCGCGGCCACATCGACGACCTGCGCCCGCCGGTCGACAACCGCCTGAAGGGCACATCGGCCTGGGTGAACCTGATCACCGGCCGTGACCGGCAGCTGCCGGCCGGCTGGGCGGCGGGCGCGGATGTCGAACCTTGAGCGAAAGCTCGCGGCGGGGGAGTTCGTCGTCACCGCCGAGCTGCCGGTAATCGACGGCGGCGGTCAGGGGGAGATTCTGCGTCAGCTGGCGCCGATGAGGCCGTTCGTCGACGCCTTCAACGCGACCGACAACCCGTCGGCGCACGCGCACTGCTCACCGCTGGCGGTCGCCATCGGCCTCATTCAGGCAGGCGTCGAGCCGGTCATGCAGCTGGCGTGTCGGGACCGGAACCGCCTGGCGCTCGAGGCCGACCTGCTCGGCGCCGCGATGCACGGGATCGAGAACATCTGCTGCTTGACGGGCGACGACGTCACCGCCGGCGACGAGCCCGAGACCCGCCGCGTATTCGACATCGACGGCCCACAGCTGATCGCGCTCGCGCGGGTGCTCGAGGGCGGTCGCTACCTGTCCGGACGGTCGATCACGCCCCCTCCGCACTACCTCATCGGCGCGGTCGAGAATCCCGGCGCGCCGCCGTACGAATACCGCGTGCGGCGGGCGGCGCAGAAGGCGCTCGCGGGTGCGCGCTTCCTCCAGCTGCAGATCTGCTACCACCCGGAGCTCCTCGAGCGCTTCATGCGCGTCGCGTCTGACACGGGCCTGAGCGAGCGGCTCGCGCTGATTCCCTCGATCTGCATCCTGCGCACGGTCGGCGGAATGCGATTCGTCGCCACCCAGGTGCCCGGAATCGACGTGCCGCCCGAAACCGTCGCCCGCGTCGAGAACGCCGGCGACGCGGAGGTCGAATGCTTCGAGATCGCCTATGAGCTCGCGTGCCACGCCCTCGCACAGCCCGGGGTCGCCGGCCTTCATTTCATCTCGTTCCGCAGAGACGCGGGCATCGCCAAGCTCTGCACACGCCTGGGCATTCCGCCCCGACTCGAAAGGGAAACCAATGGATACAGTGCTTCGGTCGCGGTCTAAGACCGTGACGATCGGCGCCAATCAGCCGTTCTGCATTATCGGCGAGCGCATCAACCCGACCGGCCGCAAGGCGTTCGCGGAGCAGCTGCGGGGCGGCGATACGTCGCAGGTCGCGTCCGACTCGATCGCCCAGGTGCTGGCGGGGGCCGACATGCTCGACATCAACGCGGGCATTCCGCTGGTCGACGAGCCGGACCTGATCAAGAGCATGCTGCGTACCGCACAGGCCGCCGTCGACGTACCGATCTGCATCGACTCATCGGTGATCGAAGCGCTCGAGGCCGGTCTCTCGGTGTACGAGGGCCGAGCACTCGTGAACTCGGTCACCGCGGAAGACGAGCGGCTCGAGGAGATCCTGCCGCTCGTTGCCCGCCACGGTGCCGCGGTGATCGGCCTCGCCAACGACGAGACCGGCATCCCGGAGACGCCACAGCAGCGGCTGGAGTGCGCGCGCAAGATCGTCAGCGCCGCGGGCGACTACGGGATCGCGCCGGAGGATGTCCTGATCGACCCGCTGGCGATGACCGTGGGCGCCGACACCGAGGCCGTGACCACGACGCTCGCGACGATCAGCCTGATCCGCGACGAGCTCGGAGCGAACATGTGCCTCGGCGCCTCGAACGTGTCATTCGGCCTCCCGCAGCGGCACGTCCTGAACGCCGGCTTCCTGCCGATGGCGATGGCGGCGGGCCTGACGAGCGCGATCATGTCGACCGCCGAGGTCTGCGTGCAGAGCGTGCGCGCCGCGGATCTCTTGCTCGGCCATGACCCCTGGGGTGGAAGCTGGATCGCCGCTCACCGCGCCCGCAAGGCGGCTCTGGAGCAAGCGGCGACGACGTGAGCGCTCCGTCGCCCCAGCGCCGCGGACGCGACCGTGACGACGCAGCCGCCCCCGAGGACGGCGCGCAGCGCGTGCGCCTGCGGTTCCTGCCCGACGGCGCCGAGGTTCGGGTCCCGAGCGGGACCCCGGTGTTCGACGCCGCGAGCTGGAACGGGATCGCGATCGACTCGACCTGTGGCGGCTACGGGACGTGCAAGAAGTGCAAGGTGCGGGTGATCTCCGGCGAGGTCCCCGTCGGCGCGATCGACCCGAGGGCGTTCACGAGCGAGGAACTACGCGACGGATGGCGGCTCGCGTGCCGCGCGAACGCGCGCACTGACCTCGTCATCGAGGTCCCGCCGCTGCAGACTCGGCCCAAGGCCGCGCTCGTCGGCGTCGGCCGGCACGTGATCCTGCGCCCGTCGGTGCAGAAGCGCCACCTCGTGCTCACCGAACCGACGCTCGAGGACCAGCGCTCGGACCTCCAGCGGGTGCTCGACGGGCTCGAAGACCTGGAGCCGCACACGTCGATCGACCTCATGCGTTCGCTCGGCGGGATCCTCCGCGCCGCGAACTTCGACGTCACGGCCGTCGTCTGCGATCAGGAGCTGATCGACGTCGAGCCCGGCGACACGACCGCCCGGCGGTTCGCGATCGCCTTCGACCTCGGTACGACGACGGTGGTCGCGACCCTCCTCGATCTCGACAGTGGCCAGCCTGTGGCCGTCCGCTCGATGCTCAACCGCCAGCAGCCCTACGGCGCCGATGTGATCACCCGGATCTCCGCCACGATGATGGATGACCGCGCGCTCAGTGCCCTGAGCGAGCGGGCGCACGAGACGGTCGCGGAGCTCGTCGATGAGGTCTGCGCCGAGGGCGCGGTCGATGCGCGCGAGATCTACGAGATCACCGTGTGCGGCAACGTGACGATGATGCAGCTCGCGCTCGGCATCGACCCCGAGCCCCTCTCGATGGCACCGTTCGTCGTCGCGACCCACACCTTCCCGCCCGTGCACGCGGCCGATTTCGGCGTCATCGTCCACCCCCGCGCGCCGGCGTTCGTGTTTCCCTCGCTCGGCGCGTACGTCGGGGGCGACATCGTCGCCGGCATCCTCGCGACGGGACTGACCCGGGACCGGCGGCTGCGCTTGTTCATCGACGTCGGCACCAACAGCGAGATCGCGCTCGGCTCCAGCGAACGCGTGCTGGCGACGGCGGCGCCCGCAGGCCCGGCCTTCGAAGCGGCCCAGATCAAGTGCGGCATGCGCGCGGCGGAGGGGGCGATCGAGGCACTCAAGATCACCGGCGACGATCTGGAGCTCGAGGTGATCGGCGACGTCGAGCCGGTCGGGATGTGCGGATCGGGGCTCGTCGACGCCGTCGCCGAGCTCGTCCAGCACGGCCTGCTCGACCATTCCGGGCGCTTCATCCCCGACGAGGACGCTGCGGTGCTGCACCCTGGGCTGGCGCCCCGCCTGACGATGATCGGCAAGGAGCGCGTGTTCGTCTTGCACTGGCGCGACAAGGACCCGGAGACCTCGGTGTACCTGTCCCAACGCGACGTGCGCGAGCTTCAGTTCGCGAAGGCCTCGATCGCGACTGGCTGGGGGATCCTCGTGCGCGAACTGGGCGTCGAACCCGGGGAGATCACACAGGTGCTGCTCGCCGGGAGCTTCGGCGCGTACTTGACTCCGCTCAGCGCCGTGCGGATCGGCCTCGTGCCCAAGCTCGCGTTGCCGAGGATCGTCTCGGCCGGCAACGTCGCGGGAGAGGGCGCGAAGATCGCCGCGCTGTCGCTGCGCGAGCGCGCGGAGGCGCATTCGATCCTCCGCGAGGTGGAGTACATCGAGCTCTCGGGTCGAGCGGACTTCAACGACCTGTTCATCGACCAGCTCGCGTTCCCGGGATGACCACGATCGCCGTCGTTGCCTGCGGCGCGCTCGCCGCGGACGTGCGGAGGATCGGGCGCCGGCGCGGCTGGGATCTCGACGTCTACCCGGTGCCCGCCCTGTTGCACAACCGCCCCGAGCGGATCGCCGCGGCGGTCGCGACGGAGGTCGCCCGGCTTCGGGATCGCTACGACGCGGTCGTCGTCGCCTACGGTGACTGCGGTACCTACGGCGCGCTCGACGACCTCGGCCTCGATCGCCTCGACGCGGATCACTGCTATGACCTGTTCGCCCGCGAAGACGTCGCCGAGGCCCTCGCCGAGCAGCCCGGCACCTACTTCCTCACCGACTTCCTCGCGCGGACGTTCGAGCGCACCGTCGTGCGGGAGCTCGGCCTCGACCGCCACCCCCAGCTCCGTGATCAGTACTTCGGGAATTACACCCGCGTTGTGTGGCTCGCACAGCGTCCGACGGACGCCACGCGGGCTGCCGCGAAGCGCGCCGCGGCCCGGATCGGACTGCCGCTCGAGGTACGGGTCGTCGGCGACGCGGGACTCGAGCGCCAGCTCGAGCGGCTCGTCGGCGCGGGGTCGGGCTAGGCCTCGTCTGGCACGTGCACCCGGTCCCGCTCGCCGATACTGCGGTGGACCTTCGCCGGGTTACCGAACGCGACCACGCCGGAGGGCAGATCGCGGGTGAGGACCGCTCCGGCGCCGACCACGGTGTCGCTGCCGATGCTCACGCCGGGGCAGACGATCGCGCCGGCGCCCAACCAGACGTTGTCGCCGATCGTGATCGGCTCGGCGTACTCCCAGCCGAGCCGGCGCGGTTCGGGGTCGATCGGATGCGTCGCGGTCAGGATCTGAACGTTCGGAGCGAGCTGGCACGCCGCTCCGATCGTGATCGGCGCGGCATCGAGCATCACGCAGTCGTAGTTCACGAAGGTTCCCGCGCCGATCGTGATCCGCACCCCGTAATCGCAACGGAAGGCCGGCTGGACGACGACGCCCTCGCCGACGCTGCCGAGCAGCTCGCGGAGCATGTGGTCGCGCTCGTCGCGCTCGTCGTGCCGCGTCGCGTTGTAGCGCTCGAGGATTCCCTGCGCGCGGGCGTGATCGGCCGCCAGCTCGCGATCGTCAAAGACGTACAGCTCGCCACGGAGCATCCGCGCTTTCATCCCCACGGGCGTCATCATGCCACCGCCGGAGCAGGGGCGATCGCCACGCGATCACGGCTCCGCGGACGATCACCGGCGCACGAGGCGCGCGTGTCTCGGGAGACGCCCGGCGCTCCTCGGCCTGCCGGTCAGGCCGGTGCGTCGGTGGGCCCCGCATGCTCGTCGTCCTGGCTGCTTCTGAGGATCGCGCCGAGCTCGCTACGCAGAGCGATTGACGGTCCGCCGACGAGCTCCCAGGAGCGCCCGATGCCGATCAAGAAGCACACGATCACGAGGATCGCGATGATGTGGACCGAGTCCGCGTCCTGGGGGTGCAGGAGCACGCGCAGCCCAAAGACGAGCTGGAGGCCGAAGGTGATCACCAGCCCCACGAGGAACACGGCGTCGCGCATCTCGCCCGGCTGCGTCTTACGCACGCGGACGAGCGAGAGGACCGACGCGCCGGTGAAGAGCAGGCCTACCACCGCCACGATGAACGCCGTCCACCCGACGTCGCCGCCGGGCACAAGCGCGAACAGAGAGACCGTCAGCGCGTTCGTGAACGCCGTCAGCGCCGCCGACGCACGCACGCGGTGGGCCTGGGCTGCGTCCACAGCGGCGAGCCGCTCCTGAGCAACGGTGATCGCGACGAACAACAGTCCGATCAGCGCGCCGGCGACGCCGGCCGACGCCGCGAAGAAGCTGTGCAGGTTCGCGGGGGTCACGGTCGAATCGTTGCCGAAGTGGCGGACGGCGCGCCGGGCACGCGGGTACGCATGCCGGCGCGCCGGGCATTCGGGCGCGGCACCGGTCAGCTCGGGCGCCGGCGCGCGGGACCGCCGTGGGCCTAGCCTGCGTCGATTGCTTCCGCCAGCAGGGTGGCGACGTCGAGGACGCGCAGATCCTGGCCGCCACTCTGCACGCCGTCGTCCAGCATCACCGTGCAGAACGGGCAGGCAACGGCGAGCGTGTCCGCCCCCGTTCCGGCAGCCTCGCGCACGCGCTCCGCGTTGATCGCGTCGCCCCGCTCCTCCATCCACATGTGGGCTCCGCCCGCCCCGCAGCAGAACGTGCGCTTGCCGCTGCGCTTCATCTCGACGGGCTGCCCGACCGCTGACACGAGCTCCCGCGGCGGGCCGAGGACGTCGTTGTGGCGCGCGAGATAGCACGAGTCGTGATACGTGATCGAGCGGCTCTCCGAGCGCTGCGGGGACAGCTTGCCCTCGCGCACGAGCCTCGAGAGCAGCTCCGAGTGGTGGATCACCTCGTAGCGCCCGCCGAAGTCCGGGTACTCGTTGGCGAGCGTGTTGAAGCAGTGGGGGCAGTTGGCGACGATCTTCGTCACGCCCGCCTCGTTGAGGGTGGCGACGTTCTGCTCGGCGAACGCCTGGAACACGTACTCGTTGCCCATCCGCCGGGCGGGATCGCCGGTGCACGCCTCGCGCGGGCCGAGGATCGCGAAGTCGACCCCCGCGGCGTTCAGCAGCTTGGCCGTCGACTCGGCGGTTCGCCGGGCGCGCTCGTCGAACGACGAGGCGCAGCCGACCCAGTAGAGATACTCCGGCGGACGATCGCCCGGTTCGAGGACGCGGACCCCGAGCTCCGACGCCCAGTCGGCTCGCTCGGACTGGGCCTTCCCCCACGGATTCGACGCACGCTCCACGTCCCTGAGCATCGGCTCGGCCTCGGCGGGGAAGCTCGACTCGACCATCACGAGGTGGCGTCGGAGGTCGACGATGTGGTCGACGTGCTCGATCGAGACCGGGCACGCCTCCACGCACGCCCCGCAGGTCACGCAATCCCATACGACGTCGTCGGTCACCGCGTTCGGGACCAGCGGCGAGGAGTCCTGCGCGAGAATCTGGTCGCGGAGACCCATCATCAGGAGCTTGGGTGACAGCGCCTTGCCGGTCGCGAACGCGGGGCATGCGTCCTGGCAGCGCCCGCACTCCGTGCACGAGAAGGTGTCGAGCACTTGCTTCCAGGTGAGGTCCGTGGCGGTCCCCGCCCCGAAGCGGATCTCCTCTTCCGGCACCTCCTCATCGTCGAAGCGCAGGGGCTCCAGGCGCCCGGAAGCGCCCGTGCGCCCGAACCACACATTGACCGCTGCGGTGCCGATGTGCAGGTGCTTCGAACGCGGGAGGTAGGCGAGGAACGCGAGGATCGTGAGTACGTGCGCCCACACGAACACGCGCTCGAGCACGCGCGTCGCCTCGTCTCGGCCGAACAGGTGCGACAGCGCGTGTGCCGCCGGCGACCACGCCCGCGGCCACTCGTTCAGCCCCAGCGCGATCCGCGTCGCGTGCCACAGCAGCAGAGTCGAGGCGATCGTCGCGATCAAGCCGAGGATCAGATCCGCCTCGCCGAGGTGGCTGCCTTCGAATCGCCGCGGGCGCTGCACCTTGCGGATCCACAGCTCCGCGAGCACGCCGACGAGGACGAGCACCGCAAACACATCGACGAGCAGCGCGTACCAGCCCTGATGGCCGAGCCACGGCAGCGTCGCATGCGTGTCCACCACGCCGATCAGCGCGATCAGGATCGTCGGCGCCAGCACGAGGAAGCCCCAGAAGATGAAGGCGTGCATGAGGCCGGGACCGAACCGCTGCAGCAGCTTGCGCTGACCGAGCACGATCGACACCTCGTTGCCGACGCGGCGAGGCACGTCACCCGTGCGCTCGACCGGCTGGGCCGAGCGCATCAGCCGGCTCAGCAACTGGACGCGGCGCACGAACAGGGTGGCGCTGAGCGCGAGGGCGACGGCGAGGGCTACGGCTGCGACGGGTGAGGCTATGCGCTCCTCGCCTTTCTGATCTCCGCCGAGATCGCCGGCACGACCTCGTGCAGATCGCCGATCACAGCGTAGTCGGCACTCGCGAAGATCGACGCCTCGCCGTCGGGGTTGATCGCCAGCAGCTTCTTCGCGCCCTTGCACCCGGCCATGTGTTGCGTCGCCCCGCTGATCCCGCACGCGATATAGATCTCGGGCGAGATCTTGGTGCCCGTCTGGCCCACCTGATCGGTATGCGGCCGCCACCCGGCGCTCGTCACCGCCCGTGAGCAGCCAACCGCGCCTCCGAGCAGCTCCGCCAGCTCCTCGATCACGGCGAAGCCCGCTGCCGAGCCGACGCCGCGACCGCCGGAGACGACCACGTCGGCATCGGTCAGCGAGACCCCGGCGCTCACGGCGCTCGCCCGCTCACACACGCGCGCGATCAGGTCGACGTTCGACACCGAGGGCGTGAACTCCTCGAGGACGAGATCGGCCGGCTCGGCCACCATCTCGGCCGCGACGGCGTGGGGCGCGACCGTGAGCAGCATCGGCGAGCCATGCAGGCGCGCCTCTTCGAGCAGGCTGCCGCCCCACCGCACGCGCACGAGCGAGGCCGGGTCGCCGGCGGCGATTGACATGCAGTTCGCGGCCATCGGCTGGTCGGTCTTGGCGGCGATATGCGCGAGCACCTCGTTGCCTCGATCGGTGCCCGGGCCCATCACCGCCGCCGGCGTCGTCCGAGCCACGAGCTCGACGATCGCCTGCGCCCACGCCGCCGGCGCGTAGGCGTCGAGGCCCGCGGCCAGGTGGGCGATGGATACGCCGTACGCGGCCAGGCCCGCCGGTACCGCCGGCGCCCCGATGAGCACCGCATGGAGCTCATCCCCGAGTCCGCGCGCGAACGTCAGCGCCTGCTGGGAGAGCTCGTCGTCGATGTTCTCGACGAAGACGAGAACGGTCACAGAAGCCCCAGCTCACGCAGGACGCCGACGACGGCGGGAGCGGCCTCGGCTCCGTGGCCGAGGACCTCGGCCTGCTTGCCCGATCCCGGCGGCAGCACGAGCCTCACCATCTCCAGCCGCGGATCCGGGCGCGCCGGAGTCGACGTCGCCAGCGGCTTGCGCTTGGCCCGTAGCCGTCCGGGCACCGACGGATACCGCGGCAGGTTGAGACCCTCCTTGACGGTCACAACCGCCGGCATCGGCACCACGTAGACATCGCGGCCGCCGGCGACCTCCTGCTCGAGGCGCACACTGCCGCCGTCGACGCTGAGGCCCTTGACGCCGGTCACGCACGGAAGTCCGAGCGCGTGGGCGACGCGGATCGCGACCTGGAAGTTGCCGGCGTCGGCCGATTCGTTCCCGAAGAGGATCAGGTCGTAGCGCTCGCCCTCGGAACGGATCACGTCGACGATGGCCGCCGCCGTCGCCTGCGGATCCCACTCGCCGCCGTCGGTGACCAGGTGCACGGCGCGATCGACGCCGATCGCCATCATGTCGCGGAGCTGCTCCTCGGCCTCAGGCGGCCCCAGCGTGAGGACGGTACTCGAGCCGCCGCCGGCCTCGATCAGCCGGACCGCTTCCTCCACGCCGCACTCCTCGTGCGGGCTGATCGTGAAGCCGAGGTGGCGAGTGGAGATCGCCTGCTCATCCTCGGTCAAGACGATCTTCCCACCGGTCAGCGGGACCCGCTTGACGCATATCAGGACGTTCATGGCTGGGTGGCGGAGCCGTTATGCCCGAACGCGCGTGTTCTCGGGGTCGAAGATCGGGGTCGAACCGACCACCTCGACGGTCACCGGGTAGCGCTCGCCCATGTACTCGACCGCCAGTTGCTCGCCGAGCACGGCGTGCTCGGGTGGCAGATAGCTCATCAGGATGTGCTTGCCGATCGAGGGGCCGGCGCCGGCGCTCGTGACGTAGGACCGCCGGCCCTTGCGGTCGGTGATCGGCGCACCAGCGCGCGTCAACACCGGCTCGTTGCCGAGCATGTAGCGCTTGACCCCCGACGACGAGGTGTGATCGTCCACCGTCAGGGTGCACATCGTGGCGGCCGGTTCCTCCTCTCGGTGACGCACATGCGCCTCCTTGCCGATGAAGTGCTCGTCCTTCACCCGCCCCCAGGCCATCCCGGCCTCGACGACGTTGAAGTCGCCCTCGAGCTCCATCCCGTACGCGCGGTAGCACTTCTCCAGGCGACCGGTCGTCCCGTAGACGCCGATCCCGGCGGGCAAGACACCGTACGGCGCTCCCGCCTCGGCGATGATGTCCCACAGGCGTGCGCCCTGCTCGATCGGGACGTAGAGCTCCCAGCCGAGGTCGCCGACATAGGAGATCCGGGACGCGAGCACCGACAGCGCGCCGACCTCGATCGTCCGGCAGCGAGCGAACGGGAAGCCTTCGTGCGAGATGTCGTCGTGCGTGACGCTGCCGAGGATGTCCCGGGCCCGTGGCCCCCACAGTCCCAGCGTGCACCACGAGCTCGTCTGGTCGTGAAGCTGCGCCGAGCCGTCGTCGGGAAGGCGATCGGCGAACCACTTGAGGTCCGACATCCCGTAGGCCCCGCCGGTGACGACGCGGAAGACGTCGTCGTCGAGGCGCATGATCGTGAGGTCGGCCTTGAACCCTCCGCCGGGGGTCAGGATCGGTGTATAGACGACACGCCCGATCGTCACGTCCATCTGCCTCATCGCCACGCGCTGCACGGCGTCGAGCGCTCCGGGTCCGGTGATGTCGAACACGGCGAACGCGGTGAGATCGACCATCGCGGCGCGATCGCGCATGGCGAGGTGCTCGGCATTGATGATCGGCGACCACCAGCGCGACTCCCACTCCGCCTCGCGCCTGGTCACGCGATCGCCGTACTCCTCCAGCAGGTGCGCATTGGACTCGTACCACTGCGGTCGCTCCCAGCCGACCGCTTCGAAGCAGAAGGCTCCGAGCGCGCGCTCGCGCTCGTAGAACGGCGAGCGCCGGACGCCACGGTCCGACTCCCACTGCTCGGCGGGATGGACGATCCCGTACATCTTGTTGAAGCCCTCGGACGCGCGCGCCTTGATGTGCGCCGCGGTCCGCTGGCACGGGTACGCGCGCGCGACGTTGGACTCGAACACATCGATCTCCGACTCGCCTCTCACCATCAGCTCGGCGACGGTCTTGCCCGCCCCCGGCCCTTCCTTGATCCAGATCGCGGCGGCCGACCACAGCCCGCGTACCTGAGCGCTCTCTCCGATCAGCGGCATCCCGTCGAGCGTCACCGAGAGCACGCCGTTGATCGCGTACTTCACCCCGACGCTTTCGTCTCCGACGATCTCGGGCATGAGCTCGAGCGCGATCTCCATCTG